>NZ_JPGU01000001.1:319913-393561 GCF_000732115.1 Frankia sp. CeD
ACGGCCCGGCTGTGGGACGTCACCGATCCGCGCCGGCCGCGACCGCTCGCGGCCATCACCGCGCACACCGACTACGTGTGGGCGGTCGCCTTCAGCCCGGACGGCCGGCGCCTCGCCACGGGCGCCTATGACGGTACGGCCCGAATCTGGGACATCACCAATCCGTCTCGGCCGGCGGCCACCGCTTCCTTCCCGGCCGACGAGAAATGGGTGTTCGACGTGGCGTTCAGCCCGGACGGCAGGACCCTGGCCACCGCGGGCTGGGACACCACGGTGCACCTGTGGGATGTCACCGAACCGGGCCGGCCGCCGGCGATCGGCACCATCACCGGGCACGGGGACTGGGTGCAGGCCCTGGCGTGGACACCGGACAGCCACAGCATCGCCACGGCAAGCGACGACTACACCGTGCGCATCAGCCGGATCGGTGACGCCGACCTGATCGCCGCCGCGTGCGCCGACCCGTCGAAGCAGATCACCGATGCCGAATGGCAGCGCCACATCTCAGACGTGCCCTACCAACCGGTCTGCTGACCATCCGAGGTCCGCTCCGAGGGCGGTCGCCGCATGCCCGGCGGCGCCGCTGCCGGCGGGGGNGGCACCGGGGNGGCCGAGCGACGGCGCAGCGCGGGCAGGGCGCCGCGACCCGCGCCGGCATCGGCGATCCGCGTCTGTACCCTCGCCAGGCGGTCCTGTCCGGTGGTGCTCAGCCGGGACCGCAGCACCGAGTTCGCGATCCGCGCGACCTGCATCAGCTTGGGCTCGTCGACGTCCGCGGCCGCCCAGTGGCTCTGGGCCCACCGCTCCTCGCGTTCCTGCTCGCGCCGGCGGAGCTCGGCGACCTCCTGCTCAAGCTGGGCGATACGGTGCAGGTGCTCGAGCTCGATGGCCGCGAGCCGGCTGCGCTCGTCGTCCAGGCGCGCCCACTCCCGCTGCCGCGCCCGGGCGACCGCCGCCGCGGTGTCCTGCAACCGCAGGACGTGCAGGTAGAGGTCGATGCGGTTGCGCTCCAGGCGGGAAAGTAGCCGGTTGGACACCCACGGAATGAGCAGGTCGGCGACGCGACGCGCCCAGGGAGCCCGCCGGTCGATCACCACGCCCAACCCGAAGATCGGTGCCACGGTGAAGAAACGCAGGTCAGGGTGGTCTGCGACGAAGTCCTCGACGGCCGTGCGCACCCCGTTACGCGGACCGCCCTCGGTCAGCGCCCAGGCGAAGGCTCCCATGCCCCGAAATCCCCCGGGAACCGTCTCCCTGTTGTCGATCTCGACACCGACGTCCCACGAGTGCGGCTGCCGGGCGCCCTCGGGAATGCGGTCGGGGTTGTAATACTGGTCGCGCCGGCCTGCCGGCCAGCCGACGTCGTGCAGGATCACCAGGGGAAAGTAGGACCGGCCGAACAAGGTGACCGCTCGGTCGATCTCGGTGAGCTCGCCGTGCACGGTGGCGTAGTTGTGGTCCCCGTCGATGAGGTAGGCGTCGGTCGGCGCGTGGCCGTCGAGCGCCTGCGGGCTGTGCCCCCGGATCACGTGCACATCGAGGCCCCCGCCGGAGGCCGGCGACACCCCGGGCTCGGGATCGATGACCACTAACCGCCCGCCACCGCCACGGCGCAGCAGGTCGACGAGGAGCGAGGTGGTGACCCCGCTCTCGGAACCGATCTCCGCGATGCTGCGCGCCCCGGACGTCTCCAGCAGCGGCACCCAGATCTCGCGCAGATCGGACAGGGAGTGCAGGAGCAGGGGCGCCAGCGTGGGTTCGGCGGCGTCCCCGACCTCGACGGCATGATCGCCCTGCCAGGTGGGCGCCGTGCCTGGNCCGGTGCCCGGTCCGGTGCCTGGTCGGGCCTCGAGGTCCGTTCCGGCGTCCATCCCGGCGGCGACGGCGGCGAGCTCGGCGAAACTGTCCCGAACCTCGCTGCGCTCTGAGTCCGGGTGGTCCGTCACCGCGATCCCCCGAGCTCGCGCCGGATCTTGCGGGCCGCCCGCAGCGGCAGACCGTCGCGGGCGGGCTCCGCCGCGGGCAGGGCCAGCGGATCACCCCGGATGCCCATCCAGCCGAACGCCAGCTCGACGTCGAGGGCGTAGACCCCGGCGAGCTGCGGCTGTGTGGCGAGGTCGATCGTGTAGACGAACTGTGGGTCGTCCCCGGTGATCTCTACCAGGTTCGGCTGGAGCAGCCGGCAGCCGAGGAGGGCGAGCTGCTGGGCGGGATCGTCCAGCGAGGTGATGGTTATCTTGTCCGGCTCTGGGGTGTTGTTGATATGAAAGGACAGCGTCAGCCAGTCCAGGCGGAGCAGACCGCGCCGACCCGCCGGGTCGATGCGGATCCGGCGTACCCCGACCGCCTCCAGGCTGAGCCGGACGATCGACAGGCCGTCGCGGGCCGACCGGGTGACCGCCGTCTCCTTCGGACCGTTGACGAAGTCCCCGCCCGTGTCGATGTAGNCCTCCACGGGCCCCGCCGCGGCCTCGGGCGAGACCTCCTCCGGCGGGATGCCCGCGGCGGCGGCCAGCCCGCTGATCACGGCCAGCGGCCGGTTCGCGACCCCGGCCACCCCGGCGGGCCAGTAAAGCTCGCGCATGGAGATCCGGTCGATGTCGGCCGGGGTGAGATACGGCATCCGGCGGACCAGCTCCGGCGGCAGCAGGCCCTCGGTGGCGTCGGAGCCGAAGTTGTCGTCGTGCGCCCAGGCACCGAAGGCCGCGGCCTCCACCGCGGTCGGCCGGGCGACGAAGCGGGTCAGCGTCCGCAGCCCCGCCTGGCGCGCCCCGGCGCAGGCCAGCGACGGCATCGGGGTCTCCGAGCGCCGGTAACGCAGCCATTCCCGCTGGAAGGCCAGGACGCCGTCCTGGACGGCGGCTCGCTGGGCGACCTGCGTCCGCGAGGTCCGGTCGATGCTGAGCACCGGATTACCCATCTCGTCGAAGGAGACCAGTGACCCGACGTCGGGCATGCAAAGCTGCTCGAGTACCTCGGGGCTACGCATGAGCTGGTTCGCCAGGGTCTCGGGCTGACCGCTTGTCGCAACATATCCCTCCAGCTCCAGACCGGCCAACCGGTGCGTCATCGCCGCCTGGTTCGTAGCCAGGTACAGGCCGAGGATGTCCAGCCCGCGGCCGGTGGAGGCGAGCAGCCGGGTGAGCAGCGCCTGGATCGTCCCGCCCCAGCCCAGGTCGAGGAAGACGACCCGGCCGCTCTCGGGTAGCTGGCTGTCGAGGTAGCGCACGTAACGCTCACGCAGGCGGGACGCGGTCAGCACGATCTCGCTGCGGATCCGCTCATCGGAACAGAGCGCCTCGAGGGTGTCGTCGAGCAGGCCGGGCACGTCGAGGCGGCGGTCGGCCAGCGCCGAGATGCCGGCGACGTTCTCCAGCCGGACCCCGAGCTGGCGCAGCAACTGCCCCACACTCGGCGCGTGCCGACGGACCAGGAAGCTCCTGAGCTCCTCGGGGTTGCCCTCGAAGACGTTGGCCAGCGCGCACACCTGCCGCGACGCCCACAGCGTCGAAATGGTGACCCCGACATCCTCGCCGGGACCGACGAGCAGGCGGGAAAGGAAGTCGCCCTCCCGCATCAGGCAGTGGATGTGGTCGGCGCCGAAGTCACGGGCCCGTTCCACAGCCCACTCCGCGAAACCGGTGAAGACCGGCCCGAAGACCGTCGCGCCGGCCTCCCAGTACCGGCGCAGCCCCGCGGGGACCGCGAGGGCGTCGGCACGGTGCAGTGACCGGGCTCGCAACGCGGTCATCCCGTAGTCGCCGTCTACCGGGTCGATCGGGAGGTCGTCGCTCGGCGCCTTACGCAGACCCTCGAGCTCAAGGGTCTGCTCCAGCGCCCCGGAGTACTTCGGGTAATGGATGGCGACAAGCCCGTGCTCGCGGGCGCCCTCGACGTCGGCGACGGGGTGGTCGCCAAGGTGCACGACCCGGGACGGCCGCAGGTTCGACGCTGCGAGCATGTGCTGGAACAGCCCGTCACTCTTCGACGTCCCTGCGTCGGAGGAGGTGAAGATGTGGGTGAAGGGCACGCCGGCCAGCTCCGGCCGGTTCAGCAGCCGTTCGAGCTGGCCGGCCGAGAAGTACGTGTCGGACAGCAGGTAGACCGGCAGGCCGAGCTTCGTCATGGCGAGCTCGGCGAGCTCCACCACGGCGAGGTCGGCGCGGCAGAGCTCGCGTTCGACCGCGACCTCTGCGTCCAGGAGGTCCTGGACGCCGGGGGCACCGGGTAGCGCAGGCAGCAGCAGCTGCCAGATCTCGTCCAGCCGCACCTCATGGGTACCGCGGGTGGCCTCGGCGTGCAGGCGGGCCAGCTGCTCGGCGTGGACCCGCAGCCGNGCAAACTCGCCCGGGGAGACGCTGGCGGGCAGGNGGCCCGCGTCCGCGAGCCGCCGGCCCAACAGCACGAAGGCATGGGCGGGCTCTGGCACCATGCGCCACAGGAGGGTGTCGAAGACATCCAGAGTCAGGGCCTGTGCCCCGCCCGACTCCAGGTGCGACCACACTTCGCGTAGCCGGACGTCGGTGAACACGACCGTCCTCTCCGTGCGGCCGGTTACGACCGCTCCATGCGGCCGGTTACGACCGCCTCCGCCGGGTCAGCCACGACGGCCGGCGTGCGTCGGGATTCTCCCCCGCGGCCTCGGCCGGCCGAAGCCAGATGGACGGATCAATACTATGAACCGTGCTCTGGCCGTCGGCCACCGGAGTGGGTGGCGTCGCCCGCCCGGCGATGGCACGGTACCGTCCGATTCTGACGAGAAGCGGGCCAGTTCGACCCTGGACACCATTGACTATTCTTCCGCAAGCAGGGCGATACTCTCGGTAGCCGGAAAAGACGGCCGGTCGAGTCGCGGAACCCGCTTGGACGTGGGACGAACCAGGGGCGCCTCGGTCTCGGTAGTGTTCAGGTCCCCGAAGCGTCGAGCCAGAGTGTCGAGCCGAAGTGTCGAGCCGAAGTGTCGAGGAGGAGCGGACAGGTGCAGCTCCAGTCGCGCCATGGCGGCGAGCGGTACCCGCGCGTTCGGGAGACGGGGAGGGCGGGCCGTGTCACATCTGGCTGACGCCGCGCTGCCGCCGGTGGCTCCGTCCGCCCCGGAGCCGCAGACCGGTCCGCCAGGGCCGCCCGGGCCGGAGCACCATCACGCGCTGGACGTGAGCCGGCTGGCCCGTCGCAGCCGGGCCCAGACGAGGGTGCGCTGGGAACTGCTGCGCAATCTCATCCGCAAGGATCTCAAGGTCAAGTACAAGGGGTCGACGCTGGGATTCGCCTGGTCACTGGCGAACCCGATGCTCCTTCTCGTCGTGTATACCTTCGTGTTCCAGATCGTGCTGAAATCAGGAATCCCCCGCTTCGGTATTTACCTGATGTCCGGGCTGCTCGTCTGGAACGCCTTCTCGGGCAGCGTGTCCGCGTCCTGCGGCAGCGTCGTGGCGAACGCGAACCTCGTCAAGAAGGTCCGCTTTCCCCTCGCCGTGCTCCCCCTGTCGGCGGTCGGCNTCGCCGCGGTGCACTTCCTGCTGCAACTGCTGGTCCTGTTCGTGGTGATCCTCGCGCTCGGCTACAGCCTGCTCGGCCCCGAGCTGCTGCTGCTCGTCCCGGCCGGAGCCGTCGCCCTCACCTTCACCGTGGCACTGTCCCTGCTGGTCAGCGCGCTCAACGTGCGTTACCGCGACACCGCCCATCTGCTCGACGTGGCGCTGCTCGCCTGGTTCTGGCTGAATCCCATGGTGTACGCCTTCGGCCTCATCCAGAACAGGTTGGCCGACCTGACCTGGGTGTATCTGCTCAACCCGATGGCCGTCGTGGTCATCACGTTCCAGCGGGCGATCTACGATCCACCCCCGGGTAACTCGACGGGCTCCGCCCCCATCCTGGCGAACCCCGGTTACACGTTCTACCTGGAACATCTCGCCGTCGCCGGGGTGATCTCCCTCGCCCTGCTGTGGCTGGGGCTGCACGTGTTCCGCGCCCTGCAGGCGGACTTCGCCGAGGATCTGTAGTCGGCCCGTGGCGGACCGGCCCTGTCCTCGTCGCCCGCCGAAGGCCCCGGGAGCCAGCACGCCGACCGCGGTGCGATCATGATGGGACGTCCGCAGGCGGCCAGCAAGGAGTAGCAGTAGNGNCCCGATNCNCGNCCGCGTNCCCGCCGAGCCCCGCCGCCCCGCCCGAGGGCAGGGAGGCCGCCGCGTCACCCGACCCGGCGCGCGAGGCGCCCGTGGTGATCGAGGCCGCCGGAGTGAGCAAGAAATTCGTCTCGTACCACAACCGGGCGACCAGTCTGAAGGAACGGTTCGTCCGTCGGGGCGGCCCCGCCGGGGACGACTTCTGGGCACTGCGCGACATCGACGTGACGATCGGACGAGGCCAGACGGTCGGTCTCGCCGGTGCGAACGGCTCGGGCAAGTCGACGCTGCTCAAGGTGCTCGCCGGGATCCTGCGCCCGACAGACGGACGGGTCTCGGTACACGGTCGGATCGCCTCGCTGCTCGAACTCGGTGCCGGGTTCAACNGCGAGCTCTCCGGCCGGGACAACGTCTACCTCAACGCGTCCCTGCTCGGACTGTCCAAACGGGAGATCGATCAGCTCTTCGACTCCATCGTCGACTTCTCCGAGCTGCGCCACAAGATCGACGATGACGTCAAGCACTACTCGTCGGGCCAGTACGTCCGCCTCGGCTTCGCCGTCGCCGTGCACGTCGACCCGGACGTGCTGCTCGTCGACGAGGTCCTGGCCGTCGGGGACGAGGCGTTCCAGCGCAAGTGCCTGGCCAAGATCGCCGAATTCCGGGCCCAGGGCCGCACGATCCTGTTCGTGACGCACTCCCTCGACCTCATCGAGAACATGTGCGATCGCATCCTGGTCTTGGAGTCCGGGTCGCTGTTCTTCGACGGCCCGCCGGCCGTGGGTACCAAACTGCTGCGGCAGAAGCTGGGCAGCCTGCCCGCGGGGGAACCGGTCTCCTACCAGTACGCCACGGTCAGGCCGGAGTCGGTCACCTTCAGCCACGAGCCGGGCGGGCCGCCCACCGTGCAGTACGGCCCCGGCGAGTCCCTCACCGTCAGCGTCGAGTTCGACGTCACCGAGGGTGCCCCCGAGCACGTGTACCTGCACACCTACATCGTCGGCCAGAACGAGGTGCCGATCTGGATGATGGAGACGCCACTCGGCGGGCTCGCCATCGGGCCAGGNCGCCACATCGTCGACTTCTCGGTACCACGCCTGCCCGAGCTGCTCGGCGCCTTCGCGGTGAAGGTGCACGTCTCGGACGCCGCCACCGGCGTCCCGGTCACCACCCGCCGGTTCGAGGAGCTGTTCGGCGTCGGTGGTGCGCAGGCGGACGGACTGCTCAAGGTCGACTACGATGCGAGGTTGCGCGGATGAGCGAGGAACGCCCGACCCGGCCGGAGGCGGGATCGGCCGTCGAGTCGAAGACCGTCGAGCCGCTGGCGACCATCGTGATCGTCAACTGGAACGGCGCGCATCTCCTCCCGGCCTGCCTGGACGGCATCGCCAAGCAGGAGGCGGATTTCGCCTACCAAACCTGGGTGGTCGACAACGCCTCGTCCGACGGCTCGCGGGAGCTGCTCGCCGAGCGCTACCCCTGGGTACGCGTGGTGCCCGCGGAATGCAACCTCGGTTTCGCCGGCGGCAACAACCTGGCGCTGCGCCAGGTCACGACGCCGTTCGCGGTCCTGGTGAACAACGACGCGATCCCCGAGCCCACCTGGCTCGCGGCGCTGCTGGCGCCGTTCGACGAGCCCGGCGGCCGGCATCTCGGCGCCACCACCGGCAAGGTCGTCTTCCTCCCCCGGTTCCTGCGGATCAGGCTGCACACGCCTACCTTCGTCCCGGGTCCGCACGACTCCCGCGAGCTGGGGGTGCGGGTGTCCTCGGTGACGGTGGACGGGCGCGAGGCGCTGCGCGAGGTGCTCTGGGAGAACCTCACCTATGGTGCCGAGGGACCGAGCGGCTCGCCGTACTTCTGGACCCGAGGGGACGGCGAACTGTGCGTGCCGATCCCCGACGGCGGCCCGGTCACCCTCGGGTTCACCTGGGCGGCGGAATCGCGCAAACAGGTCACCCTGAGCTGGGACGGCCCGACCGGCACGTCGGCCGGAGGGCGAGCGGACCTCGCGGTGGGCCCCGAGTCGACGACGGTGTCGCTGACCGTCGGCGGTGAGGCGCCGCGGGTGGACGTCATCAACAACGTCGGCGGCATCGTCCTGACCGACGGTTACGGTGCCGACCGTGGTTACCAGCAGGTCGACGTCGGCCAGTTCGACCAGCCGGAGGACGTGTTCACCGCCTGCGGGAACGGGATGGCGATCCGTTCGTCGCTCGGCCACGAGCTCGGCTGGTTCGACGACGCGTTCTTCCTCTACTACGAGGACACCGACCTGTCCTGGCGGATCCGGGCCCGCGGGTACGGCATCCGCTACGTCCCGGGGGCGGTGCTGCGTCACATCCACTCGGCGTCGAGCGTCGAATGGTCACCGCTGTTCGTCTTCCACACCGACCGCAACCGGCTGCTGATGCTCACCAAGGACGCGACCGCGCCGATGGCGCTGGCCGCCGTGATCCGCTACCCGCTGNCCACCGTCTCGATCGCGGTGCGCACGCTGCGCCAGGCCTGGCGCGCGCGCAGCCAGCCCGCGATCCGACCGACCCTGCTGCGGCTGCGGGTGTATGGCTCCTACCTGCGGCTGCTGCCCGACATGCTGCGGGCCCGGCGCGAGATCGGGCGCAGCGCCGCGCAACGGCGGGCGAGCCTGCAGAGCTGGCTGGTGTCCCGATGAACGATCCCGCGAGAGCCGGCCAACCGGCCGAGAACGACCAACCGGCCGACGGGGTGCGGGCGGCGGTCTACAACCGGTTCTGGCACTCCATGGGCGGCGGGGAACGCCACAACGGCATGATCGCCCAGGTACTGGCCGCCGAGGGCGCCGTGGTCGATCTCCTCGGGCACTCCGAGGTCGACCTCGCGGCGNTCGGCGAGCATCTCGGGCTGGATCTCGCCGACTGCCGGTACGTGCGGTTGCCGGACCGGGGCGAGGAGGCCATCGCCGTCCTCTCCAGACGCTACGACCTGTTCGTAAACGNTTCGTACATGAGCCGGATCATGCCGAAGGCCCGCCACTCGGCGTACCTGTGCTTCTTCCCGACGCCGTTCGACCACGACATGGCGGCCTGGCGCAAGGCCGCGGTCCGCACGGCCGGGCCGCTGCTGCGCGGGGTTCGCCCAGCGGTGAGCTTCGGCCAGGGCTGGTACCCGCCGGAGGGCGGCCGCCGCCGGCAGTGGACCTGGACGAACGGGGCGGGCATCCTCGCCGTCAGCCCGGGCAAGCGGCGCACCCTGCGCGCCGATATCGGCCGGCCCGGCGCGCCCGTCGGTACGGCGTTGCGCCTCCTNGACGCCGACGGCGGCGTGCTGGCCAAGCTGCGGATCGGCACCGACTTCACCCCGTTCGAGGTATCGCTGCCGCCGTCGGCGAACGGTACCGAGCTCACCCTGGTCAGTGACGCGTTCTCGCCAGGCGCGGCGGACGTGCGCGAACTCGGCGTGGCGGTGAGCCGCCCCCGGGTCACCGATGGTGGCGAGGGGCCGATCGCCCGGCTCCCGCTGCGTTTCCCCTGGCTGCTGCGGGACCCGGCCGACCTCGGCTACCTCGACGGCTACGACGTGGTCATGGCCAACTCGCGGTTCACCCGNGGCTGGATCCGCCGGTTGTGGAAGCGCGACGCCGACCTGCTGTTCCCCCCCATCCAGGTGGAACGGTTGCATCCGGCGCCGCGGCGGGAGAAGGCCGTCGTCACCGTCGGCCGGTTCTTCGCCCCCGGCCTCGGCCACGCCAAGCGACAGCTGGAGATGGTGCAGTGGTTCGGCGACCTGTACCGTGCGGGCAACCTGCCCGACTGGACGATGCACGTCGTCGGCGGCTGTGAGGACTCTCAACTGCCCTACCTGGAACAGGTCCGGGCGGCCGGCGCGGGGCTGCCGGTGGAGATCCATCCCAATGCCCCGCGCGCCGAGGTCGAACGGCTGCTCTCGACCAGCTCGGTGTTCTGGTCGGCCACCGGGTACGGCGAGGACGATGACCGGCGTCCCTGGACGGCGGAGCACTTCGGGATGACCACCGTCGAGGCGATGGCCGGGGGCTGCGTTCCCGTCGTCATCGACCGGGCCGGCCAGCGAGAGATCGTCCGGCACGGAATCGACGGCTACCGATGGACCGGCCCGGAGCAGGTTGCCTCCTTCACTCGCCGGCTCGCCGCCGAGGACGGTCTACGCGGTCGGCTCGCCGCCGCGGCGATCGAACGCGCCCAGACCTTCTCCGATGCGGCGTTCGCGCGGCAATGGCGGGAGATCGCCATCCGGCACGGGTTGTACGAGCGGTGAACCGGCGGGGCGTGGNACTCCCGGNAAGGAGGGGATGATTCCGGCATGAGGGTCGTGCTGGACGGCACGCCGTTGCTCGGGCAACGCACCGGGGTCGGCCGCTACACCGAGCATCTGCTGACCGGGCTCGCCCGGCTCGCCACCGAGCCCGGGCGGGAAGCCGGGGCCGGGTGGGAACTCGCGGCGACGGCGTTCACCTGGCGCGGGCTGGACGAGCTGCCGGGCGCGCTGCCGGCCGGGGTGCGAACGGCGGCCCGGCGGGCACCGGCCCGGCTGTTGCAGGATGCCTGGGCCCGCTCGGAGTNCCCGCCCGTCGAGTGGCTCNCCGGCCCCGCCGACGTCGTGCACGCGACGAACTTCGTCCTTCCACCGCTGCGCCGGGCCCGCGGTGTGCTGACCATCCATGACCTGTCCTACCTGCGTACCCCGGACACGGTGACGGCGGCGTCCGCCCGCTACAGCGATCTGGTCCCCCGCGGCCTGCGCCGGGCGTCCGCCGTGCTGACGCCCAGCCGCGCGGTGGCCGACGAGGTGGTGACGGCCTACCGGCTCGACCCCGCGCTGGTGACCCCGACGCCGCTCGGCGTCGACGACGCCTGGTTCACCACGGCGAAGCCGNGCCTCGCCTGGCGCAGGGCCCGTGGCCTGCCCGAGCGGTACCTGCTGTTCGTCGGTTCGGTGGAGCCCCGCAAGAACCTCCCGGCGCTGCTGGAGGCGGTCCGCCGGCTGCACGCGGCGAAAATCGACGCTCCGCCGTTGGTGCTCGTCGGGCCTCCGGGGTGGGGACCGGCACTGGACCTGGCGAACCTGCCGTCCGACGCCGTCGTCGTCGCCGGTTATCTCGACAGCGAGGCACTGCGGATGACCGTCGCCGGAGCGAGCGTGCTGTGCTTCCCGTCCCGGTACGAGGGCTTCGGGCTACCCCCCCTGGAGGCGCTCGCCGCNGGGACTCNGGTGGTCGCCGCCGACANCCCGNCCGTGNGGGAGGTCACCGCCGCTCTCGTCGACGTCGCCGCCCCCGCCTGCCGGTCCCCTGAGCAGACCCCTGGCCAGGCCCCCGGGCTGACCATCACCCGCTCCACCAGTCCGGTGCGGCTCGTTCGGCAGACCGACCGCGACTCGTTCGCCGACGACCTCGCCGAAGCGATCCTGGAGCTGCTCGACTCCCCCGGCGACACCGACGCCGGCCGGGCGCACGCCCGCACGTTCACCTGGCGGCGCACCGCGCAGCTCACCGCGGCCGTCTACCGCCGGGTCAGCGAGCTTCCATAACGCGACGACGAGCAGGACACCGCCGAGAACGGCCCATCCCGCCAGGCACGACAGCCCGAGGTCGGGCGGGCCCGGGGCCGTCTGGTCCCAGGCGGTCCGCAGCCGGTCCAGGTTCGCCAGCGGGGCGAGCGCGGGCCGCTTGAATGCCAGGTCACGGATGAGCATGACCACGGTGAGCGCCGCCAGCGCGGCGACGACCGCGACCGTCGGCAGGCCGCGACGGCCCAGCGGCAGCGATCCGCAGCAGGCCGCGACGACAAGGGCGAGGATCGGCAGTATCGGCAGCAGGTACCGGGTGAACGGCGCGCCTCCGACGGCGACGTAGCCCACCAGGGTGGCGACGACGAGCAGGCAGTGCAGGGTGAGCAGAAGGCCGATGACGACGCTGCCGGCCAGCCGACCTCCCGGTGGATCCGCCTCGGGATGCCCGTCGNCCGCCCCGTCGTCCGCCGGCCGGGTATCGGTGGTATCCGCGATCCGAGTGCCCGGCCGCGCAACGGTCCGCAGCCGGGCGCCCAGGACCCGAATCCCCGCCGCGACCAGACCCGCACCGGTCACGACCGCGACCCCGACGGCGATCGTCCGGGCGTGACCGGTCAGCAGGACGGAACGTCCGAAGAACCCGCGGTAGATGTGCCACCAGAAGTCGCTGTCGCGTGACACCTGCCAGGCCGACGTCCGCCCATCGCGGATCGGGAACATCTCGGCGACCCGGCCCGAGGCGGTGGGATCGCCGTACCGGCGCACGTTACGCAGGTAGAACCAGCCGGTCGCGGCGAAGGTCAGCGCGACGAGCACGACCGCGGCCGTCAGGCCACGCCCGGCTCGCCGCAGCGCGCCACCGGACGTCCACATCGAGACGGCGACAGCGAGAGCCGGGACGACCACCGCGACGGCCAGCGCGCCGCTGGCCCGGCTCGCCGCCGCCGCCGGGCCGAGCACCGCCAGTGCCGCCAAGGTCCGCGGCCCCGGTCCCCGGCGGATGATCGCAACGGTCACCGCGAGCAGGCCGGTGATGGTCGCCACCGCCAGGGTGTCGTTGTAGACCTGGCCGGAGATGAGGACGAACATGCCGACCACGCCGACAATCGCCGCCGCGCCGACCGCGACACCGGGCCGCCCCGGCAGCACACCGCGGACCAGCGCCGCAGTCGCGATCACCGCGGTAATCCCAAACGCCACGTTGAGAAGGCGGGCGGCCCGGAAACCGGCCAGCGGATGATCCAGCGCGACGCCCGTCCGGAGCGGGACGGCCTCGACCGCGTAGAACAGTGGTGGATGGTTCGCGGTGTAGGTGAGGTCGACGTTCGCCAGTGGTCGGCCGAGGCGCACCCCACAGAGCCGATCGACGTGGGAGGCCACCGCGGCCCGCGCCTGCGGCGGCGGCACCACGCAGTCGGCGGGCAGTCCCGGCATGCTCGGGATGCGGGAGTGCACGGGCGAGTCGAGCACGGGCAACGAGCCGTCGGCGACGTCGAACGCGTAGGCGGTGTGCTGTGCCTCGTCGGCCGAGGTGAAGGGAGGCACGACCGCGGCGACGAGCACGCCGAGCGCGGAGAAAACCATGCCGGCCGCGACCACCCCGATCACAAGCCAGCGCCGCCCCGGATCCGCCACCCGCCAAGCCTCCGGCGCCGCACCGGTCCCAGGCACCCGCATGGAGGTCTCGACCGCCTGCCACGCATCCCCGCCAGGCACGTCGGCAACCCTCTCCGCCTCGGCCGGGTAGTGTCGCCCCGACTACCACGCCGCAACGCCGGTCAGCCCATCGAACATCAGCGACGATCGTTTGGCGGATACGACGGTATCGTCCGCTTGGCGTCAGCTGTCCGGCGGGCTGTTATCCGGCGGTCGGCGCTGTCCGGCGGTCCGGCTTTGGAGCGCGGCAACTAAGCCGGCCGCGCCCAGGACCGCGGCCGATCCGATCGGCCCGATGACCGCGGCGAGGTAGCGGTAGTCGAATCCGGAGGTCAGCGCGGACAGCACGAGGGTCGACAGGCCGGCCCCGGCGGCCAGCCAGAACAGCCGCCCGAGCCCCGGCCACGCCGCCGTCNCCCCNCTCCTGCGTNCCCGGCGAACGGCCTCGAGCAGTACTGCCGCGAGACCCGCCAGCAGACCCAGGCCGACAAGCGGCATCGGAGCGTAGGCCAGGCGAGAGTAGCCGGCCAGCCAGCCCGCCGTGGGGTTGTGCACCTCGGTCGCGACGAAATAGCCGTCGTCGGCATGCGGATCGTCCGGGGTCAGCACGTTGGTCACGCCGGACGGCAGTTCCCAGGTGTCCGCCCGCGAGGTCTTCGTCGTCTCATGCCGGACCGGGGAGAGATAGCCGACGAGGTACCGGGCCGACGTCGTCACCAGCATCCACGGCTGGTGACGCACGNCCTCGTCCGCGAACTCGGCCGCGAGGTCCTCCCGCCCCGGTGGGATGTGCCGGTGCCCCTGACGCAGAGGGGAGCCGGCCGGCCACAGGTAGCGAACCGGCGAACCACGCTCGTCGACCGGCCGTGGGTCGCACAGGGTGCGCAGGTCCGCTCGTGACAGCGCGGAACAATCCGCGAACGGCGCCACCCGCCCGTACAGGAAGAACCCGGAGTGCGCGGAGACGGCGAAGCCCCCTCCCGCCGAGGCGCTCCACCCGGAGTAGGCCAGGATCGGCGCGGCGGCGGCCAGCACGAAGGCGAGGACGGGTCGGGCCGCCCGAGGAGCGGCAACCGACCCGGCCCGGGAAGTCGCGCGCCGCCGGTCGGCCACCACGGTGCCGAGCAGGACGACCAGGCCGACCGCCAGCGGGCCGTAGCCCACTGTCCGCACGCACAGGCCTGCGCCGAGCAGCAGGCCGGCGGCGGCGCAGGCAACGGGCCGAGGGCGTCCCGGTAACGCGAGCAACGCCACGCCGACCGAGACGAGCACCCCGAACNGGCTGTCGGCGAGGACGAACTGGCCGAGGTCCAGCACCCNNGGGGAGAGCNGNGNGGGGGNGGNGGNGNGGGNGGCGAGCCACGGCCGGCGGACGACCCGCAGCGCCACCGCATAGAGCGCCACCGCCGCGCCCAGCGTGAGCAGGTGCTGGACGACGACGACCCGCGTCAGGTGGGCCTGGCCGTCGAGGATCCGCAGGAACATCGGGTAGCCCGACGGCCGCCAGTCGCCCGGCCAAATGTCCCGCCACGCCTGGTCGAGGTAGGCCGCCGAATCCCCGAGGTACATCAGCGCGGGCGGGTAGGTGACGATCACCAGGACCCGAGCGGCGATCCCGGCGGCGACCAGCAGCAGAAAGACCGCGTGCCGACGGGGCGTCCCGCGCAGACGCCGACGCGCGGTCGAAATCGCGGCTACTTGAGGACCTCCGCGGTCTCATCCGCCTTCGCCGAGCCCGGCGCCGCGGGCCGCGGGCCGCCGACGGTGTTTCCCAGGCGGATCTCGGGCAGCAACCAGGCCAGCGCGAAGGCGCACAGACCGATCGGCACCGCCACCAGGAAGACGGTCTGCATCGCGTCCGAGAACGCCTGGACGAATCCGTCCCGGATCGTCGGGGGCAGCCTGTGGAGCACCTGGGGGCTGAGGTTGGAACCGGAGGCGGACAGACCGGATGGCAACGGGATGCCCGCAANCCGCTCGGCGAGGTTNCCCCTGAGCTGGTTCGCGAAGATCGCGCCGAACACGGCGGTACCGAACGACCCGCCGATGGACCGGAAGAAGGTCGCACCCGAGGTGGCCACGCCCATCTGCCGGTAGTCGACGGCATTCTGCACGGCCATGACCAGGACCTGCAGGACCGCGCCGATCCCGACCCCGAGGACGAACATGGACAACGTGAGCTGCNGCGTGGAGATGTCGGGACTGATGAACGACAGCAGGAACAGGCCGATCGACATCATCGCGGTACCGACGACCGGGAAGATCTTGTAACGGCCCCACCGGCTGATGAGCCGGCCGGAGATGATCGAGCTGAGCAGCAGCCCACCCATCACCGGCAGCATCTGCAGGCCGGAGTCCGTCGGGTCGACTCCCTTCACCACCTGGAGGAACAGCGGCAGGAAGACGATCGCGCCGAACATCGCGAAGCCGACGACGAAGCCGACCGCGCCGGCCACCGAGAACNCCCGGACCCGGAACAGCGTCAGCGGCAGCACGGGTTCGACCGCCACTCGTTCGACGAACACGAACCCGACGAGGAGCACGACTCCCGCGACGCCCATCCCGATGATCTCCGGTGATCCCCAGGCGTAGGTGGTGCCGCCCAGGCTGGTCAGCAACACGAGGCTGGTCGTTGCCATGGCCAGGAGCACGGTGCCGAGGTAGTCGATGACGTGCCTGATGCGGTTCCTCGTCGCCNGGAGCGCCAACGCCGTCACCACCAGGGCGACCGCGCCCACCGGCAGGTTCACGTAGAAGACCCAGCGCCAGGAGAGATGGTCGACGAACAGGCCGCCGAGCAGCGGACCGACCACCGACGACACACCGAACGTCGCGCCGAACAGCCCCTGGTAACGGCCTCGATCGNGCGGCGGAACGAGATCACTGATGATCGTCATCGCACTGATGATCAACCCGCCGCCGCCGAGCCCTTGGATGGCACGGAAGGCGATCAGCTGCCCCATCGACGTACTGGCACCGGCGATCATCGAGCCCACCAGGAAGATGACGATCGCCACCTGGAACAGGATCTTGCGGCCGTACAGATCACCGAGCTTGCCCCAGACCGGTGTGGACACCGTGGAGGCCAGCAGGTAGGCAGTCACCACCCAGGAGAGATGGGTGGCGCCGCCGAGATCCCCGACGATCGTCGGCAGTGCCGTCGACACGATCGTCTGATCCAGCGAGGCCAGCAGGATTCCGAGGAGCAGCGCTCCCATGATCAGCCAGAGCCGGCGCTGGTCGGAGACCGGCGAGGGGATCACGGCGCCGCCGCGGGGCGCCGGGGACGTGCCGGCGCCGGTTCTGGCGGACTCGACGGAGTCCACGGAGTCCACGGAGTCCACGGAGTCCACGGGCTCGGCGGACTCCGCTGATCGAGCCTGCGTCATGACCGGCTCCCTTCATGGTCGTCGCTGACGTCGACGTGCTCGGTCGATCTCATTCGGGTCGCTGTCCTCGTTGTTCTCGTTCCCGGTGCTCCCGGTGCTCCCGGTGCTCCCGGTGCTCCCGGTGGGACGACATGATCGGCGCGTTCGGGGTGCCCACCACGTCGAATCCGTCCGACCCGCCGGACTCGGGTGGGGCGCCGGACCCGCCCAAGGTGCCGGAGGGGCCGGAGGGGCCGGAGGGGCCGGGCGGAGCCAGGCCGCGGGCCAGGATGTCGAAGGCGCGGCCGAGAGTGTCGGGCAACGAAGCGTCATCCGGGGACTCCTGCCACCGCACGGTCAGGGTCCGCACGACGGCCAACGTCGTCGCGACCAGCACGACGGGGTAGGGGTCACGATCGGGATCGAGCCCGCAACGCCGGCCGATNGCCTCGGCGAGAGCACGTTCGTAGGAACTCCAACTGGCCGCGTAGGCCATGGTCAGATGAGGATGGGCACGGATGATCGCGAGCCGGACGCGCCACAGCTCGACCTGATCGGGTGCGACGAGGGCGGCCCGGTCCAGCATGACCGCCCGCAACGCCGCCAGCGGCTCCTCCTCGGGAGGACGCTCCGCCAGCGCCGTGCTGATCTCGGTGATGTCCTCGGGATCGATGCCGGCGATCGCGTCGTCCTTCGTCGGGAAGTAGTTGAAGAACGTCCGGGTGGAAACCTCGGCCGCGGCGGCGATCTCGTCGACCGAAACGTTCTCCAGACCACGCTCCGCGACAAGCCGGATGGCCGCGGCCCGCAGGGCCCGGCGGGTCTGCCGCTTCTTGCGCTCCCGCAGCCCCGGCCCGGACGACCTCCCGGGCTCGCCAGCCCGACCCGGGACGGTCGCCGCGGGTGCCGCCGTCGGATCCTTCCCCGTCACCGCTTCCCCGATCTCGATCCGCTCCCTCGATATCCTCTTTCTCGATAACTTTGCAGCACGCGCACTTATTCTCATCGTGCAAAATTCTACTGTGACAGTCAACACGATCGGCGCCCACCGGGAACNGTCGCCGAAGGGCCAGGTAGATCGGGCCAGGTAGATCGGGANGACGGGGCCGGGCGGGGACCGGACATCAGGCGAGAGTCAGGCGCGCCCCCGCCCACGGCCGGGGTGCGGTGGGTCGACGCTGGCCGGTCGCGCAACGATCGACAGAAAGATCGGTACCCGGCAGAACGATCAGCCGCGCAGCGCGTCGCCCGCCGCGGCGAAGGCCGCGGACAGCGCGGCGTCCCAGGCCCGCGGAGGAGTGAGTCCCGCGTCCACCCATGACCGCCCGGAGAGCACCGCGTAGGCCGGGCGCCGGGCCGGACGGGGAAATGCCTCCGTCGTCGTCGGCGTCACCTTGGCCGGGTCCTGGCCCAGAGCGGCGACAATCTCGCGGGCGAAGCCGAACCACGTGGTCTCGCCGGCGTTCGTGCAGTGGTAGACGCCGGTCGGTGCCGTCGAGGAAGCGAGTTCGAGCAGCCCCGACGCGAGATCGGCCGACCAGGTCGGCGAGCCCACCTGATCGTCCACAACGGACAGCGTGTCCCGCTCACGGGCCAGGCGTGAGATCGTCTTCACGAAGTTGCTGCCGGTCCGGCCATAGACCCATGCGGTGCGCACCACATACGAGGCATCGGGCAGCAGGGCTCGGACAGCCTCCTCCCCGGCCAGTTTCGTCCGGCCGTACGCCGAGACGGGACCGGTAGGATCGTTGACCTCGTAGGGCTTGGCGGCCCGCCCGTCGAAGACGTAGTCAGTCGAAATATGGATCAGGGTCGCGCCGACCTCGGCGCAGGCCGCGGCGAGGTGCGCCGGCCCCGTGGCGTTGACCGCATAGGCGCCGGCCTCGTCCGACTCCGCCGCGTCGACGTTTGTCCAGGCCGCCGTGTTGAAGACGACCAGCCCACCCTGGATCTTCGCAGGACGCGCCTGGTCGCGCAGGACGGCGCGCACCCGGGCCGGATCGGTGATGTCGAATTCCGCCCGAGTCAGACCGGCCCAGCCGGACACCGGGGAGCCCGGTTCCGCGGCTCGGGCCTCGAGCAGCCGGCAGAGGTCGGCCCCGAGCTGACCGGCGGCACCGGTCACGAGAAAACGCACCTTCCGAGTGTCGCAGACACCGTGACCCGCCCGGTTCAGGATCCGCCCAGGATCAGCCCGTGTCGAGAAGAGTGCGACAGACAGGCAACGGTTACCCCACGCCGAGCTCGTCCAACCTCTCACATCGGTCGTCTACGCTGGCGTCAACCATGGATGCCCCAGAGCCGTCGATCATCGACTGCATCTACACCACCGGTTCCACGCCCGATCCCGCGGCGGAGACCAGGCCGGCAGGGACGAGGCCGGCAGGGACGAGGCCGGCAGGGACGAGGCCAGCCGCCGAGGCGGTGTCGATGCCCGGTCCGCGGCGCGTGCCGGTGTTATTGCTCCTCATCACGGCGGTTCACCTCGGCCTGCTGCTCAGCTACGCGTTCGTGTATCCGACCTGGACGGGATACGACGAGGCTCAGCACGTGGACATGGTCTACGGCCTGCAGCACGGAGTCGGCTGGCCCGCACCAGGCAAAAAGATCATCTCGACGGGTGTAGCCGCGACCTCTGACGACTTCGACCGCGGCCGCTTCCAGGACATGTTCCAGGCCGGTGGGAAACGGCGGGGCTCCCCGTCCTTCGCCGAGATCGATCCGACGCCACGCGGCCAGCGCCAGTCGTTCGACGCCCTCGGCGGGGTTGCCCCCGTCGGCGACGGCCGTCTCTCCAACCAGATGGTGCAGCATCCACCGTTGATCTACGTGGTCGGCGCCAGGCTGCTCGACGCCCTGCCGGGCTCCAAGCACTGGGCCTATGACCAGCAGGTCTTCGTCCTGCGTCTGTTGAACATCCTGGTGGTCGCGCCGCTGCCCCTGCTGGCATGGCTGGCGGCACGCCGCTTCGGACTGGATCAACCATCGGCCCTCGCCGCGGCGACCCTGCCACTCGCCGTGCCCGGGTTCACCAGGGTCGGTGCCACCTTCAACAATGACGGCCTCCTGATGCTCGCCACCGGCGGGCTGACCGTCACTCTCGTGGGTGTGCTGCGCGGCGACATGCGTCGCCGCACCGCCGCCCGGGCCGGGATCTGGTTGGGAATCGCCCTGCTGACCAAGGCGTTCGCGCTGGCCCTGCCGGCCATGATCGTCGCCGCCTATCTGGTCGGCTGGTGGCGCCTGCGGCGTGCGGGGCGGCAGGCACCGGAACGGTCCGCGTATCCGGCCGGCCGGCTTTTCGCGTCGCGTCGCGCGATCGGCTCCCTGCCATGGACGCCGGCCACGCTGGCGGTCGGCCTCGGGCTCGCCCTGGGAGGTTGGTGGTGGATCAGGAACTACGTCCTGTACGACTCCGTCCAGCCGAACGGGTGGGCGACGAACCCGCCGCGGCGGGAACCACTGCTGCTTCCGGACTCCTTCCTCACCTGGTTCTGGTACTTCTTCCGGACTATGATCAGCCGCTTCTGGGGCGGGCTTGGCCTGTTCGAGCCGCCCCAGCTCTCCCCGGTCGCCATCGTCGTGGCGACCGGGGCGGTTGTCGGACTGTGCGCGGCCGCGCTGGCCGCCGGACCCCGCCGCGCCGCGCGGCCGGACCGGCTGGCGAGTACCGCCGGGCCGGCGGTACTGCTGCTCCCGGTCGCCTTCGCCTATCTGATGGTCGGGCAGCGCAGCTGGGCGGAGTACCAGCAGTACACCCGCGGCATCGCCGTCCAGGGCCGGTATCTCTACCTGGGGCTGGTCGGTCTGGGGGTGGTGTTCGCTCTGGGCCTGCGCGCGGCGCTGCGCGGCCGGGAGCGACTGGCACCCGCCGTCACGCTGGTCGGCGCGCTGCTGATGCAGGGTCTGGGGCTGCTGGCGGTCTGTTCGTACTACTGGTTGCCGCGCCAGGTGTCCTTCACCCCGGCCCGCGTTCCCGAGATCGTCGCGGGGGCCGGCCGCTGGGCGCCGTTCCCGATCGGCGTCACGATCACGGTCTTCGCGCTGTCGGCGGTGCTCGTCGTTCTCTGCCTCGCCGTCGCGGTGCGGGCGGGCGGAGCCAGGGGCACGCGGGAGGCCGCGATCACGGGTCCGGGATCGGGTCCGGGATCGGGATCGGGATCGGGATCGGGCGGTCACCGGCCGACGCCCGCCCCACGNAGTCCGTCACGGATGCGCAAGGGACATCCGCTCCGGGCAGGCCTCAGGTCCCCGTCGTAGCCACCGAGACGCGGGAGTGGTCGCCCAGCATGAGCCGATGCGCCCTGGGCAGGGCCGCGGAGGGGACGACCTCGACATCCCGGCCGATCAGCGAGTCCTCGATCCGCCCGATCCCACGGATCGTCGCCCGCTCCAGCACAATCGAGTACTCGATCTCGGTCCGTTCGATGACGCAGGAGTGAAAGATCGAGGTGAACGGGCCGACATAGGTATCGANGAGGGTGGTGTCCCGGCCGATGATGGCCGGCCCGCGCACGGTGGACCGGACCAGCGAGGCGCCCTCCTCGATCACCACACGGCCAACGATCGTGCTGTGCTCGTCAACGCTGNCACGGATCGCCGGCTCGATCGACTCGAGGAGATGGCGGTTCGTCTCGAGCATGTCGTCGAGTCGGCCGGTGTCCTTCCAGTAACCCTCGACCAGGTGGGAGGCGACCTCGTATCCGCCGTCGACGAGCCACTGGATCGCCTCGGTGATCTCCAGCTCGCCGCGGGCCGACGGTTTGATCGCCCCCACGGCGTCGTGGATGGGGGTGCCGAACATGTAGACGCCGACGAGCGCCAGGTCACTCGGCGGAACGAGCGGCTTCTCGACCAGTCGAATGATCTGCCGATCCGCACCGAGCTCGGCGACACCGAAGGCGGAGGGGTTGTCGACCCTGGTCAGCAGGATCAGGGCGTCCGGAGTGGTCCGTCGGAATTCCTCGACCAGGCTGGAGATCCCACCGATAATCAGGTTGTCGCCGAGGTACATGACGAACGGTTCATCGACGAGGAAGTCGCGGGCGATGAGCACGGCATGTGCCAGTCCGAGCGGCGCGTCCTGGCGGATGTAGGTGACCTGGATCCCGAATGCCGAGCCGTCACCTACCGCCGCCTGGATCTCGCCGGCCGTCTCCCCCACGATGATCCCGACATCGGTGATACCGGCGTCACGGATGGCCTCCAGGCCGTAGAAAAGCACCGGCTTGTTCGCCACTGGAACAAGCTGTTTGGCCGAGGTGTGGGTGATCGGCCGCAGACGGGTTCCCGAACCACCAGCAAGGACGAGGGCCTTCATGATCCGAAACCCTATCGTGCCGNTTTGAGCTNANANAAAGTAACCGCCGATGTGATTCCTATCACATGACGGCTCGATCCATCTTTGCCCGCCCGTCACCGTGAACACCCACATGTGCAACGGGTATTTCCAGGCGCACCGGGCCGGCGACAGGCACACCCCGCCCAATACGGGTACGTTGGGTAGTCGCAGGGTTCGGGGCGGCCAGTCGGCGGGAAACCTTACCGCGCATCTGATCGTTCCAGACTCAGCAGACATCTCGGGCCGCCTGGGAGGGGGACACGGTGACCGACGCGCCGCCGCGTCTGTCCGCGGGGTCCCAGGGCCCGCCCCCGCGGCGACGAAATCGTCTGAATCCGACCGCCCGTGCGTATCGAGGCCCGTCTCCGACCCGGGACGACCACCAGGCACGCGACGACCACCAGGCACGCGACGACCACCAGGCACGCGACGACCACCAGGCACGCGACGACCACCAGGCACGCGACGACGAACACGACACTCGCCGGGAGCGGTCTCTGACGTCCCGCCTGCTCACGGTAGTCGCAGCGATGCTCGCCGCCGTGGTACTCCTTGCCGCGGTGGGCGGCTGGACCGCCTACGAGTATTTTGACGCCCAGATCAACCGGATCCGCCTCGGGCTCGGCGGGGACCGGCCGGCGGAGGCCGCGGNGGGCACCCGGAACTTCCTGCTGGTCGGATCGGACAGCAGGGCGGGCACCGGCGGCGAGTACGAGAGCCAGGGAGCGGTGACCGACGAACGGTCGGACACGACGATGCTGGCCCACCTCGACGTGGACGGGACCACGACGATGGTCTCCTTTCCGAGGGACACCCTCGTGCGCATTCCGGGGCACGGCCTCGGCAAGCTGAACTCGGCGATCACCCTCGGCGGTCCCAGTCTCCTGATCAGAACGATCGAGAATCTCACCGACATCAAGATCGACCACTACGTCTCGGTCGATCTGGCCGGTTTCAAGGAGATGACCGACGCCATCGGCGGTGTCACCGTCTGCGTAAAANCGCTACCAAACGGCGGAAAGTCCAATCTGTACGATCCGTGGTCACAGTGGCGGGGCACGGTAGGCAAGAATTATCTCAACGGAGAGCAGGCACTCGCCTTCGTCCGCCAACGCCACGGCCTACCCGACAACGATTTTGATCGCATCCGCCGTCAGCAGCAGTTCATCGGCGCCGTCTTCACCCAGGCAACCACGACCGGGGTGCTCGCCAACCCGGTCAGGCTGGAGAACCTGCTCCAGGCCGCGACCAGGGCGCTCACCGTCGATGACGGCACCAGCATGAACGACATGCGCGCGCTCGCGACACGGCTGCGCGGGATGTCCGCCGATCAGATCCGGTTCGAGACGATCCCCGTACACNCCCCGACGCCGGCCGAGGGCGGCAACGCCGTGGGGGAGCTGCCGAGGTTCGGCTCCGTGCAGCTTTACGACCCCGAGACGCTGGAGAAGTTCCTCGCTCCGCTGCGCGGGCGGGCCCGTGACACGCGGGAGTCCTCCGTTACCCCGGCACCGACTCCGACGGTCGACCCGGCGCAGGTGCTGATCGACGTCTACAACGGCGCCGGAGTGGGGGGCCTCGCCGCCAAGGCCGCCGGGGCGCTGCGGCAGGCCGGTTTCCGGGTCGGCCCGCCGCAGACGTGGCAGGCCGGCGTGGTGGAGACGACGCAGGTGCGCTACCGCCCAAGCGAACAGGCCGCCGCCCATGCCGTGCAGGCCGACGTGCCCGGCAGCCGGTTGCGCGCGGACGCCTCCGTCCCCGCCGGCCACATCGCCCTCGTCCTGGGCACGTCCTACAACGGGGTGAACCCGAGTCCAGCGGCCGGGGGCGCCGGATCGACCGGTGGTACCGGCACAGCCGCCGGGGCGACCGGNGGGNCCGCTACGGCGGNCCCGCCTCCCGCCTCACCGTCAACGGCCGCGGATCTCACCTCGGGGTGCACGTACTAACCGCTCGCCGTCTGACTCACCGCCGGCTGACTGATCGTTCACCCGACCGTCCGATCACATTCCGCGCCGTCCGCACTACGGCCGGAGACGAGATCAACCCCGCCGCGAACATCCGTGCTTGTCATGGCAACGTCTTGGCCGTCCGGAACGTCCAGTTAGACGGACACGGCTGCCACATCACGACCACGACGGCCGCGGCATGCGTTCCGGCGGGGGTTCTCCCGCCCCGGCCGCCTGAACGAGGAGGGCTTTCGACTCAGGTGAGCCCCGATACCATGCGCCCGCCGGCCCTGCCGTCCGCGTTGGACCCACGTGGGCCCCGTCGCCACCGCTCCCCGCTGCGACGGCTGTCCGTTGGAGCCGTCGCTCTGCTGTCCGTGCTGGTTCTCGGTCTGAGCACCATCGGGTGGGCCGCCTACCGACAGTTCGACAAGGCCGTCACGCGCGTCGACTGGGACATCGAGGGTGCCCGCCCGGCGAGCGCGGACGGCGAGGAGAACGTCCTGCTGCTCGGCGACGACAGCCGGGAGGGCNCCGGGGGTGAGTACGGCGTGGTGGACGGCGTCCGGTCCGACACCACCATCATCGCCCACTTCGGCAAGGACGGCTCGGCCACGTTACTGTCCTTCCCCCGGGACATGCTCGTCCCGGTGGTGCCGCGGGAGAAGGCCACCGCCCACGACGGCCGGTCGAAGCTCACCGAGGTGCTCGGGCTGGCGGACGTCCCCGGTCTCGTCACCACGCTGGAGTCCCTGACCGGCCTGAAGATCGACCATACCATCTCGATCAATCTCGCCGGTTTCAAGACGATGACCGACGCGGTGGGAGGCGTGAGCGTGTGCGTGACGCCCCTACCGAACGGCAGCACCCGCAACCTGCACGACTCGATGTCGGGATGGAGCGGACGGCTCGGCGAGAACCGTCTCAACGGTGATCAGGCGCTGGCCTTCGTCCGGACCCGTTACGCGCTCGGGGACGAACGCCTTCGCATTCTGCGCCAGCAGCAGTTCCTCTCCAAGCTGCTGGCGACAGCGACCAGCAGCGGAGTGCTCACCAACCCAGCCAAGATCACTTCACTGATCGGTGCGGTCGGCAGCGCGCTGCGGATCGACCAGGGTCTCGACCAGACCGCGATGCTCAAGCTCGCGAAGCGGGTCAGCGAGCTGGGTCCGGGAAGAATTCACTTCGTGACAGTCCCTACGCACATCGCGCTGCGCTCCGATGGCGCGGTTGACGACCTGGGTTCGATTCCCCCGCACGGGGCCGTACTCATCGTCGATCAGGCCGGCCTCGACCAGGTCCTCGCTCCGCTGCTGCCCGCGGGCACCAAGCCTCCCGCACAGCGAACTCTCGACCCCGCCCAGGTCTCGATCGCCGCCGTCCGCAACGCCTCGGGACGTGCCGGACTCGCCACCGGCACGGTCGACGGACTGCGGGCACGCGGCTTCACTGGGCCGATGACCGCCGCGACATCGACCCGCCAGACTCTGACCGAGGTACGCCATCCCCCGGGCCAGGAGGCTGCGGCACGCACCCTGGCGGCGACGATCCCCGGCAGCCGGATCGTCGCGGACGCCGGCCGCTCCGGGGCCGGCCTCGTCCTCGTCCTCGGATCCACCTTCACCGGCCTGCCCAGCTCCGGCCTGCCCAGCGGTGGGCTGCCGGGCGCGGCGGCAACCGTCGGCACGAGGATCTCGACGACCTCGACCGCCGCCGGTGGTGACACCCGGGCGACCACGATCGGCGGCACCGCGACGCCGACCCCGGCGGCCGGCGGGGCCGGCGTCGGCGGCACCACAGGCACCGCGGCCGCTCCGGTCGGTCCCGTTCCCTCCGACCCCTCGTGCACGCCATGAGCGCCTCCGTGCCGCGGCTGGTCGCCGCACGGACGCTGCTTGGCCCGGCCGCGGACGCCGACGCCGCACCCGCGGCGGGGGTTCGCGGCATCGCGTCCGTCCTCGCGCACCGGCTGGCCACCGATCCCGCCCGCCCGCTGGTCACCTTCTACGACGACGCGACCGGCGAACGCGTGGAATTCTCGGCGACCACCTTCGACAACTGGGTGGCGAAGACCGCGAACATGCTGGTCGACACGCTCGGCCTCGGCATCGGTGACCGGGTCGGCGTCCACCTGCCGACGCACTGGCTCAGTTCGGTCATCCTGCTCGCCACCTGGTCGGCCGGGATGGACGCGGTCCTCGTCCGGGACGCAGCCGGCGAGCAGGACGGCGGGGACGCCGAGAAGGCCGGCGGGGAGCTCCCGGTCGCGACCCCCCTCGACGCGCTGTTCGTGGCCGAGGACCGGCTCGACGAGGCATTCGGCCTGATGGTGGACGAGATCGTGGCCCTGTCACTGCGCCCGCTGGGTGGTCGGATGCGCAGGCCCGTCGCCGGGGTTCTCGACTACGCCGCGGAGGTGCCCCCGCACGGCGATCGGTTCGCCGCCCCGGCAGCGCCGCCTGGGCAGGCCGCGCTGCTGCGCGCGGGTACCGCGATCGCGGGGGCGTGGGGCCTGGGACCCGCGGACCGGGTGCTGTTCACCGCGCCGCTCGCCACGACCGAGGGCCTGGTCGGTTCGCTGCTTGCTCCCCTGGTCGCAGGCTCGTCGATCGTGCTGTGCCGGCATCTCGACAGCGCCGCGCTCCCGCGGCGCATCGAGACGGAGAAAATCACCGCCGTCGGCCGATCAGTCCTGCGGCACGCGCCCAGCCCACTGCCCGCGGGGGTCCGGTCGCTGCCGCTCCCCCGCCTCGGGTGAAACCCGTACGACCCCCGTATCGGGCCGCGGCCGGGGAATGACCATACCCGACATCCGGGCGGCTCACAGACGGCGTGACCATCGAACGGCGCGACGGCCAACGAGAATTGGGGCAGCGCGGCGGCCGTCTTTACCACGTGCAGCGGAGGTCACTCAGACGTGAGCACGTCACCGGTTCTTCACCTCAGCGTCATCGGCACCGGCTATCTGGGCGCGACACATGCCGTGTGCATGGCGGAACTGGGTTTCGAGGTCATCGGTGTCGATATCGACGCGACCAGGACGCAGCGGCTCGCCGCGGGTGAGGTGCCCTTCTTCGAGCCCGGTCTGGAAGGGCTACTCCGCAAGAACCTGGAGGCGGGACGGCTGACCTTCTCGAGTTCGCTCGCCGAGGCGGTTGACCGGGCCGAGGTGCATTTCATCTGCGTGGGAACACCGCAACGGCCCGATTCCGGCGCGACGGACCTGCGCCACGTCGAGGCGGCGGCGAATGGTCTGATCGCGGCCGGGCTGCGGCCCGGGACGCTGGTGGTGGGCAAGTCGACGGTTCCCACGGGCACCGCGGCCCGGCTGGCCGGACGACTTGCCGCCGGCGCCCCGGGCGCGGAACTTGCGTGGAATCCCGAGTTCCTCCGGGAGGGGTCCGCCGTCGACGACACCCTGCGGCCGNACCGCCTGGTCTTCGGGGTCGTCCCGGGTGGCACCGCCGAGGCACGGCTGCGGACGGTCTACGCCAGAACGATCAAAGAAGGCACACCCGTCATCGTCACCGACTTCGTCACGGCCGAAATCGTGAAGGTCGCCGCGAACGCCTTCCTCGCGACGAAAATCTCCTTCATCAANGCGATGGCCGAGATCTGCGACATGACCGGGGGGGACGTGACCGAACTCGCCGCCGCCCTGGCCCACGACCCCAGGATCGGGCCCCGGTTCCTCCAGGCCGGCATCGGCTTCGGCGGCGGCTGCCTACCCAAGGACATCCGTGCCTTCCAGGCCCGTGCGGACGAGCTGGGAGTCGGCTCCGCGCTGGCCTTCCTCACCGAGGTCGACGCCGTCAACACGCGGGCCCGGACGCGGACGGTGGCGCTGGCCACCAAGGCGCTGGGGGGCTCGCCGACGGGCCGGATGGTGGCGGTCCTCGGTGCCGCCTTCAAACCGAATTCCGATGACATCCGCGACTCGCCCGCCCTCGACGTGGCCACCGCGCTGCACCGCGCCGGCGGCCACGTGTCCGTCTACGACCCCGCGGCGATCCCGAACGCCCGCATTCACTATCCGTACCTGCACTACACCGACTCGGTGATACGGGCCGTGGCAGGCGCGGAGATCGTCCTGGTCCTGACGGAATGGAGTGAGTTCCGCGAGATCGACCCGGCCGCCCTACGGCCGCACGTCAGCAGACCCATCGTCATCGACGGACGGCACGTCCTGGATCCCGCGGTCTGGCGGGATGCCGGCTGGATCTACCACGCGCTCGGACGGCCACTCGCGTGACCCACCGACCGGACCGAGCAAGCTTGGTCCGACGACGATCCGACAATGCGGCCTATCCCCACGCCGCCGTGGACCGCTCTACGGCAGAACCTCGACCAGTGCCCCGGTCTCCACCTGGTAGACGAACCCGCGTACCGAGGTGGTGGACTGCAGGAACGGCGACGAACGCAGCACCCTGACGGACTTGCGCACGTCCTCCTCGACATCGGGAAAGGAATACACGGCCCATTCGGGACGAACGCCCGTCTTGCACTCCAACTGGTCCCGGAACCCGTCGTCGGTGATCCTTTCGAGACCACACCCGGTGTGATGCAAAAGAATGATCTCCGTCGTTCCCAGCACGTGCTGGCTCACGGCGAGCGAGCGGACCACATCCGGGGTGATGACACCACCGGCGTTGCGCAGGATGTGGGCGTCACCTTCGACAAGACCGAGCAAGGCCTCCACCTGGATCCGCACGTCCATACACGCAACCACCGCGACGCCCAGGCGCGGCCGCGCGCCGGGCAGGGCAGGTAGCCCGGCCTCCCGCCGCCGGGCGGGGTGACCTGCAGCGTAGCTCAGCAGGAGTTCGGTCGCCGTGGCAGCGCCGCTCACCGGGCTCACCGTATCCGCGGGGCGCACGGTGTCCGCATGGACATCGTCTGCATGGACATCGGCAACGGGGTCGACAGCGGTGTGGTCATCGGTGTCCACGTGGTCATCGGTCCTTGACGTCGGCATCAACGGCTCGGCCAACGACTCGAGCGGATCATGATGATGCGTCCTTCCGATCAATGGTCCCCACTCTCCAACTGCCAGGATGCCGTCCATGGGCCCAGCTTCNCCAACGTTCCCGAGTTTTTGCCGAAGTTGTGCCACTCACGTTGCCCGCCGCACCGGATTGGTGGCATCACCTAGCGTAGAGATGGGAACAGCTACCCGGTGACTCCACCACGCGCCGGCGCGTTCACCGCTACGTCCGGCATCATGTCCGGTGAGCCGGCCTCGCCGCGGATGTCCACCACGCCACCGTCGACGGGGGTGGCACGGTGGGCGGCCGGGAGCAGCCGGTACTCTCTCTGGGTGGTAAATATCGATCGGGGTCGCCCGTGGTGAGACACCGACAGACCCGCTCACCGGTGCAGGTACTCGTCCACGAGATGGGCAAGTTCGGGCTGGTCGGCGGTGCGTGTTACGCCATCGACTTTCTCGTCTCCAACCTGTGCCACACGCTTCTCGGAATGGGTCCGCTCAGCGCGAAGACCGTCTCCACGGTGGTCGCCGCCACCTTTTCCTACATCGGGAACCGGCAATGGTCGTTCAACCATCGCGCCCGAACCGGTCTACGTCGCGAGTACACACTCTTCGTGATCCTGAATACGGTCGGGTTGCTGATCGCGCTCGGCTGCCTCGGGTTCGCACGCTATGTACTCGATCTCAAGGGCGTACTTGCGTTCAACCTGTTCGGTAACATCATCGGCACCGGGCTGGGCACCGTATTCCGGTTCTGGGCCTACAAGAAGTGGGTCTTCCTCCACCCGGACCACCCCAAGGCCGCCACGAGCTGCGGAGCCCGTCAGGACGGTCGTCGGCACATCCCGGAGCATGCGGGCCGGATCTGACCGCACCAGCGGCCACCGGCCCGACACCCCGGCCCGGCGCGCATTCCGCCACCTGCTCCGGCACCGGACCGGCCGTTTCAGGCGCACCGCGCATCGCCGCCACCCCGGACGCCCAACACGCCCGCCGACACGGCACGACAGCGGAACAGGACGTTCCGCCCTCTCACCGTCCCCGGCGGACAAGTCGGGAACAACCCAGTTCCGATACCGAACGGTTCCCGAACCTTCGCCGGTGGGCTACGCTCGGCGGGCCAGGCTGGCGCCGCGCGCCCACAGCCCTCCATCCAGCGAGACACATCGGCTACCGGGAACGCCGCGTGGAGCGCCGTCCAGTCCGCAGCAACCTGGAGGGTGTGTCGTGACCCCGTTCTCGCTCGCGTCGTCGCACCCCGGCGGCCGACCTCGCGACGAGAGCCGGGACCAGGCGATCCGCACCGCCACCCTGGACCTTCTGGCCGAGGTCGGATACGACGGTGTGACGATGGACCGGGTGGCCACCCGGGCGCGAGCCGGCAAGGCCACCATCTACCGGCGCTGGCCGTCAAAGCTCGCCCTGGTGATGGACGCGGTCAACGCCTTCACCGAGCAGCGGATGCCGGCACCCGACAACGGCTCCCTCCGCCTGGACATCCTTGAGTTCCTGACCTCGTTCCATGACGCGATCCGCGGCGATCGGGGACGGATCCTCGCGGAACTGATCTCGGAGATGCCGCGCAATCCCGGTCTGCGCGACGCCCTGCGCCGCGGCCTCTGGATGCAACGCCAGGCGAGCTCGGAAGCCATCATCGAACGCGGGATCGCCCGCGGCGAGGTCCGCCCGGACGNCGACCGCACGGTACTCATAGAACTCGGAACCGCCGTCATCCTCCAACGGGTGCTGCTGACCGGAGACCCGGTCGATCAGACGTTCCTGGAGATGATCGTCGACGACATCGTGATCCGTTACGCGGCCTGATCCGACACCTTGTCTCCAAGACGACCCGGGATCCCCCTCCGAACACAAAGCTCCTAACATCGAGCATCGAGCCCGACCTGGGCCGAACGGGGCGATCCGTCCCGCTCTAACACAGATGGACGGTTGCGAGAACCGCCCGGCACCACGGCGGGATCAGCAAGATCACGAGTGCGGGCAGGGGCCGCTCTTCGCGCAGCGCAGGAGGACGTCATGCAGTCACCGGGCCCAGGCCCCCAGGACCCGGACGCCCAGACCCAAGGGGTTGACGGCAACGCTGGTGGTTCCTATTCCGCCTCGCCGTACTCCGCGGGCTCGGCACCGTTCGGCGACGAAGACGAGACCCACCTGATCGGCGACAGCGCACCCGGCGTCAACCAGCCCGGCGGCTACCCGCCCACGGCACAGTACTCCCAGCACCAGCACCCCCAGCACCAGTACGCACAGAATCCGTACGCCCAGCACCAGCACCCCCAGCACCAGCACCCCCAGCACCAGTACCCCCAGCACCAGCACCCCCAGCACCAGCACCCCCAGCACCAGTACCCCCAGCACCAGCACCCCCAGCACCAGTACGCACAGAATCCGTACCGCGGCACCGATCAGTACCCCCCGACGGCGGTCCACCCACCCAGTGGGGGCTACCCACCCGGCGAGGGCTACGGCCAGGATTATCCCGTCGGCGGCTATCCCACGGAGAGTTATCCGCAACAGGCATATCAGCAGAACTATCAGCCGGGTTACCAACAGGGCTATCAGCAGCAGGGCTACCCCGCGGCGGACGGTTACGGAGGCTATCCGCCGCCGGGGGCGCCCCCCCGGCCCGGCGGCTCTCAACGTCGGCGTAACACCATCATCGCTGCCGCGGTGGCGGCGACACTCCTCCTGATCGTTGTTTCGGTTGCGCTCCTCTCCGGAGGTTCCGACAACCCGGGCACGGTGGCCGCGTCCGAAAGCCCCAGCGCCTCGCCGACCTCGACAAGCCCATCGTCATCGCCCTCGCCAAGTCCGAGTCCGAGTCCGAGTCCGAGTCCGAGTGTGAGTCCGAGTGTGAGTCCCTCGGCGCAGTTCACCTCGGCGCAGCACGCCCTGCTGGCCAAGCTCGACTCGTCCGTGATGATGGACTGCGAGCCCAACAGCGAAGCCGAGGGCGGCCACATCAAGGCGTCGTTGTTCTGCAACTCGGATGATGGGAAGGTGGTAGCCGCCTACTCCTACGCGACCACCAGTGATCTGAACAGCGACGTCGAGGTGCGCAAGTCCCTGGTCACCACCACCGGAGGCAAATGCGAGCAGGGCGGCGACGAGGTCTTTACCTGGAACTTCCACGAGGGTGCGACCCAGGGCACGGCCGTCTGCAACGTACGTGACGGTGATCATTTCATCTTCTGGTCCTACAACTCCACGTTGGTCTCCTTCATGGCGACCGGCCCCGACGGGGCGGCCCTGTACGAATGGTGGAGTAATTTCGATCCGGTGCCCAAGGCCTGACGTCGCGGTGGACGCCGCCGGGACGCGGCCACGTCCACACGGCGGGGCGCCGTTTGCTGTGAATTCGATCTTGCCTGCTTGCCTTCGGCCGGGCGGGTGGTGATAGAGCAGTATTTGTGACGCAGTAGCCTGACATCGCCCATATCCGGGTGGTGAGGGGCCTACGCTGGGGTCGCACCTGTCACCCATCTCGGGAGGAACCGTGCCCAGCCCCGGCCAAGGCGACAACGAAGCGTCGCAGGTGTCCGAGCCACCGCCGGACTTGCCGCGGCCAGGGAGCGGCCCCGATGCAGACCCGGACGGGCCTGACCGGACCATCCTGTATCCACTGCACCGGGGACCAGGGGTGGAGCCGGGGCATGCCTTGTCGCCTCCGCCATACACGAATCCGGTCCCACCGCCGTCGGCCCTGGGCTCGGGACCGCCGCCGGGTTCCATACCGCAAGGCCCGGTTCTGCCACCGGGCCCGCCGGTTCCCGCGGTTCCCACGGTTCCCCCCCGCTTCGGGGGACTGCCCGGTCCGGGTGGCCTGCCGGGGCCGCCCGCGCCCTCCACTCCGTCATGGCCTCCCGCTCCCCCCGGGCCACCCGAATCTCTCGCCCCGCCCGGCTCCGCCCCGCCCACCGGCCCCCCCGCCTGGTCCGCCCGGGCGGACCAGCCTGGTCCGGGCGGGCAGGGACCGCCTGGCCTGCCGGCTCGGTCGGGGACGCAGGGACCTCCCGGCCCCCCGGGCCCCCCCGGGCCACCCACAGGCATGGCCGGCCCGCCCGGTCCGCTCTACTACGGCTCGCCAACCAGATCCGGCAGCTCTGACTCCCCGGTGGCCTTCGGCCCCCCCCTGCCTTCGGGACCTCAGACGTCCTCCGGAGTGTCGATGTCCCCACACCACACCCCATCGTCACCGTGGCCGGACGACGGCGACCTCACCTATCGCCTGACCCCGCCCACCGGACGGCCCGGCATCCAGGGCGGCGACCCTAACCAGCCCGGAACCCTCGCGAACCAGCCCGGAACCCTCGCGGCCGAAACCGGCACCGGGCTCGGCACGAACGGTGACACGGCCTTCCTCGGAGCCTTCGAGGCCCGGGGCAGGTCCACGAACGGCGTTGACGCGCAGGCCGAGCCGTCCGCACCGCCCATCGGTTATCCGGCGCCAACTCCCGGAGCGACAATCGGTGTCAACCCGCCGAACGGATTCCCTTCGGTGAGCGGAACTCCGGTCACATCCGGCGCATCTCCGCTTCCCGTATCACCCGCCGACCACCCGTTGACGGGCGGGACGCCTGTCCCGACCGGCGGCTTTCCAGCGTCGGCGCCCGTCAATCTCCTCGGCACGTCCGCCCCCTCGGTCGACACGGCCACCGCCGTGCGGCTCGGCGCGCCTGCGGATTCCAGACGGCCCTCGTCGTTACCGGGGCTGTTGCCGGGACTTCCGCCGGAGCCGCCCGTCCACCCGACGGGAATCCCCGCCGGCGCGGCCGGACCCGGGCTCACCGAGCGCGCCGTGGCCCCCCTGGCCCCCATGGCCAAGCGCGGCACGGCCTCCCGGCACGAGGTCAGCGTGGATCGACGCCTGCTGTTCGCGGGCGGCGGTCTCCTCCTGACCCTGGTGATCCTGCTCGGAGTCGTCGTCTTCACCGGCGGGGACGGCGCCGACACGACGAGCGGACAATCCGTCGCCAGAACATCGACCATCGAAGCGTCGGGGNGCGGNGGNCAGCCGGCCGGCAATCCACAGGAGATCCTCCGCTCACTACTGAACCCGGTCGTCATGACGGGATGCGCCGTCCCCGCACACCGTGACAGCGCCTACGCCGACGCCGCCCTCGTCTGCAAGGATTCCAGCGGCATCGAGGTCACCGCCTTCCACTTCCCGAGTCAGTCCGCCATGGACCGGCAGATCGGCNCCCGTGAAACGTACTACTATGACGAGGGGAACTGCGACGATGGCCAGCAGAGCTCGGAGCAGTGGAGCTCGCCGGCCGAGTCGACCGGTGGCACCCGGCTGTGCTACTTCTTCGCGAAGCGTTTCTACGAGTTCTGGACCTACGACGACTATCGAATCGCGTTCTCCGCGGATGATCAAGATCCGGGTAACCTCAACAGATGGTGGAAGTCGTTCGATCCACTCCGCCATTGAGCTGACCTTCCTCGGGAGGCCGGATACCTGTGAACGGTTCCGAAGACGGATTCCCGCGGAATCCGGCCGACGGTGACGAGGATCCATCCGGTGGAACCGGCTCGTGGTGGCGTCGTGGACCCCTCACCGCGATCGTCCTGATCATCGCGGCTCTGATCGCGAGTGGCATCACCATCGGACTCGCCGTGACCCACGATCCGAGCGACAGCCCCGCCGGTCGCCACCCGTCGGCGTCCGGCACGACGGGCACCGCAGGCACCGTGGCCTCCGGAGGGCCCGGCGTCGGACCGTCGCCGGGCCCGACGCTCGACGCCGCCGAGGCCCGGCTGCGGTCCTCGCTCAAGCCGTTCGCGGTCGACGAATGCACGAGTGCGCCGCCCAGCGAGGGACAGGCGGTACCCGATGGCGTGGAGGCGGCCCTCAGCTGCGTCCCNGGGGTGGCGACCGACGCTCCAGCCCCCGCTCGAATCCTCGTCCTGCGTTACCGGGACGCCTCGGCCCTGACCCGCGACATCGCCCGCCGGTCCGCAGCCCTCGCCGACGTCGGCGACTGTTATCAGGGACAGACCGGCATCGAACGCTGGGCACGCGGCTCCCGACGCCGTGGCACCTTCCTGTGCGATGCAAGACCCGGCCGGTTCTCGGTGTTCTGGACGGTTGACGACGAGCGTCTCGGCTTCGCCACGGAGGATCCGCAGGCCGACAAATTGCTCGCATGGTGGCGGGAGTTCGATCCGGTGTGACGGATCTGCCGTGCTTACCGCCTCCGGCCGTCCCGGCGTCAGGCCCCCGGATAGCCCCGTGACTGGTAGGGCGCGGAGAGATCGGCGAGGGTTTCCTGCACCCGCTCGGCGTGCGGCATACACGACAGGCTGACCCGGCCCCGCTGCCCCACCGCCTCAATGATCAGCTCACCCGAGCCCAGAAGCCGGTCGATGACGTTCTGCTGCACCGTCGCGCCAACCAACCAGGCGAGCGGGACGTCACGCCCGACCCGCGTGACGACCCCTTCGCGGATCACCAGTCGATGGTTCGTCACGACGTAATGGGTCGTCATCCGACGTAACCATGGCATCACACTCAGGTAACCGATCGCACCGAAGGCGACCAGAAGCACGAGATACTGGATGNGCTTCTGCAACACCCCTCCGGGTGCGAAGAAAACCCCCAGCACGGCGAAAAGGAGGGCGGCAACCGTCCAGAACGCCGGGACTACCAGGCTGACCCAGTGCGGGTGCACATGAAGGACAACCTCTTCGTCCTGGGTGAGGATATCGTCGGGAAACGCCACGGCAACGATCGTCGCATCTCGGGCGGACAGATCACTGCCGGGTCCCTCGTCACCGCAGGTGAACGATGTCGGCGGCGCTGTAGGGTCGCCCGTTGACGACGAGCCGGCCGTCGGGGTCAACGTCGGTGGCGGTCCCGAGCNCCGCCGAACCGTCCGGCAGCTCGACGCGCACCCGCCTGCCGATCGTCGCGCACACCCGTAGGTACTCCGCGCGAGCCGCTTGCGGGTCGGCCTCCCAGCCAGTGATCGCCCCGACGAGATCCGCGAGTACCACCCCGAGCAGCTCGGTCCGGTCCAGAGCCGCCGGAAGCGCGCCGCTGAGCAGCAGGCTTGTCGACCGCTCCGGGAGCTCGTCACGCTCCGCCATGACATTCAACCCAAAACCGATAATCACCGAGGGTGACGATAGTGGGACCTGGACGACCTCGACCAGGATGCCGGCGAGCTTCGCATCGTCAACGAGAACGTCATTGGGCCATTTCAGGACTGCGGGAACCGCCGCCACCTCGCGTAGCGTCGCCAGAAGCGAGGTTCCGACCACCATGGGCAGCCAGCCGAACAGTGACATCGGTAGCCGGGGTTGCAGCAGCAGCGAGACCGTCAACCCGGCACCAGGGCGAGACTCCCATGATCGGTCGAGCCGACCACGACCCGCCGTCTGCCGTTCGGCGACGAGAACCCGTCCCCGGCCGCGGGCGGTGTCTTCGCCCCGGGCGGTGTCTTCGCCCCGGGCGATGCGCGCCAGCGCGGCGTTGGTCGAGTCGGTCTCCTCTACCACCGTCAGGTCGAGACCGACCGCGGCGGCACGGGCCGCGAGGCGTGCGGCGTCCAGCGGTTCACGTGTTCCGACGGACGAGAATCGCCCCTCTCCGGCAGGGCGGGCCCGAGGGGACGCCGGCGAGGGCTTGCCGGACGGGAGCTTGCCGGACGCGGGCTGCTCGGGAGAGGGTCCCGCGGGTGCGGGCTCCTTCGAGGGTGGCACCGGTCCACCCTGCCAGACCGTCCGGTCACCCGTCGGCGACTCGGACGATCGGCGGACGATCGGCGGACGATCGGCGGACGATCGGCGAGCTGATCCGGGATACGGTCAACTCGCCGGAGGCCCACGAATCTCGCCTATCCGGTGAGATCCGCTGCACATCAATCACACGCGTGGACCCACGGGGGTCGTACGCTGCCGGTTATGGCTCTTCCCGCGTCCGCAGAGGATTCCGCTCCCGACCCGCACACCACCGCAGGCCGACTCGCCCACCTGCGGCGCGTGAACGATGATGCCGTCCACGCCGGGTCCCAGCGAGCGGTCGACGCGCAGCATGCCAAGGGCAAGATGACAGCCCGCGAACGGGTCGAGGCCTTCCTCGACCCCGGGTCGTTCGTCGAGACCGACGCCTTCGCCCGCCATCGCGCGCACGACTTCGGCGTCCAGGCCAACCGGCCGTACGGCGACGGCGTGGTGACCGGGTACGGGACTGTCGACGGCCGGCAGGTCTGCGTGTTCAGCCAGGACTTCACCGTTTTCGGTGGCAGCCTGGGTGAGGTCTTCGGTGAGAAGATCGTCAAAATCATGGATCTTGCGTTGAAGACGGGCTGCCCCGTCGTGGGCATCAACGACTCCGGCGGAGCGCGTATCCAGGAGGGTGTCGTCTCCCTCGGTCTGTACGGCGAAATCTTCTACCGCAACGTGATGGCCTCCGGCGTCGTCCCACAGCTCTCACTGATCATGGGGCCATGCGCCGGTGGCGCCGTGTACTCCCCGGCGATCACCGACTTTACCCTGATGGTCGACCAGACCAGCCACATGTTCATCACCGGCCCCGACGTGATCAAGGAGGTCACCGGCGAGGACGTGGGCATGGAGGAACTGGGTGGCGCACACACCCACAACTCCCGCAGCGGTGTCGCGCACTTCCAGTCGGCCGACGAGACGGAGTGCCTCGAACTCGCCCGTGCGCTGCTGTCGTTCCTTCCGTCGAACAATCTCGACGACGCCCCGAGCTACGACGCCGTGGACGATCTGGACGCCGAGATCGACCCGGATCTCGACACGTTCATCCCCGACTCCCCGAACACTCCGTACGACATGCACCAGATCATCGAGCGGGTCCTCGACGAGGGTGACTTTCTCGAGGTCCACGCTCAGTTCGCCCAGAACATGATCGTCGGATTCGGCCGGGTGGATGGACGTTCTATCGGGGTGGTCGCCAACCAGCCGATGCAGTTCGCCGGCACCCTCGACATCGACGCCAGCGAGAAGGCCGCCCGGTTCGTCCGGACCTGCGACGCATTCAACATCCCGGTGCTGACTCTGGTCGACGTCCCCGGCTTCCTTCCCGGCACCTCCCAGGAGTGGAACGGCATCATTCGCCGTGGCGCCAAGCTGATCTACGCCTACGCAGAGGCCACCGTACCGAAAGTGACGGTGATCACTCGGAAGGCCTACGGCGGTGCCTACGACGTCATGGGGTCCAAGCNCCTGCGGGCGGACATCAACCTTGCCTGGCCAACCGCCGAGATCGCGGTGATGGGCGCCCGGGGTGCCGTCAACATCATCTATCGACGGGATCTAGCCAGGTCCGAGTCACCGGAGACTCGTCGGGCCGAGCTGATCCAAGACTACACCGATCACTTCGCGACCCCTTACATCGCGGCGGAACGGGGCTATCTCGACGCGGTCATCAGCCCGTCGGAAACGCGGCGCGAGCTCATTCGAGCACTGCGTCTGCTGCGTACCAAGCGTGAATCCCTGCCACCGAAGAAGCACGGCAACATCCCGCTATAGGCGGGATCTGCCGTCGCCGGCTCGCCGGAAGGGGAATCCGCCCGCGGCGGAGATCTCCCGGGCCGCGGGCCCACGGACGGCATACGTACGACGCACCAGCTACTCGAGGTACCGAGGAGAAAAACGTGGTTCAGGACGATGACAGGCGGGCGAGTCAGCCTCGGCTGCAGCTGATCCGCGGTGAGGCGACGCCGGAGGAGATCGCCGCCGTGGTGGCGCTCCTGACGGCTCGCGCCGTTCCCTCGTCGGCNCCGGCCNCCCGCCGTTCGTCCTGGGCCAGCCCGACGCTGGCGCTCCGTGGCAGTCTCACCACCGGACCGGGGGCGTGGCAAAGGTCCGGGATGACGCCGGGTGCGCGCACTCGAGCCGACTGGTGATCAACCGATAGACATGACGTCGGGATGTCTGCAGCATCACATCTGGGTACAATGACAGCAAAATGTGCGGCCCGACTCACCTACACGCAGGCAGGCCGGACGAGGACGGGAGCGACGTGCGTAAGATCCTCATCGCCAATCGGGGAGAAATCGCGGTTCGAGTGGCCCGCGCCTGCCGCGACGCCGGATACACCAGCGTCGCAGTCTACGCGGAACCAGATATCAATGCCCTGCACGTACGCGTTGCTGACGAGGCATTTGCGTTGGNAGGCGCGACCCCTGGTGATTCGTACCTGCGCATCGACAAAATTCTCGATGCCTGCGAGTCCTCCGGGGCCGNCGCCGTCCACCCGGGATACGGTTTTCTCTCGGAGAATGCGGACTTCGCGGAGGCCGTGATCTCCGCAGGCCTCACCTGGATCGGCCCGCCGCCGGAGGCCATCCGCCGTCTCGGAGACAAGACCGCGGCCCGGCATATTGCACTAGCGGTCGGCGCGCCGCTCGCGCCCGGCACCGCAGACCCCGTGGCCGGCGTCGATGAGGTTGTCACCTTCGCCGGGCAGTACGGCCTTCCGGTTGCCATCAAGGCCGCTTTTGGTGGCGGAGGGCGCGGACTGAAGGTCGCTTGGACCGCGGAGGAGCTCCCCGAACTGTTTGACAGTGCCGTCCGGGAGGCGGTCGCGGCGTTCGGTCGCGGGGAATGCTTCGTCGAGCGGTATCTGGACCAGCCGCGCNACGTCGAGACCCAGATCCTGGCGGATACGCACGGCAACGTCGTCGTGGTCGGTACCCGCGACTGCTCACTCCAGCGCCGTTACCAGAAGCTCGTGGAGGAGGCGCCGGCACCGTTTCTCTCGGAGGCTCAGCTCCACTCGCTGTACGACGCCTCGAGGGCGATCTGCAAGAAAGCCGGCTATGTCGGGGCCGGGACCGTCGAGTTCCTCGTCGCCCGCGATGGCATGATCAGCTTCCTTGAAGTCAACACCCGCCTCCAGGTCGAGCATCCGGTGACCGAAGAGGTCTCCGGAGTGGACCTGGTTCGTGCCCAGTTCCGTATCGCCGAGGGTGAGGCACTCGACTTCACCGATCCGGCTCCTCGCGGTCACTCCATCGAATTCCGCATCAACGGTGAGGATCCCGGCCGTAACTTCCTTCCCGCACCCGGCACGGTCACCAAGCTGATCGCGCCGGCCGGCCCCGGCGTCCGGCTCGATACCGGCATCGAAAGCGGCAGCGTCATCGGCGGCGCCTTCGACTCCCTGCTCGCAAAGCTCATCATCACCGGAGCAACCCGGCAGGAAGCTCTGCAGCGGGCTCGGCGTGCCCTCGATGAGATGGTCATCGAGGGAATGGCGACGGCGCTGCCGTTCCACCGCGCGGTCGTACGGGATCCCGCCTTCGCCCCGGAGGACGCCGCAGAGCCTTTCCGTATCCACAACCGCTGGATCGAAACCGAGTTCGACAACACCATCCCGGCCTTCGCGGGAGGGACTGAGGCCGACACCACCCCCGAGCCGCGGGAGACCGTGGTTGTCGAGGTGAGCGGCAAACGCCTCGAAGTCGTGCTACCCGCCGGATTCGGTTCTGCCCCCGTCGCCGCTTCCCGGGGAGCGGCGCCCAAGCGGCGCGCTCGCGGCACGGCGGCGGCCAGGGTCACGGGCGACGCCCTGGCCAGTCCCATGCAGGGCACCATCGTGAAGGTNGCGGTCAACGACGGCGACACCGTTTCCGCGGGTGATCTGATCATTGTTCTGGAAGCGATGAAGATGGAACAGCCGATCAACGCGCATCGGGATGGCACGGTCACCGGACTGGCTGCGACCGTCGGCGCCGTTGTCACCAGCGGCACCGTGCTCTGTGAGATCAAAGACTAGAGCACACTGAAGCTCGACCTGCCCACCGTCGACTGCCNCCTCTCCACCGCAGACTTCATAGGCTGCGAGGTATGGACGGTAACGACAGCCCGACGGTGAGCGGCCAGGACCGGAAGCTGGCGGTGGCCCGCCCGGTCGTTCAGCGACCACCGCTGACCGGGCGAGTGCACTACCTGCTTGGGGGGACCCTTCCTCCGGCCTACAACGACTGGGTCTCGCATGACCTCACCGGCCCCGGCTGGAGGCTGCGCCAGGCGACACGGCCCTTCCTGCTGATGTTGCCCTTCGCGCTGATCTTTGCCCTGCTGCCCGGTGAGCTCGAAGTCCGAGCCATCGTCGTCGCGTTTCTTCTGATTTCTGGGATCGGGCTCGGCTTCGCCACCAGCGGGTTCTTCCGGAACCGCCGGCTGGAACAGCATGGCTTTCCTCCAATTTTCCCCACGAGCGACGATGAGGACGAGGGAGACGGGGACAACTCGTAGCCTTCTCCACAGGCAGGCGTCGGCAGTACTCGCCGCGCCGACCTTCGTCATGAGAGTCGGGACGGGTCGGTGCCCGCGCCACTCGTCTGCGTCTGCGGGCAGCGCCCGGCAGCGGCGACTGCCGTCCGCGGCCCAACACGGCAGCCCAAGATGGCAGGAGGTGCCGCGCGCGGCCCTGCCGGGCCCCTGCTCACTCTGGGTTGTCGAATCCCGCGAAGAAGTCGCGCGTACGCAGGACGCGAGCCGCCTCGGTGATCGATCCGGAGAGCGACGGGTAGATCGAGAACGTATGTGCGATTTGATCGACGGTCAGACCGTGTTCGACCGCGAGCGAGATAGAGAGGATGAGTTCGGATGCACGCGGCGCGACAATGACACCGCCAAGCACACTTCCACTCCCCGGACGGCAGAACAGTTTCACGAAGCCGTCCTCAATACCCATCATCTTCGCCCGCGGATTCCGCGAGAGTGGAACTGTGGTCACCTCGGCTGCGACTGCCCCGGTGTCCTTCATCACCTGCGTGACTCCGACGGTGGCGATTTCCGGCTCGGTGAAGATGTTGGACGACACCGTCCCGAGCCGCAAGGGTGTGACGGCCTCGCCGAGGGCGTGCCACATGGCGATACGCCCCTGCATCGCGGCGACCGATGCGAGCGGGAGGACTCCGGTGCAGTCACCGGCCGCGTAGACACCCGGCACCGAGGTCCGCGACATCCGGTCCACGTTCACATGCCCACCAGGCCCAAGCCGTACCCCCACGTCAGTCAGTCCCAGGCCCTTGGTGCGTGGTACCGAACCAACCGCCATCAGAGCGTGGCTTCCCGTAACGGTCCGGCCGTCGGTCAGCTCGACGATCACACCGTCCCCGATGCGCCGTACCGACGCCGCCCTCGATCGGTTGAGCACCTCGATCCCACGCCGCACGAACACATCCTCGATGACCCGGGCGGCATCCGGGTCCTCCCCCGGCAGCACGCGTTCGCGCGAGGAAACCAGCGTGACCTCGGCGCCAAGCGCCCGATACGCGCTGGCGAACTCGGCTCCGGTGACGCCGGAACCGACGACGACCAGATGTTCGGGTATCTCCTTGAGGTCGTAGAGGTGGCGCCAGGTGAGAATCCGCTCACCATCTGGCCGGGCCGTGGGGAGGTCGCGTGGTGAGGCGCCGGTCGCGATCAAAATCACATCACCGACGAAGGTTTCACCGGTGCTGGTCTCGACTGCGTGCGGCCCGACGAGGCGCCCAGAGGCGTGCACGACATCGACCTTCTCGCGCTCGAGCCGGCGCTCGATGTCCAGGGACTGGGCCTTGGCTAGATCACGGACCCGTTCGTACACCTGCTCCGCATCCACATTGACGACCTCCGGGGGCGTGAGCGGCCGGGTGCCCGAGTCCGTGCCGGTACTGATCCCCCAGGCCACGGGGGGCAACGCCGGTTCCGGCCCAGAGCCAAGACTATGCGGGCGGACACCCAGGCCGGGAGCTAGAGCGAGGTTCGTCATGGTCTCCGAAGTTGCGATCAAGGTTTTGGAGGGAACGCAGTCGGTGAGCACACAGGCACCACCGACCCCCTCCGAGTCGATGACGGTGACCGTCGCGCCGAGTGAGGCGCCGACGAGAGCCGCCTCGTAGCCTCCGGGCCCTCCACCAAGAATGACGATGCGAGTCACGTGCCCTCCCGATCCGGTATCGCTTCCTTATCATCTTGCCCCGCCGCCGCGGCCGCTCTCCTGCCGGTGCGGGAGGCTCCGTAGGATCGCAGACGGAGTCCGACATCGGCGATGTCAGGTAGGGCCATCTTCCTCCTTTCATGAGCGGAAATTACAGTTACAATCACGCACCGTAACCCTCCGAGAGATCACAATGACCTTGTACGCGGCTTACGCCGGCAACCTCGACCCGGCGCAGATGAAGGAGCGGGCCCCGCACTCGCCCGTGACCGGCACTGGATGGATCAATGGCTGGCGTCTCACGTTCGGCGGTGAAAACGTCGGTTGGGATGGAGCCTTGCCGACCATCGTCGAGGCTCCGGGTGCTCACGCGTACGTCCTTCTGTACGACCTCGACCGTTACGACCTGGAACGGCTCGACGTCTGGGAGGGCGCGGACACCGGCCTGTACACCCGCATCCGGGTGCGGGTCTCCACCCTTGATGGGGAGGCCCTCGCCTGGGCCTATGTTCTCGACGCCTACGAGGGAGGACTCCCGTCGCGCCGGTACCTCGAGATGATCGCCGATTCCGCGGAGAAGGCCGGGGCACCCGCCGATTACGTGGCCGAACTCCGTTCGCGACCGACCGCATGACGCATCACGGCAGCGTGACGCATCACGGCAGCGTGACGCATCACGGCAGCGTGACGCATCACGGCAGCGTGACGCATCACACCATGAGGCGCGGCCGCGGATCCGGACAGAGGCGGACGTAGCGTCACGGCGCCGGGGGCGTATGGGTCAGCAGATCGAGAGCCGCGCCGGCAAGCAGCTTCACGCCCACACCGATCGCCCTCTCGTCCACGTCGAAGCTGCCCTGGTGAAGGTCGTAGGTGTGGCCGCCGGGTGTCCGAGTGCCCAATCGGGCCAAGGCCCCCGGCACGTGGTTCAGATACCAACCGAAGTCCTCGCCACCAAGCGATTGNGCCACCATGGTGGAGGCCCCATGACCAAACACGCGGTCGACGACGGTCCGAAGGACCTCGACGACATCCACGCTGTTCACCACGGGCGGCACGCCACGGCGGTAGTCGACCACGATCTGTGCTCCGTACGGTGCGACGAGCTGCTCGGCAACCTGAGTGACCAGCGCCGGCACGCTCTCCCAGGTCTCCCGGGACAGGGTGCGGACCGTGCCTCGAAGCTGACCGGTACGAGGGATGGCGTTGGCAACGGTTCCCGCCTGCACCTGACCCCAGACCAGGGAGAGCGCCGACCTGGGATCGACCAGTCGCCCCAACGCGGCAGGGAGATCGGCCGCAAGGCGGACGAGCGCGTACNCCAGGTCGACTGTGTTCTGTGGCCGGGAGGTGTGACCGCCGGGCCCGGCCAGCGTGATTTCGACGGCATCGGCGGCAGAGGTGATCGGACCCGTCCGCAGACCGATCATGCCCAGGTCGAGCGCCGGATCGCAGTGCAGCGCGATCGCCGTGGTCACCGGCTTCAGCACGCCCGCGTCGATGATGTCCAACGCGCCGCCCGGCATGAGCTCCTCCGCGGGCTGGAACACCAGGCGCACGGTCCCGGGCAGCGTGGACACGCGTGCGACCTCGGCAAGCGCGAGTCCGGCGCCGAGCGCCACGGTCGTGTGTACGTCATGTCCGCAGGCGTGAGCCACACCCGGAACGGTGGAGCGGTACGGCACGTCCTTGATATCCGAGAGCGGAAGAGCGTCCATGTCGGCCCGCAGCATGATCACGGGAGCGCCTGGATCATGATCGACGCCGGCACCGATGTCACACCACAGGCCAGGAAGGTCCGGCAGGCGCTGCGGCGACAGTCCCGCGGCCCGAAGCCGCGCCTCGACCTGCTCGGCGGTGCGGTGCTCCTGCCGGCCGAGCTCCGGGTGAGCGTGGAGATCGCGACGCAACGCGATCAGCTCGGATTCGTGCGCGGCCACCCACCCGGCGACCGCCGCGGTCTCGTCAACCTTCATCTGCCGGCCGGGCTCCTCCCTGCACACGCCACGCGGGCCCTGAACGCAGGCGGTTCGGGGTATTCGCCGGCGTGTCTAGCCGTCGACTACCGGACGGCCGGTGTTCATCTCTTCGAGAAGGGTATCGACGACCCGGGTGAGATCTCCACCGGCCCGCCGGGCGGCGTCCCGCTGCCGGATATAGCTCGCGCCCGTCCGCAGGATGGTCAGCGTGTCGGAGNGCTCGGATGAACAACCGAGACGGTGGGCGACCGGAAGCAGATCCTCCACGAGATCGGTGATGTCATCCCGGNCCGGCCGGATNCCGCCCCGACCATCGACGATGATCTGCGCGTCCAGACCGTNCCGGGCCGCCCGCCACTTGTTCTCCTGCACGAGCCATCGTTGCGGGGTCGGGAGACGATACCCACGATCGATCTGGGTGTTCATGCGGTCAACCAGGCACTGCGCGAGAGCCGCAACCGCCCCCACCTCCATCAGGGACGGCAGACCATCGCAGACCCGCAGTTCCACGGTGCCGAAGTTGGGATGTGGACGGATGTCCCACCAGACCTCGCGGATCGTCTCGATGGTGCCGGAGACAATCAGTGTCTCCATGAACGACTCGAAACCCGGCCAGTCCTCCAACGGGTACGGCAGCCCCGCGGTGGGCAGGCTCGCGAAGACCTGTGATCGCGATGAGGCCAGCCCGGTGTCTCCGCCCAGCCAGTAGGGCGACGACGCCGACAAGGCGAGAAAATGTGGGACATAGGCCATCAGAGCGTTCACGATCGGCATGGCCTTGTCCGCAGACCGCACTCCGACATGTACGTGGACGCCGAAGATGAGCAGCCGCCGGGCCAACCACTGCATCTGGCTGACCAACCGGAAATAGCGATGATCCTCGGTGATGCGCTGTCCCATATAGTCACTGGCTGGGTGCGTGCCGCTGCACATCAGCCCGATCCCGCGCCGTTCCGCCAGATCGCGCAGCAGCGAGACGGTTCCAGACAGGTCCGCGGTCGCTTCCTCCACCGAGTCGCAGACCCCGGTGATGACCTCGATGGTCGACTCGAACAGCTCGTGCTTGGCCTTGGCCGCCTCGCACTCCCCGACCTTCGCCCGCAGCTCGTGAAGAATCCCGCTGGCCTCGCCGCGAAGTTCGCGCGATTGCTGGTCGACGAGCTGCAGCTCCCATTCGATGCCGAGACTGGTGCTCGACGACGACGAGAAAGGGATCTGCACCTGGCCTCCTGGGGTCGGGTCTCGGGGTCGGTAACAGCTCGGGGTCGGTAACAGCACCAGACAGCCGTCACCCACCGGCTCGGCTCACGGGCAGCAGAAGGNGACTACCCCATTCGGCCCGTTCCTACCCCACCACCCCACCGGGGAAGCTGGCCAAAGGCCTGGTCGCGGCAATGCCCGGCCCCGACCACCGCACCGCTCATCGGCCAGGCCCGACGCACTCAGACGGCTACCGGGCCCTGCCCCTGTCCCGGTGCCGGTGCCGGTGCCGGTGCCGTGACCACCCGCACCCCCAGCTCACGCAGCTGACGATCGGTCACGGGCGTCGGGGCGCCCGTCAACGGGTCGAGTCCCGACTGGGTCTTGGGAAAGGCGATGACCTCCCGGATGTTCTCCTCACCGGCGAGGATCGCCACCAACCGGTCGATCCCCACCGCGAATCCGCCGTGCGGTGGTGCCCCGTAGCCAAAAGGGGTGAGGAAGAAGCCGAATCGAGCCTTCGCCTCCGCCGGCGAGATTCCGAGGATCCCGAAGATGCGCTGCTGGAGACCGCTCTCATGGATCCGGATCGAACCGGATCCGAGTTCCCAGCCGTTGAGCACCAGATCGTACGCCCGGCTACGCACCGCGAGCGGATCGGTCTCCAGCTTGTCCACATCGTCGGGGTGCGGACGGGTGAAGGGGTGATGCCCCGGCTTCGGCCGTCCGGTGCCAGGGTCCACCCCGNCGAACAGCGGGAAGTCGACGACCCACACGAACCGCAACGGACCTTCGCCGGCCGGTGGGCGGCCCAGATCGTTGCGAAGCTGGCNGAGTACCTCGCAGGTGGTCGCCCACTCGTCGGCGACCAGGAGAAGAAGGTCTCCCGCCACCGCCGCGGTTGCCGCGACGATGCCGGCGAGTTCCTCGGCGGAGAGAAACTTCGCCACCGGGGACTCCAGTTCACCGCCGGGACCGACCCGCATCCAGACCAGGCCCTTCGCGCCCAGTCCCTTCGCCCGCGCGGTGAGATCGTCGAGCTTGCGCCGGTTGTGCGAGGCCGATCCGCCGGGTACGCGGATTCCCTTGACGGCCTCGGCCCCGGCGAACGCCTTGAAACCGCTACCCGCGAAGACCGCGGTCAGCTCTACGAGTTCCATGCCGAACCGCAGGTCCGGCTTGTCGACCCCGAAGCGGTTCATCGCCTCGTGCCAGGACATCCGCTCGATCGGCGGCACGGGGCCGCCGGTCACCGCCCGGGCCGCGGCCAAAACCGCCGCCGACGTCACGTCGAGCACGTCGTCCTGGTCCACGAAGCTCATCTCGAGGTCGAGCTGGGTGAACTCGTACTGCCGGTCGGCCCGTAGGTCCTCGTCGCGCAGGCACCGGGCGAACTGGAAATAGCGATCCGTCCCACCCACCATGAGCAGCTGCTTGAAAAGCTGGGGTGACTGCGGGAGGGCGTAAAAACTGCCTGGGAACTGGCGCGACGGAACGATGAACTCCCGTGCTCCCTCCGGGGTCGAGGGCATCAGCAGCGGCGTCTCGACCTCGACGAAGTCCAGCGGGGCAAGCGCCGAGCGCATCGCCGCAAGAACCGCCGAGCGGATCCGCAGGTTGCGCTGCATCCGGTCACGGCGCAGATCGAGATAGCGGTAGGCGAGACGAGTGGCCTCATCGACGGAGTCGGCTCGATCGTCCAGCGGGAACGGCGGCGGTGTCGCGACCGAGAGCACCTGCACCTCGCAGTCGCGTAGTTCGACCTCGCCCGTGGCCAGGGCGGGGTTCGCGGTCCCCTCCGGGCGGACGGCGACGGTACCGGTGATCCGCAATACGTACTCGGTCCGGACGTCGACCGAGCCGTCGACGACCGCCTGAATGATCCCGGAATGGTCACGCAGGTCGACGAAGGTCAGCGACTGGCCATGCTGACGGCGATGCGCCACCCAGCCACACACCGTCACGGTCTGGTCAACGTGATCCGATCGCAGATCACCGCACATATGTGTGCGCATGGCCGTGCGCTGCCGCCCGCCCGAGGTGGCGGCCCCCGCCACCGGGATCGGTAGCTCGCCGGTGGTCGACTGGGTCGTAGTCATCGATCCGTTGTTCCCATCGCAGTCTGGTCCGGCCCGCCGGGTACTTTTCTCGCCAGATGTGTGGCGATGTCACCGCGCCCGTCGCGGGATCCAGTCCTGACCCTATCGGCCGGTAACCGCGAGACCGCCGCTCCCGGCGGCCGCACGGGCCACACAGGCCGCACAGGCCGCACGGCGAGATCGTTCACTGTTAGCGCAGCGCGCGGATGAAACGGCTCGCCTCCCCGCGTAGCCGGGCCGGGATGCGCAGAACCTGACGGCCGCGGGGAGTGGTGAGCTCGACGGTGATCACATCTCCGTGCTTGACGCCTCGGGACGCCGTCACCTCACGACGGTCGAAGACGACGTCGAACCAGTCGCCCTCCCGCGGGAAGGGGGCGAGGACCAGCAGCCGCCGATCGGTCAGCACGATCCAGCGCGAGGCCCCGAACCGGTGTCCGACGAAGGATTCGACCTTCGCNGTGAACCGTCCGGGTCCGCTCGGGTCGGTGAGCCGACCGCGCAGCACGACCTCGGTGAACTCGCCGGACTCCAGGGGCACTGCCGGGAGACGACGGTGGGACGGTATCAGGGGCACGGGCGTCAGTGTCCTCCACACACCCCGTACAGTCGCCGGGTGAGGGCACAGGCGGACGAACCGAATGCGGCGGCCTCGGCCGCCACCCTGGCCGAGCTGACCGGAGCCGACCGGCACGACATCGCGATTGTGCTGGGATCGGGCTGGCCCCCGGCCGCCGATGTACTGTCCCGGCAGGCGACCGACGTCACCGAGGTCACGTTTACCCAACTCGGCGGCTTCCCCTCCAACACCGACGTTCCCGGGCACAAGCCGACCGCACGCTCCGTCCAGCTCGGCGACCGTCGCCTGTTGATCTATCTGGGTCGCGTGCATCCGTACGAGGGCCATGACCTGTCCCGGGTGGTCCACGCGGTCCGCCTGGCCTGTGCGGCCGGCGCGTCGACCGTCATACTGACGAACGCCGCCGGCGGTCTGCGCGCGGACATGTACGTCGGCCAGCCCGTCCTCGTCGCTGACCATCTGAACCTGACCGGCCGCTCGCCCCTGGTCGGCCCGGCGTTCACCGACCTGACCGACGCCTATTCCCCCCGGCTACGGACGCTTGCCCGCGAGGTCGATCCCACCCTGACCGAAGGGGTGTATGCGGGACTGCCCGGTCCGCACTTCGAGACACCCGCGGAGATCCGCATGCTGCGGCTCCTGGGAGCCGACCTGGTCGGCATGTCGACCGTGCACGAGACGATCGCGGCGCGGGCCGCCGGAGCGGAGGTGCTGGCCCTGTCCCTGGTCACCAACCTCGCGGCGGGGATGAGCGGCAAGCCGCTGGATCATCTCGAGGTGCTGACCGCGGGAGCCGCCGCCGCGGAACGCCTGGGTATCCTGCTCGCCGACATCGTCACCCGGCTGTAGGACCGCGGCGGAATCGCGATGCCATCCGCGTCCCGACCCGGCCCGACGTCCCTGCCCGGCCCGACGTCCCTGCCCAGCCCGACGTCCCTGCCCAGCCCGACGTCCCTGCCCAGCCCGACGTCCCTGCCCAGCCCGCTCGCCGAGCAGGTCGAGGCCTGGCTGAACGATGATCCGGATCCCGCCGACCGGGCCGAACTGGCCCGGCTGCGCGACGGCGCGGGTCACGATGCCACGCTGCTCGCGGAACTGACCACACGTTTCCACGGACCGCTGCGGTTCGGCACAGCCGGGTTGCGCGGGCCACTGCGCGCCGGTCCAGCCGGCATGAACACTGCCGTGGTGCGCCGCGCCGCCGCCGGACTCGCCACCTGGCTCACGAGCAGGGCACCACCAGCACCGGCACCACCAGCACCGGCGGCACCGAAGCCGGATCCGGCCACGGCCGGGAGCTCCATGAACGCCGCACCGGGCTCGGCCGCGGCCCCGAATTCCTCGACGGCGACCGTCGTCGTCGGCTACGACGCCCGGCATCGCAGCGAGGCGTTCGCCCTCGACAGCGCCCGGGTGTTCGCCGGTGCCGGATTGCGGGCGCTGGTACTCCCCGGGCCGCTACCCACTCCGGTGCTGGCCTTCGCCGTGCGCAGGCTGGGCGCGGACGCCGGCGTGATGGTCACGGCCAGCCACAATCCGGCCACCGACAACGGCTACAAGGTCTACCTGGGTGATGCTTCCTCTGACGCCGCGAGGGGAGCGCAGCTCGTGGCTCCGGCGGACCGTGAGATCGAAGGAATGATCGCGGCTGCCGGCCCCGCCCGGGCGATCCCACTCGCCGAGACCTGGCGGAGGCTCGATGCGGATGTCGTCGACGACTACATACACGCGGCGNCCANGGCNGGCNGGGCAGCCACCGCCACAGCCACAGCCACAGCCACAGCCACCGACCTACGCACAGACGTGACCACAGACCCGACGGCCCTGACCGTTGCGTACACCCCGTTGCACGGTGTCGGCGCAGGCGTTCTCGGCGCCGTGTTCACCGCCGCGGGTCTCGCCGCACCCAGGGTCGTCCACGAGCAGGCCGAACCCGATCCGGAGTTTCCGACAGTCCAGTGGCCGAACCCCGAGGAGGCGGGGGCGATGGACCGGGTTCTGGCGCTCGGCGAGCGCATCGACGCCGATCTGGTACTCGCCAACGATCCCGACGCCGACCGGTGCGCCGTCGCCGTCGGAGGGCGGGTACTCAGCGGCGACGAGGTCGGTCTGCTTCTCGCCGATCATGTCCTGCACTCCTGCCCCGGTCCGGTGGCGACCACCATCGTCAGCTCCTCCGGTCTGCGTGCGCTGGCCGCCGAGGTCGGCGTTCCTTACGCCGAGACGCTGACCGGATTCAAGTGGATCATGCGTGCGGACGCGCGGCTGGTCTTCGGCTACGAGGAGGCACTCGGCTACGCCGTCGCCCCGGAGCTGGTCCGCGACAAGGACGGCATCACCGCCGCCCTCGCCATCGCCCTGGTCGCCGCGCGGGCGAAGCAACGAGGCCGGACCTTGCCAGACCTGCTCGACGAGTTGTCCGCACGACTCGGTGTCCATCTCACGGGGCAACGCTCGGCGCGCTTCGACGACGTCACCCAGATCGACGAGACGATGCACCGCCTGCGGGCCCAGCCGCCGACCAGCCTCGCCGGGCGTCCCGTCACCGCGGTCCGTGACCTGCTGGCCGGTCCGCGGGACGGGGACGCACCGGCGGGAGGCATTCCCCCTCGACCCGCACGCCCCGTGGACCGCGCCGACGCGGCGCATCCGGTTCTGCCACCCGCCGACGTGCTCATGCTGTTCCTCGACGAGGACCGGGTGATCTTCCGCCCGAGCGGGACCGAACCCAAACTGANGGTGTACCTCGAGACCGTGGAGCCGGTGCCGGGGCATGCCGTTGACGCGGTGCCCGCGGCTCGGGACCAGGCCGCGGCACGCCTGCTCCACCTGCATACGGCCGCGGGCAATCTGCTCGACGGACGCGACGGAGATCACATCTCGCCGAAGATCCGATCACCCGCGTCGCCGAGCCCGGGCACAATATAGGCCGTCTCGTTCAATCTCTCGTCGACCACGGCGGTCACAACGGTCAGGTCCGCCGTGCCGACCGCAGGGCCACCGGATTCCAGCGCCGCAAGGCCCTCCGGTGCTGCCACCACGGAGACCACGGTGACGCCCCGCGCCCCGCGGTCGGCGAGCAGCCGCAGACAGTGCAGGGCCGAACCGCCGGTGGCGAGCATCGGGTCGAGCAGCAGCACCGGGCGGCCGGCCAGATCGCTGGGCACCGCCTCCAGGTAGACCGTGGGTTCGAAGGTCGTCTCGTCGCGGGAGAGCCCGATGAACGCGGTGTGGGCGTCGGGAAGCAGGTTGAGCGCCGCCGGCAGCATGCCGAGCCCGGCCCGCAGCACCGGGACGACGACCGGCTCCGCGGCCAGCCGCACCCCGGAGGTCGTGGCCAGCGGAGTCGTGACGGCGACCGGCATCGTCGGCAGCGTACGGGTCGCCTCGTACACGAGCATCATCGCCAGGTCGTACAGGACGGGCCGGAACCGGGACCGGGGCGTGCGCTCGTCCCGCAGGACGGTCAGCGACGAGGCCGCGAGGGGATGGTCGACGATGTGCAGCTGCACGGAAGGACTCCTCGTACGCGAAGCCGGGCGATCGGCAATGATGCAACGTATGACAACGGCTCCGGCAGGATCGGACCGTCCCGGCGAGGAACCCGAGAAGTCCCCCTCCCGACCGGCCGCCGGCGCTCGCCCCACCCTGCGGCGCGCCGAGGTGGCCCGGATGGTCGACCACACACTGCTACAGCCGTCCGCCACCGGCGAGGAGATACTCGCGCTGTGCGGGGAGGCTGCCAAGCTGGGTGTCGGTGCCGTCTGTGTGGCGCCGACCCATGTCTACCTGGCCGCCGCGAGTACCCGACGGGACCGCGGTGAGGTCAGGCCGGCCTTCGGCGTCGCCTCTGTCATCGGCTTTCCGCACGGCACGCACCTGACCGTCATCAAGGCCGAGGAGGCGCGGCGGGCGGTCGCGGACGGCGCCACGGAGATCGACATGGTCATCGACATCGCCAACGCGATGGACGAGAACTGGCGAGCGATCGAGACCGAAATCACCGAGGTCCGGCTGTCGGTGCCGCCGGACGTCGTGCTCAAGGTCATCCTGGAGACGGCCCTGCTGCCGGACGAGAGCATCGGCGCCGCCTGCCGGGCAGCGGAGGCCGGCGGCGCCGAGTTCGTCAAGACCTCCACCGGTTTCCACCCGGCCGGCGGGGCCAGCGTGCGCGCAGTGCGGGCGATGGCGGCGGCCGTGGGTGGCCGGCTCGGCATCAAAGCCTCGGGCGGCATCCGCACCACCGAGAAGGCGATCGAGATGATCGAGGCCGGCGCGACCCGGCTCGGGCTGTCCGCCTCCGCGGATGTGCTCGCCGGCTTTCCCAGGTGACCGGCTTCCCCGGATGATCCGCCGGAGCTCCACCCAGCCCATCCGGCCGGTTCACGGCCACGGACTGAACCGCCGCCGACGGCCACAGCCGAGATCTGACGGCTAGCCCACGCCCCCCGCCACCCAGCAGCCAGACAGATGATCATCAACGAGCCCGCAGGCCTGCATCAGAGCATAGGCGGTGGTCGGACCGACGAAGACGAACCCGGCCGCGCGCAGCCCCTTGGCGAGCGCCACCGACTCGGGGGTCTTCGCCGGCACGTCGGCGAGGGTGGCCGGCGCCGCCCGCCCCGTCGGCTCCGGCTGGAACGACCAGATCAGCTCCTCCAGAGGATGGTCGAGCGTAAGGACGGCGCGGGCGTTGACGATCGTCGCCTCGATCTTGCGACGGTTTCGGACGATGCCGGCGTCGGCGAGCAACCGGTCGACATCCGCGGAACCGAACGCGGCCACGGCTGCCGGGTCGAATCCGGCGAACGCCGCCCGGAACGCCGACCGCTTGCGCAGGATCGTCAACCACGACAGGCCGGACTGGAACGCCTCCAGGGTCAGCCGCTCGAACAGACCGACCGTGTCCCTGACCGGACGCCCCCACTCGTAGTCGTGGTAGGCGACGTACTCCGGCGTGGACAGACCCCACGGGCATCGCGGGCAACCATCGGCTCCCACCACGACATCCGAGGCGGGCCTCACCGGGACATCCGAGGCGGGCCTCACCGGGACATCCGAGGCGGGCCTCACCGGGACATCCGAGGCGGGCCTCACCGGCCCGGACGTCCCGGACCCGGAGATCCCGCTACCGAGCAGATCGGGTTCAGCGCCCGGCGGACCGCCGCTCAGCGGACCACCGCTCAGCGGACCACCGCTCATCAGGCTGACTCCGCGGAGACGAGCTCCGCATAGCCCGGCTTGATGACGTCGTTGATGAAATCGAGCCGCCGGTCGAAGGGCAGGAAGGCGGACTTCATCGCGTTGAGGGTAAGCCAGCGGATGTCGGACCAGCCGTAGCCGTTGACGTCCACGAGGGTCGCGAACTCACTCGACAGCGACACGCCGCTCATCAGCCTGTTGTCCGTGTTGACCGTGACCCGGAACTGCAGCCGGCGAAGCAGCCCGATGGGGTGCCGCTCGATGCTTGGCGCGGCTCCGGTGTGCACGTTCGACGAGGGACACATCTCCAGCGGCACCCGGACGTCGCGCACGTAGTTCGCGAGATCACCGAGGATCGCCTTACCGTCCGGATCGACCGTGATGTCATCGACGATGCGCACTGCGTGCCCCAGCCGATCGGCGTTGCACCACTGCACGGCCTCCCAGATCGACGGCAGGCCGAACGCCTCGCCCGCATGGATCGTGAAGTGGCCGTTCGCCCGCTGGATGTATTGGAAGGCATCCAGGTGACGGGTGGGCGGATTACCCGCCTCGGCGCCCGCGATGTCGAACCCGACCACGCCGGCATCGCGCCACCGGACCGCGAGCTGCGCGATCTCCAGCGAACGGGCCTGATGGCGCATCGCGGTGAGCAGGGCGCGAAGGTGCAGCGGTGTGCCGGCCGAACCGGCTCGGAACCCGTCAAGCACGGCCTCGACCACCGCGTCCAGGGACAGCCCGCGCTCGAGGTGCAGCTCGGGTGCGAACCGTACCTCGGCGTAGACGACGCCGTCGGCCGCGAGATCCTCCGCGCACTCCCGCGCCACCCGCATGATCGCATCCTGGGTCTGCATCACCCCCACCGTGTGCCGGAACGTCTCCAGGTAGCGGACGAGCGAACCGCTGTGCGCGCCGCCACGGAACCAGGTGCTCAGGGCGTGGACGTCCGTGGTCGGCAGATCGCGGTAACCGGTCTCGTCGGCGAGCTCTACCACCGTGGCCGGCCGGAGCCCGCCATCAAGATGATCATGAAGCAGTACCTTCGGTACCCGGCGGATATCCTCGACCGTGATCGTCGGGGACCGTGCGTCGTTCGTCATCATGTCCTCCGTCATCGTCTCGACGGTAGGCCACGGGTACGACAGAACAGCGACGGCACGATGACGACCCGGACCGCCGGGACCGGTTCAGCTGATGTGATCGAGGACAAGCGGTGTGCTCGGGGGCGGCGTCGCGGCGACCTCCACCGCTCCCGCCAGGGCCTCCCGGGCCCGCTCGACGCTGGCCGGGTCATCGGTGTGCAGTTCCAGCAACGGCTCGCCGGCCGTGACCGGGTCACCGATTCCCACCCGCCACCGCACGCCCGCCGTCGCGGAGACCGCGTCCTCCTTGCGGACCCGGCCCGCGCCAAGCCGCCAGGCCGCCAGGCCGACCGCTCGGGCGTCCAGGCGGTGGAGATGGCCGGTCGCCGGCGCGGGGACGGTCTCGACATGGCTCGCCGCCGGAAGCGGCGCGTCCGGATCGCCGCCCTGGGCCGCGACCATCGCCCGCCACACCGCAAAAGCGTCCCCGGCAGCCAGTACCTGCGCGGGATCATGAAGAGCACCGGACCGGTGGCCGAGTTCGGCGGCGACGAGGTCGATCATCACCCTGGCCAGCGCGACGGTGACCTCCACCAGATCCGCCGGCCCACCACCACGGAGGGTCTCCACGGCCTCGGCCACCTCCAGCGCATGCCCGGCGGTCCGGCCGAGGGGATGGTCCATCCCGGTCAGCAGGGCCTCGGTGCGGACCCCGGCGGCAACGCCGATCCGAACCATCGTCCGGGCGAGCTCACGGGCCTCATCCACCGACGTCATGAAGGCCCCGGAGCCGACCTTGACGTCCAGGACCAGCGCCGACGTGCCCTCGGCGATCTTCTTGCTCATGATCGACGATGCGATGAGCGGGATCGACTCGACGGTTCCGGTGACGTCCCGCAGCGCGTAGAGCCGGCGGTCGGCCGGGGCGAGGCCGGCACCCGCGGCGGCGATCACCGCACCCACCTCGGCGAGGAGCTCACGCATCCGGGCGGCCGACAGATCCGCCCGCCAGCCGGGGATCGCCTCCATCTTGTCCAGCGTTCCACCGGTGTGACCGAGCCCCCGCCCGGCGAGCTGTGGGACCGCGGCCCCACAGGCGGCGACCAGCGGCACCAGCACGAGCGAGACCTTGTCGCCGACCCCTCCGGTGGAGTGTTTGTCGACGGTGGGACGTCCCACACCGGTCAGATCCAGGCGCTCCCCACTGTCGATCATTGCGGCGGTCCAGCGGTCCAGCTCGGCGGGAGTCATCCCGCGCCACACCACCGCCATCAGGTACGCCGACATCTGCTCGTCGGCAACCAGACCCCGGGTGTAGGCGTCGACGAGCCAGTCGACGGCCCGGGGATCGACGGGTCGACCGTCCCGCTTGGCCCGGATCAGATCGACGACGTCGAAGCTTCCGCTCACGCGACACCCGGCAGATCGTGCGGTCCGAACGCTGCGGGGAGCAGGTCCGCGATGGTGCGCACGCCGTCGCCCATGGCGACGAGCAGATCCGGCCCGCCGTGCTCGTAGAGCAGCTGACGGCACCGTCCGCAGGGCGCCAACGGCGCACCGTCGGAGTCGACGCAAGCGAACGCCAGCAGCCGACCACCGCCTCTGGCGTGCAGCGCCGAGACGAGACCGCATTCGGCGCACAGCCCGAGGCCGTAGGACGCGTTCTCGACATTGCAGCCGACGACGATCCACGGGTCGTCACCGGTGGTACGTCCGGCGGCGTCCGGCAGATCCACGACCAGTGCGGCAGCACCAACCCGCAGACCCGAGTAGGGCGCGTAGGCACTCTGTGCGACACGGACAGCAGCGTTCCGCAACCGCTCCCAGTCTTTGTCGTTCACACTCCACCCCATGTCCGTGGTCCGTTCGGTCGCTGTCGCCAGCATGCCCGACCCCCCACGATCCGGCCACGATGTGATCCCATGGACGCGGGCCCCACCGGCGATCGGAAGGGACGACGGGATGGCAGGCGAGTCCCCGGACAATCCGGGTTCGGCCAGGGCGGTGACCCTCGTCGGGGGACGGTACCGGCTCGACGGGGTCATCGGACGCGGCGGATTCGGCGTCGTGCACCGGGCCACCGACGAGCTGCTCCAGCGCGTGGTTGCAGTCAAGGAAGTACGGCTGCCGCTCGGGGAGAACGCGGACGAACGCGGCCTGACCCGCGAGCGGGTCCTGCGCGAGGCGCGCGCCGCCGGTCGGCTGCATCATCCCGGTGCCGTCGCCGTCCTCGACGTCATCGACGATGGCGAGCTGCCCTGGATCATCATGGAATACGTTGACGGCCGGTCCCTCGCCACAATCATCAACGATCGCGGACCGCTGCCGGTCGAGGAGACGTGCCGGATCGGCATCAGCCTCGCCTACGCCCTGGAGGCCGCGCACCGGCTCGGCGTGGTGCACCGCGACGTCAAGCCGAGCAACGTGCTGGTGACCGCGGACGGCCGGGCCCGGCTGACCGACTTCGGCATCGCGGTCAGCCAGGGGGATCCCCGGCTTACCAGCACCGGGATGGTGATGGGCTCCCCCGCCTACCTGCCGCCGGAACGCGCCCGTGGCGATGCCGGCAGCGCCGCGGGTGACCGGTGGGGACTGGGCGCCACGCTGTTCACCACCGTCGAAGGTTACCCGCCCTTCACCGGCGGTGACCCGATTTCGGTGCTCGCCGCCCTGGTTCAGGGACGACGCCAGCCCTTCCGGCTGGCCGGACCGCTTATACCGGTGATCGACGACCTGATGGCCCCGCACGAGGCGAGCCGACCACCGCTCACCGTCGTACGCAGGCGACTGCGCGAGATAGTCGAACGAGATGCGGTCCGCCGGCCCTCGCGTCCTTCTCGGCCCACTCGCCCCCGCTCATCGACACGTACCACCTCCCCGGCCGCACGGGCCATACCGACCACACCGGCCGAGTCCGCCACCGAAGCCGTCCCCTCCGGCGACGTCACCGGGTTCCCGGAGACCGAGGTCCGGTCGGAGACCAGTGCCGTCTCCGGGATCAGTGCCGTCCCGGCACCGGTGGCCGCCCTGACCACGCCGGACACCGAGACGCGTCAGGACACCGAGACGCGTCAGGACACCGAGACGCGTCAGGACACCGAGACGCGTCAGGACACCGAGACGCGTCAGGACACCGAGACGCGTCAGGACACCGAGACGCGTCAGGACACCGAGACGCGTCAGGACACCGAGACGCGTCAGGAGGCCACGCCGTCGCGGACACCTCGGTCCCGTCCCACCGGGCCGTTGGAGCGCATGCACTCGATCGACCGGATGCGTGCCCTGGGCGGANTCCCGGCCCGGGCCCGGCTCATCGGCCGAGGGCACGGCAACGGTCTCACCGGCGGCGACGTCGAACTGGCTAATCTCTTCGCCACTGCCGCACCGGCCTCCCCGCCGTCGACCGCCCGGCTGCGGCCGGCGCCCGACGGGCCGGCGGGAATCGAGCCGGCAGGAATCGGGCCGGCGGAAGATCCGCCACGCGACCCCGGCGCCGGGGATCGACGTCGCGTGACCATCGCCGTGGCGACGCTCGTGGCGCTGGTCGCCGCCGCGATCATTGGCATCGTGATCGTGGTGACAGGGGGCCCGGACGACAGGAGCCGCGACACCTCGGCCAACCAGACCGGCGGCATCTCGTCGCCGACCGGAGCCGGCGGGTCGGCCCTGGCGGATCCGGCGGCGGCCAGGGACCCCGTCGCCCGGGAAACCACCCCGGTTACGGGCCCGCCTGGCTGGGTGTCCTACGTCGATCCCACCGCCGGCTGGTCCGTGGCGTACCCCTCGGACTGGCAGCGCCGCGAGGGGCCCGGCGGACCCGGAAACGTCGACTTCGTGGACCCGGCTACCCGGTCCTTCCTACGTGTCGGTAGCGTCAGGCAGGCAAACACCTCTGCCATCGGCGACTGGCAACGCAACGAGGCCGGCTTCCGGCAGAGCGTGCGGGATTATCGGCAGATACGGCTGGCTCCCAGCGATGGTGGGGATGGCACCAACCAGGCCGACTGGGAGTTCGGGTACCGCGGGTCGGACGGGGTCATGGTGCATGTGCTCAACCGGGGTGCGATTCGCAACGGCCACGGATATGCCCTGTACTGGCATACCAGGGAGGATCTGTGGCTGCAGGATCAACCGTTGATGCGCCAGTTGTTCGCCACCTTCCGGCCCGGTCCGTGATGTCGGTCATCGATGGATTTGCGGTGCCCGTAGTGTTCGGAAAGATGCGGGCCGTCCGGCGCGCGCATCAGTCCATCTGTCAGACTTGACACGATGGCTAAATCGGCAAGCGTGCCCCCGGACACCTCCCGGCACGGCACACCTCGCTACGTAGCGCAACGCTACCGGCTCGACACGCCCATCGGGCGNGGTGGAGCCGGNGTCGTCTGGCGCGGTGAGGACGAACTACTCCAGCGTCCGGTCGCCATCAAAGAGATCCTCGTGCCGATGGCCGGCGCGCAGAACGAGCGCGACGCGATTCGGGCCCGGGTTCTTCGCGAGGCCCGCGCCCTGGCCAGGCTGCACAGTCCCGCCATCGTCTCGGTGTACGACGTGGTCGAGGAACATCAGCGGCACTGGATCATCATGGAACTCGTCGACGCGGACAGCCTCGGCGATGTGATCCGCAACCAGGGCCCGCTGCCTTTCGACCAGGTCGCCGCGATCGGGCTGGCGCTGACCGACGCGCTCGCCGCGGCTCATTCGGCGGGCGTGCTCCACCGCGACGTCAAGCCCGGGAACGTCCTGCTCGGGCGGGACGGCCGGGTGCGGCTCACCGACTTCGGCATCGCCGCGACCGAGGGCGACGTGACCCTGACCGGCACTGGGGCCCTGGTCGGTTCCCCGGCCTACATCGCTCCCGAGCGGGTCCGGGGCTCCTCCGGTACTCCCGCGAGCGACCTGTGGGGGCTCGGCGCGACGCTGTACTCGGCCGTCGAGGGTCAGCCTCCGTTCGAGGGCCCGGAGACCTACGCCGTACTGACCGCCGTGGTGGAGGGCCGCCGGCGGGCCTTCCGGCTAGCCGGTCCGTTGCGCAACCTGCTCAGTGACCTGATGGACCGGCCGGCCGAGGAGCGGCCCGACGTGACGGAGATCCGCCGGCGGCTGATCCCGATCGCGCGCAATGCGAATCCGGTACCGGCTTCGGTCATGCACGCCCGTCCTCGGACTGACGAGGAGACGGACGCGAGTTCCGTCGACGTCGGCCTGGAGAACCTCGACGACCCGGCCGAGCCGGCAGCAGGCGCCGGACCGGCCGCGGATTCCCGGTCGGGGTCGAGCGGCGGTGTCGCCGGGACCGCGGGAGTCCAGGCGGGCGAGGCAGCTTCGGCGGCCGTGGGAGACCAGGGGGCTGTCCCGGGCCCGGCGAACCGCCCGGCGTCCGCCGCCGCGCCGCCCGTCCCCGCTGACCGCGACGTCACCGTGGATCCCCTGCTCAACCCCCTTGGCGGGGCCGCCGTGGCGGCCGCGGGCGCTGCCGGGTCGCGCACCGGTCGTAGGGAACCCGACCGCGCCGGCCCATCGAACCGCGTGATCCCGCCGGATCGGACCACGCCGCAGAACCGCGCAGCACCGCCCGGCCGGACGCGGCCCGACCCCGACCACGACGCGCCGACCAGCATCGGGCTCAACAGCGTGGCGGGGCCTTCGGTGGACGACGACGTGACCCGCATCGGCGCGGTCACCCCCGTGTCGGCGACCTCCGACCTGGATCTGTTCGACGACGACAATCACGCCGCCGGACTGTTGCCCCTCGGCGAGGCCCGGCGCCGCGCCGAGCCTGCCCGCCACGACGGACACGGTCGCGGACCGGGCGACCCCCAGCGGCGTCGGCAGCGGACGATCGCGGTCGTGGCCGGAGCGGCCATGCTCGTGATGGGCGCGGCCATCGCCCTGACCGTCGGTCTGACCTCCGGCGGCTCGACCCCCGGGCCGAACGATGTCACCGCGCAGCAGACCACGCCACCGCCCATCGCGACCATCGCTTCATCCCCCCCGGCCGTGACTTCACGGTCCGCCGCGTCTGAGGTAGTCGCCCCGGACTCCCCGCGCTATACCCCCCGCCCCCGGCCGTCGTCGTCCGCGACCCCAACGACGACGCCGACGACGGAGACACCCACCCCGACTCCCCAGCCGAGCACCCAGGTTCAGACCTCCCCGCCGCCGACCCAGACACCACCCCCCAGGGTCACCCCCTCGCCGAGCCGGACGGCGCCGGCCTCTCCAGGGGGCACAACGCCGCCCGTCGTTTCGACGACGGCACCGGCGCCGACCGGAACCACCACCTTCGTGCCCTGACGACCCGGTCGAGGGACGGCTCGGGGAGCGGGCCGGCACCGGACGGCGCCGGAACCGGGGGTGGGGCGTCCCAGTGCCGCCTGTGGCCGAGTTCACCCGGACGCGCCCGGCCCGAACATGCCCTCCACCAGGCCCGGCACTAGCATCTGGGTGAGATGCACCATCGTCTCGACGATGTGTCGGGTCGCCAGAGCGCCCCCAGACATGACCTTTCCGGCCCATCGGCTGGGCCGATCCGGAGGAGCTTTCATTGCCGAAGGCACCAGCGGGCACGCTGTACCGCGGTCGAGAGGGTATGTGGTCCTGGGTGGCCCACCGGATCACCGGTGTCCTGGTCTTCTTCTTCCTCTTCGCCCACGTGCTCGACACCGCTCTCGTCCGGGTCTCCCCCACGTCGTACAACGAGGTGATCGAGGTCTACAAGAGCCCGATCGTCAACCTGCTCGAGGTCGGCCTGGTCGCGGCGGTGCTGTACCACGCCCTCAACGGCATCCGGATCATGTTGATCGACTTCTGGGAGTCCGGCCCGAGATACCAGAAGCAGATGCTGTACGTCGAGCTCGTCATCTTCGTCGTGCTGCTGGTTGCGGCCGCCTCCCGCATGCTGCTGCACACCTTCGAGACGCTGTTCGGGAGCACGACCTGATGACGACCGCTCCCCCCGGTGGCCCGGCGGGCCCGCGCGCGCCGGAACTCGTCGCGCCCCGCACCCCCGGGCTCTCCCGCCGGCGGGGGAAGCCGGGCAGCGCCAAGGCGCGCACCAACTTCGAGCTCTACGCCTGGGTATTCATGCGGGTCAGCGGCCTGCTGTTGTTCTTTCTGGTGCTCGGCCACCTGTTCATCATGAACATCCTCGACGGCGGGGTGCAGCGGGTGAACTTCGGATTCGTCGCCGGCCGCTGGGCGTCACCGTTCTGGCGCACCTGGGACCTGGTGATGCTGCTCCTGGCGGAGCTGCACGGCACCAACGGCCTGCGCACGATCATCAACGACTACGCCGGGCGGCCCCAGACCCGGTTCTGGCTGAAGACGCTACTCTATACCTCGGCGTTCCTGGTCGTCGCCCTCGGCACCCTCGTCATCTTCACCTTCGATCCCGACATCTGAACGCGCNGGTGATCCCGTGACCCCAGCATCGGACGGATGGAGGTAGGCGTGCAGGTCCACAGGTACGACGCAGTCATCGTCGGTGCGGGTGGAGCCGGCATGCGTGCCGCCATCGAGGCGGGCNCCCGCTGCCGGACCGCCGTGCTCACCAAGCTCTATCCCACCCGCTCGCACACCGGCGCGGCGCAGGGCGGCATGTGTGCCGCCCTGGCCAACGTCGAGGAGGACAACTGGGAGTGGCACACCTTCGACACGATCAAGGGCGGTGACTACCTGGTCGACCAGGACGCCGCGGAAATCATGGCGAAGGAGGCCATCGACGCTGTCCTCGACCTGGAGAAGATGGGGCTGCCGTTCAACCGGACGCCCGAGGGTCGCATCGACCAGCGCCGGTTCGGCGGCCATACCCGCGACCACGGCAAGGCCCCGGTGCGCCGCTCCTGCTACGCGGCGGACCGCACCGGGCACATGATCCTGCAGACGCTGTACCAGCAGTGCGTCAAGCACGACATCGAGTTCTTCAACGAGTTCTACGTCCTCGACCTGCTACTACAGAAGGGCGCGGCGGCCGGGGTGGTCGCCTACGAGCTGAAGACCGGAGAGATCCACATCTTCCAGGCCAAGTCGGTGGTGTTCGCCACCGGCGGTTTNGGCAAGGNCTTCAAGGTCACCTCCAACGCGCACACACTGACCGGTGACGGAATGGGTCTGGCGTTCCGGCGGGGCATCCCGCTGGAGGACATGGAGTTCTTCCAGTTTCATCCGACCGGCATCTGGAAGATGGGGATTCTCCTCACCGAGGGTGCCCGCGGCGAGGGCGGAATCCTACGCAACAAGGACGGCGAACGCTTCATGGAGCGCTACGCCCCGACCATCAAGGACCTTGCGCCACGCGACATGGTGGCTCGCGCCATCTACACCGAGATCCGTGCCGGCCGCGGCTGCGGCCCGGACGCCGACCACGTCTACCTTGACCTCACCCACCTGCCGCCGGAGCACCTCGACGCAAAGCTGCCCGACATCACCGAGTTCGCTCGGACCTATCTCGGCATCGAACCGTACAACGACCCGATCCCGATCCAGCCGACGGCGCACTACGCGATGGGCGGCATCCCGACCAACGTGGACGCGCAGGTGCTCGCGGACAACGACACGGTCGTGCCCGGTCTGTACGCGGCCGGCGAGGTGGCGTGCGTGTCCGTGCATGGCGCGAACCGGCTGGGCACCAACTCGCTGCTCGACATCAACGTATTCGGCCGGCGGGCTGGCATCGCCGCCGCCGAGTATGNGAACGCGAACGCACAGCACGTCGACCTCCCGGAGAACCCGGCGTCGTTCGTCGAGGACCTGCTCGGGCGCCTGCGCGCGGGCGCCGGAACCGAGAACGCGGCCGCGATCCGGCGCGAACTGCAGGAGTCGATGGACGTCAACGCCTCGGTGTACCGGACGGAGGCGACGCTCAAGCAGGCGCTGAGCGACATCTCCGGCCTCAAGACGCGTTACCAGCGGGTGGGCGTGTCCGACCGGGGGCGTCGCTACAACACCGAACTGCTCGAAGCGGTGGAGCTCGGCTTCCTGCTGGACCTCGCCGAGGTCCTGGTCATCGGGGCGATGGCCCGCAACGAGTCCCGCGGCGGCCACTCCCGTGAGGACTACCCGAACCGGGACGACGTCAACTTCATGCGCCACACGATGGCCTACCGGTCGGGGCCGCTGGTGGCCGCCTCGCCGGAGGCGGAGATCCGCCTGGACTACAAGCCGGTTGTCATGACCCGCTACCAGCCGATGGAGCGCAAGTACTGATGACAGTCACCCTCAAGATCCGTCGCTACGACCCGGAGACGGTCGACGAGGCGCACTGGGAGAGCTACCAGGTGCCGTTCGATCCGAGCGACCGGCTGCTCGACGCAATCATGTGGGTCAAGTGGAACCTCGACGGGACGCTCGCCTTCCGCCGGTCCTGCGCGCACGGGGTGTGCGGCTCGGATGCGATGCGGGTCAACGGCGCCAACCGCCTCGCCTGCAAGGTGCTGGTGAAGGACCTCGGCTCGGAGATCACCATCGAACCGATCAAAGGTCTGCCGGTAGAGAAGGACCTCATCGTCGACATGGAACCGTTCTTCGACGCGTTCCGGGCAGTGAAGCCCTACCTGATCACGGACGACCACGAGCCGACCCGCGAGCGGCTGCAGTCCACCGAGGACCGGGCCCGCTTCGACGACACGACCAAGTGCATCATGTGCGCGGCGTGCACCACCGCGTGCCCGGTGTTCTGGACCGACGGCGACTACTTCGGCCCGCAGGCGATCGTCGCGGCCCACCGGTTCATCTTCGACAGCCGTGACTCCGGTACCGACGAGCGCCTGGAGATCCTCAACGAACGCGAGGGGGTCTGGCGTTGCCGGACCACCTTCAACTGCACCGACGCCTGTCCACGCGGCATCCAGGTGACCAAGGCCATCCAGGAAGTCAAGCGGGCGCTGTTGTTCCGCCGCGTCTGAGCCTTCCTCCCGGCCGGTCATGCGGTGTCCACCGCGAGCGCGAACGGCAGCACCGACGGCGCTCCGGCCTGCCGGAGCAGGCGAGCGGCGACCGTCATCGTCCAGCCGGTGACGATCCGATCATCGACGAGCAGCACCGGGCCGCCGAGCTCGCCCAGGGCGGCGGCAAGGGCCGGGGAGACCGTGAACGCATCCCACAGGCCGGCGAGCCGGTGCGCGCTGTTGTGCACCTGCCCGGTGTGCGGCCCGCCGGCGACCCGGTCGAGCTGCCCCAGCAGCGGCAGGCGTCCGATGGTGGAAATGCGCTCGGCGAGGCTCGCGATGAGCCGGGGCCGGCTGCGGGACGCGATCGACACGACGGCCACCGGCCGCCGCTGCCATCCCCAACCGGCGAGCGTTGCGACCACCGCCTCGACGAGATCGCCGGGAAGCGGGCCGTCGAGGGCGCCGGGCACAGCGGCGCCGGGCACAGCGAGGGTGGCAGACGTGAACATCGGGCGCAGCCGGTTGCCCCAGCCCACATCGCTGAGTCGGGCGAGCGCCCGCCCGGGCTCGGCAGCGGCCGACGCCGGGATACNCCCGGCCAGGTCGACCCCGAGCCGGCCCATCCCAGTCGGCCACATCCGCCGCGGTTCGACCGGGACGCCCGCCCGGCGCAGCTCATCCCGGGCCCGCGTCCGCGAGGACTCCGAGACCGCGGACGACCACGACCGACCGGTGCACCGGTCACACCGCCCGCAGGCCGCCGCGTGGGGATCGTCGAGCTGCCGGCGCAGGAACTCCATCCGGCAGCCGGTCGTCACGATGTAGTCGAGCATCGCCTGCTGCTCCCGAGAGCGCGCCGCGGCGACACGCCGGTAACGCTCCTCGTCGTACAACCAGGGCTCACCGGTACTCACCCAGCCGCCCCTGACTCGCCGGACCGTCCCGTCGGTGTCGAGAACCTTCAGCATCTGGTCGAGTCGGCTGGGGCCGAGGTCGACGGACGCGAGCAACGCCTGGGTCGACAGCGGCCGGTCGGCGCCCGCGAGCACTCCGAGCACCCGGCGGACGACGTGCTCCGGCGGAAAAGAGGTGTCCGCGAAGTAGCGCCAGATGTCCCGGTCCTCAGCCGCCGGGAGGAGCACGACCTCGGCCGTGTCGAGCGCCCGGCCGGCCCGGCCGATCTGCTGGTAGTAGGAGATCGGCGACGACGGAGCTCCGATGTGGACGACGAAGCCGAGGTCCGGCTTGTCGAAGCCCATTCCGAGCGCGCTGGTGGCGATCAGCGCCTTGACCCGGTTCGCGAGCAGATCCTCCTCGGCGACGATGCGCTCGGCCGCCTCGATGCCACCGTGATAGGTGGCGACGGCATGACCCTGACCGCGCAGAAAGATGGTCAGCTCCTCCGCCGCCGCCTTCGTCAGCGTGTAGACGATCCCCGATCCGGGCAGCTCGCCGAGATGGTCGGCGAGCCAGCCGAACCGGTGCTCGGCCTGCGGCAGCGACACGACCGCGAGCCGCAGGCTCTCCCGATCGAGACTCCCGCGTAGCACCAACGTCCCGGCGGACGCCGGGCCGGCGGGAGCGGAGGTTCCGAGCTGCTCACTGACGTCCTCGACCACGCGGGTGTTGGCGGTGGCCGTCGTGGCCAGCACCGGGACCCGCGGACGCAGCCCGGCGACGAGAGTGCGCAGCCGCCGGTAGTCGGGCCGGAAGTCGTGCCCCCAGTCGGAGATGCAGTGCGCCTCGTCGATGACGAGCAACCCGGTGGTGGCGGCGAGCTCGGGCAGGTAGTCGTCCCGGAAGGTCGGATTGTTCAGCCGCTCCGGCCCGACGAGCAGCACGTCGAGCTCGCCCGACCGCAACGCCGCGTAGACCTCGTCCCACTCGGTCACGTTGCCGGAGTGAATCTCGCCGGCGCGGATGCCCAGCCTCGCCGCGGCCGCCGCCTGGTTGCGGATGAGCGCGAGCAACGGGGAGACGATCACCGTCGGAGCAGCGCGTCCCGCTGCGCCGCGGAGCAGTGCCGTGGCGAGGAAGTACACCGCCGACTTGCCCCAACCGGTGCGCTGGACGAGCAGCACCCGGCGCCGGTGGGTCACGAGCGCGTCGATGGCCTGCCACTGGTCCTCGCGCAGCGCCGCGGCCGGCCCGGCAAGCGCCCGCAGCAGCTCCTCCGCGCGCTCCCGCAGCCCACCGGGCCCCGGTTCCGCCGGGTCCGCCAGGCCCGCCGGGAACATCGGGCCCGGCCAGGCCTCCGCCCGATCCGGGGCATGCGCGACCGGCGACGCCGGGCCGGAAGCCCCCGGAAGCGCGGAGGTCGTCTCGTCTGCTGCCATGAGAGGTGTCTACCCGATGCCACCGACAAGATCGGATCGTCCCAGGTCACAGCGGGACGGAGTCACCGTGACGGCTCGGCAGATACCCGATCACGGTAGGCTTCGCCCGGCATGACCGGACAGTGCCTGTCGCCGGGTTCCACCGGTTCGTGCGGCCGGCCGCGGCACCCTCTTCCAGCCGCTCCAGGTAGGGCGCCTGACCACGCTGACTGACCCGGCGACTCGCCCACGACTCAGGAGCGCGTACACATGAGCGAACGGCTGGACGGCACCGTTGCCCTGGTGACCGGTGCGAGCAGCGGCATCGGTGAGGCGACCGCCCGCGAGCTGGCCCGGCACGGCGCCGCGATGGCGCTGGTCGCGCGGCGCGGCGACCGGCTCGAGCGCCTCGCCGCCGACATCACCGGCGCCGGCGGCACCGCCCTCCCCCTCCCGCTGGACATCACCGACCAGGCCCAGGCCGCCGACGCGGTGAAGCGCACCGTGGCGGAGCTCGGCCGGCTCGATACCGTCGTCAACAACGCCGGTATCATGCTGCCCGGGCCGATCCTCGACGCGCCGACCGAGGAGTGGGACCGGATGGTGGCCCTGAACCTGCAGGGCCTGCTGTACGTCACCCATGCGGCGCTGCCGCATCTGCTCACTGCCGCGGACGGCGGCCCCCGCCAGGTCGCGGACCTGGTGAACATCAGCTCGGTGGCGGGACGGCACGCCACCATGGGCGCCGGCATCTACAACCTCACCAAGTTCGGGGTGAACGCGTTCACCGAGTCGCTGCGCCAAGAGGTCACCGCCCGGCACGTGCGCGTCTCGGTGGTCGAACCGGGCTCCGTCGAGACCGAGCTGAGGTCCCATATCCGCGAGGAGATCCGGAATATCGTCATGCGCCGCATCGCCGACATCGAGCCGATGCAGTCCGAGGACATCGCGGACGCCGTTGCCTACATCGTCACCCGGCCGCGGCGGGTCGCGATCAACGAACTGCTCATGCGGCCCACCGAGCAGGTCGGCTGACACCGCGTCGCGCGGGAACCCCTGGCGCCGGACTGGTCGGGCGTGTCCCGGATTTTCCGGGACACGCCGCTCCGCGCCCCCGGAGTGGGCCCACGCGCTCAATCACTCAATTGGGACTCGGTGCGACCACACACGACGATCAACGCGAAGCAGCCGCGCAGGTCAGCCCCTGTTTCCCAACGCCAGGAGAATCACACGACGTAGAGCCGATCATGAAACGGAGCGGTTTCGAGGACTACCGCCGCTTTCGGCATGTCAACGACCCGAATTGATCAGCCGCCTGGATGAGGCATCATCACCGGTATCGCCATGGCGGACGGCCCGTGCGCCGCGGATGCCGAGCCAGCCAACGACGGAGCCGATGGCGAGGGAAGCGACAGTCAGGACCAGGTGGACCGTGAAGAAGCCAGTCGGGCCGTCGTCCCAGGAACGATCATCCTTCCACACGTTCCGCAGGAAATTTGGCCAGATGGCCCACGTCCAGACGCCGACCGCGATCAAGAACCAGGACGCACGCTTCGACAGAGTCACCTCACCAGCCTCGCACTCACAGGCGCCGTGGCCTCTCCGTGGGCGCGCGATTTCAGCCACGTTGATCGACCATAGGGTGAGATGGCAGCCAGATTTTCGACGACCAGCTGCCGAACCGTTCTTGGGCGAGGGGACCACATGGGCCCACCCCGGGGCAAGATGATCGACGGAGGGTAGGGCGGGTGAACCGAAGTTACGATGTCGCCATGACGGAGATGCCGCTCCCACCCGATGACCAACTTGCCGAGGTCGTCCGAGAGGCTGCCGCATCTGGTCAGGTCGTCTACCTGACGGACAAGGGCCAGCGGCTGGCCGCCATCGTGCCGGCCGGTCTCGCCGAACTCCTCGAACGGGGCGAGACGACCAACGGACGGCGCGTGCTCGGCGCCCGGGGCGCAGGCCACAGCGGCCGGCAGGACATCTCCGAACGCATGGAGGAGATCCTCTCCAACGAGGTGGCGTCATAGCCCTCGTAGTCGACGCCGGTACCGGCGAACCCTCAGCGGCCCGATTGGGCCCGTAGCACTGAGGTGACCTCCACCGCCTCAAAGACACGACCATAGCTTCGCCCGGTACGTTCCCGCAGAATTTCCAGCTCCACAAGCCTGGCGACGGCGTTGCTCGCCGCCTGCAAAGTCCTCCCGGTATCTTCACTGACCGAACGCACCGTGACAAACGGACTCCCGATCAGCCCGTCGATGATATCGCGGACCAACCCACCGGTCAGACCCGCCACCTTGAGTCGTCGCACGTATTCGGCCTGGAGACCGAGGAGGTCGTCGACTGTCCGAATAGTCCGCTCACAGGACTCGACCAGACCTTCGGAGAAGAACGAGATCCAGCCGTCCCAGTCTCCCGTTGCGCTAACTTCCCTCAAATGGTCCTGGTACTCTTCCCGACGCACCTCGAACCAGGGCGACACAGCCAGCAACGGCTCCGAGAGTATCCCCTTCCAACAAAGATCGAGGACCACGAGAAGCCGCCCGATTCTGCCGTTTCCATCGTTGAATGGATGAAGAGTCTCGAACTGATAGTGCGCCATCGCCGCAGCCACGACCGGGTCAATGGACTTCGAATCCACGGTGATCCAGTCCAGCAGATCACGTACAGCCGCGTCCAGTTCCAGTCCGGGCGGCGACGGGACGAAGCGAGCGGTGTCGATCGCACCACCGCGGCTTCCGATCGCAACCTGAATCGAGCGGATCCTCCCCGCATCACGGGTGTCCGCAGGAGTTCCACGCACGAGATCTCGATGCACCTGACAAAGCGCGGCTACGGTGAGTGGGCGACCATCGCCTATCCACGCGAAGGCCGCCTCCGCCGCCCGGACATAGTTGAGGACCTCCCGAACCTCCTCGCTCTGCGAGGTCGGCTCTGTGACCTCAGCCGCAAGCACGTCCTCCAGGGGAGCGAAGGTCCCCTCCAACGCGGACGTGCTCTGCGCCTCCGTCCGAAGCGTGGGTTGCAGTAGCAAGGCGGGCTCAGGAATCTGTCGACCAGCCTGATCGAGACGACCGAGAGCGCGCCCCGCGCGGGCCACGTTCCGCCACGTCCCTCCCGCCAGCGCCGGCTCGGCGCCCGCCAGCGGGTCCGGCTGGAAGGCCACATGTTCGTACGCGACGCCCGACCGCCCGTCAGTTCCAGTGATCTTGACGAGATGTCCAGTAGGGCTGCGCTCGAACCGATCCCGATCCACAATCCAAGTCTACGGGCAAGAACTTGAAATCTTCCCACGCGGCTCCAAGTCCGCTTGCAGAGCCCGTCCCAGCGCCACCCCGCCGACCCATCGCACGACATGCCCTTGACTCGCCTCGGTCCGAGCACAGGCCGTCGCCAAAACCACCCCATCCGTCACTGACNGCGATACGGCGGGCTGGAGTACCTAGGTCATGAGTGAAGGCTCTACAAATTTGGCCGTTGCAAGTNGGGTTGTGTACACGGTCGCTTGGCGCCCAAGCGCCCCTGAGTCACACGTCCCGTACGGGGCCTGCGCACGGGATCGGCGCTTATCTCGTCTCGCTACCCCGACCCCCGCAGTAGCTTCCCATTCAAGATCCAATCCAGGAAGAGATTGATTGGCGTCAATCCTGAACAGATCACGTGAAGTGCCGAAATCGAGAAAATATCGCATTCCATTGTCGTAGACACACGAAAGCCCTCGACTCGCGAACGGTAGAAGAAAATCTGCGTTTGCTCCTACGTGCGAAACGGTAAGACTAGACGGTATTTACCGAGCCCTGCACTTCCGTCAGCAAAAGCCGAAGAGTCAGGCTGTGCTTTTCGGGTGGGAGCCGATCCAAGGCAGCACGCGCGTAGGCCACGCCTCCCGCGCTNTCTCCGGCACGTGCGAGCATAAGCCCTTTGTGCATCTCCAGGTGAGTGCGAAATCGCGGCAGGCTGTCAGGCAGAGTATCCGCCGCTGCTTCCTGCGCCCTTAGGGCTCCGCTCTCATCTCCGAGTCGAGCAAGCAGCAGCGACGTGAAGACGTTCATACGCCAGTATGGAACCGCATAATCAGATTCCTGCTCCTCGGAACCCGTAGCGTCAAAGATCCGCTGCCCTTGATCTAGAAGTTCTATGGCGGTCCTTCGGTCGCCACGGATGGCGGCAACGTGTGCACGTCCCATCACAGCATTGAGCCTGCCGAGCGATGGACGATCGTCGATCGCTTCGGCCTGTCGGGCGAGCGTCTCGGCGACTCCCAATGCGGCACCCTCGTATCCAAGAGCGATAGCAGCGCGGCCACGTACCCAAACCCGTACCTCGGGATCATCCGACCGATCGGCAGCCTCAACGGCCGTGCGGTACCAGGTGACTGCCTTGACTCCATCGCTGCCGGGATACGTTTTTGCGTAAAGGGTCGCCAACCTGGACGCAATGCCCCACCGTTCGGGTTGGTCTAGCTGCTGCTGAATCACTAGCATGTCAGCTGTGAGTCTCTTCTGAATTTCTCCGGCACCTAGGGACATATAGTCCTGGCCATAGGAGACGAGCACGTTATTCCATTCATCGACGTCAGGACCGGAGTCTCTGAGAGCAGCAGAGAAGCCGCTCAGAATCAAATCTGACGCCACGATTGGAGCGATCCCGGTAGCCACAGCGGCAATGCTGGTAAATCGGCGACGGTTCACGTCTTCATTCTCCAAAACTTGTAGCGGCACCTCCAAGACTCCGGCAAGATGCCGAAGCCAGAACGGGTCTGGGCATACGATCCTGCCGCGTTCCCACCTGGACACGGTCTCTCGCGTGATGGTGTCGTGGCCGGACGCCTTGACCAGCTCGGATGCAAGCCGCCCTTGGCTCCATCCCCGCGCCGATCGTAGGTCGCGGATCAGCTCTCCTACCGCCATGGTCCCAGTCTGCCCCTAAAGGTGCCCCTACCGGAACTGGCACTGCATGGCCACTCTGTGTCTGGGCGGCCCGAGAGCATCCAGTCGGACCGCACACGACCGGGCCGCCCACCTAGACGCCCCCGGGCGCGCTGCCGCACCCGATGCCGGTACGCCCAGGGGCACCCGCATGACCGTCACGAGGGGGACCCCGGTGCCATACGTGAAGTGCACCCGAGAGGGGGCGCCACCAACCGTCACCTACCTTGAGTGGCCTTACGTGGTGGCCGCCGGTCTGGAGTCACTCGTCAGTGANGCACTGTCGGAGCCTGACGTCCTGTCTGTCGAGCTGCTCGACGACGCCCGTTCGCGCGTCCTCTTCGCCGAGAAGCCGCGCGCAACACTGACCCCCGAGTGGCACGCGACGCGGGACACGGTCGTGTCCTCGGACCTGCCCCCATGCTGACCGTCGTCGTCCACTACGTGGACAGCAGCTCACCCGCGATGACAATGACCAACTCCGAACTGCTCGGAGATGCCGATCTCCCGGAGCTTGCCTCTCGTCTGGCGCGTCTCTTGCCTGCCGCTAAGCGGGTGCAGATCTTCGACGATGACCGTCCCGTGGCGGACACGGATGCGGCGGGCCCGGCATCTGACGGCGGNCGGNTGCCCCNGCCGGNGGNGNCGGNACCATGGCGTACCTGAACCTGATTGCGGACACGACCGGGACGCTCTGGTACGTCCCGGCGTGGAAGGTCCGACGCGGGATCGATCTCCCCGAGTTGGCTCGACGCGCCATCTCCGATGACCCGAACGTGTCCAGAGTTGAAATCCTCTCGGATACCCGCGAGGTCGTGCGAGCTATTACCCGCTTCGACAAGCGGTAGGTGACAGATGAGGCAGAAGATCGTGACCGAAATCGATGGGGCGACGGTTCCCCGCACGGCCAGAAATCTTCCGGTCCGCANTCCGACAGTGATTCCCCCTCCCGAGACAGAAGTATTTGACATCAACCGGGTTAACCTCGCCGCGTTGAGGCGAGTTGTCGACCGCCTTCAGGTTATGGATTGATCAGGAAAAAATGCCTTACGTCGTAGTCGAATGGGACAACTGTCGGCCGATGGAGCATTACTTGCCGTCGAACTCCGTCCGGCCGGGTTGCCCAGCCCTTCGTAGCCGAGGTCGAACAGCACCTCGTGCAGGTCGGCGGTCCACTCGGCGAGAACCGGCAGCGCCCCGGAGGCTTTCAGGGCGGTCGAGTCGTGCTCGCGGCCGGGCCGCACGTCGGAGACCCACAGTGGCCAGCCGTCGTCCGGGGCGGAGAGCACCTGGATGTTGCCACCGTGGTTGGAGATCGTGCCGGACCACCACAGGTCCACGCCTTCGGTCGGGCCGGGCATGCGTAGCCGGTCGGTCTCGATGACCGTGCCGTCAACGATGAGATGCTCGTAGCCGGCGACCCTGGCCCGCATCAGCGCTTCACGCAGGTCCGGGGCCTGCCAGGCGAGCACGGCGACTCCCTCGTGC
>NZ_JPGU01000002.1:0-84618 GCF_000732115.1 Frankia sp. CeD
AACGGCTACAACTTCCTCGGGTTCCTCTGCCTGGCTGCCGCGATCACCTGCTGGAAGAAGCTCCCGCACTCGACGTGAGACACGCTCTAATCTCCCTTGCAAGGAACCGCCGTCGCCTACGCGCCCAGAACACCGCCATGCGCGCCCATCGGCGCTCACGACCGACACACGAGTACCACTTGCCATGTGTGACCAAGGGGTGGTACCGGTTGTGCTGGCGTACGCGCGTGCGCTGCTGACCGGGTCGGAGCAGGGGCGGACCGCCTACCTGGCGGCGGATCTCCGGGACCCCGGGCTCATCCTCGATGCCGCCGAGCTCCGCGGCGTGCTCGACTTCCACCGGCCGATTGCGCTGTTCCTCGTCGCGGTCCTGCACTTCCTGACCGGCGCCGACCAACCGCGTGCGCTGGTGCGCAGGCTGCTGGACGGTCTGCCGTCCGGCAGCTACCTGGTCGTGTCCCACGCGACCGGCGACCAGGCACCCCCAGGGGTCGGCGCGATCGTCGAGACCTACGCGACCACGGCCGCGCCGCTCGTTCTCCGCGGCCTCGCGGACGTCTGCCGCTTCTTCGACGGGACGGATGTCCTCGACCCGGGCGTGGTGCGCCTACCGCTGTGGAAGCCGGACACGCCACCCACGGACCCGGAAACCGTCTGAGTCTACGGCGGTGCAGGACGGAAGCCCTGACCGCTCGCGGCGGCTCCGGATGGCCCAGTGCAAGACCGGATGGCATCTCGACGACGAACCCCTTCCCGACCCGGATCCGCCGTCCGACGACGCCAAGGCACTTGCCGTGCTGCGGGCGGACCTGGAGGAAGCCCGCGGTGAGGTCCTGGCGGCCGGCGACCTCGGGCAGGTCGGCGAGATCGACGAACTGATCGGCCAGGTGGACCGGGAACTGTCAGATCTGGGCGTGCGGGGCCGGATCGCGCCGGCCGACCGGGACCGGCCGCGCCGCGTCCGCTCGACCCGTCGTCGCCAGGATGCCCCCGATCTGCCCCGGCTGCCCGTTGAGCGGCGCACGGTCGGGCGGACGTTCACCGCGCCGGACGGGACGGTGTGGCGGCCGTCGATGTTCCTGACCCTGACCTGTGCCTCGTACGGGCGGGTGCACTCCGACGGCACGCCGGTGGACCCGGCCTCCTACGACTACCGGCAGGCGGCACGGGACGCGATCCACTTCCCGAAGCTGCTGGATCGGTTCTGGCAGAACCTGCGCCGCGCGGTCGGCTGGGATGTCCAGTACTTCGCCGCGCTGGAACCCCAACGGCGTCTCGCCCCGCACCTGCACGCCGCGATCCGCGGCACCATCCCGCGGACCATGCTGCGGCTGGTGGCGGCAGCCACCTACCACCAGGTCTGGCGGCCAGCGACGGACCGGCCGGTCTACGACGATCAGCATCTGCCCGTCTGGGACGACACCATCGGCGCCTACCTCGACCCCGACGCCGGCGACCCGCTGCCCTCGTGGGATGCGGCGCTCGACGCGATCGGTGAGGACGACGAACCCGCGCACGTCGTGCGGTTCGGTCCGCAACTCCAGGCGGACGGGGTGACGGCGAACTCGGTGAACACCGGCCGGATGATCGGCTATCTCACCAAGTACCTGACGAAGACCCTCGACACCTGTCACGAGATCAGCAGTGACCGGCAGCGGGCGCATGTGGAGCGGCTCGCCGATGCCCTGCGCTACGAACCCTGCTCCCCGACCTGTGCGAACTGGCTGCGCTACGGCATCCAACCCCGCAACCCCCGGCGCGGCCTCACCCCCGGACGGTGCACCGGCAAAGCCCACCGGCGCGAAACCCTCGGCTTCGGCGGCCGGCGGGTGCTGGTCTCCCGCCGCTGGTCTGGCAAGACCCTCACCGACCACCGTCGTGATCGGGTCGTCTTTATCCGCCAGCAGCTCGCGGCACTGGGCGCCACTGGCACCGGACCGGCCGCGCCCGAGGACGATCCGACCCGCATCGCCTGGACGCTGCTACGCCCCGGGGACCCGGCCGCACCCCGCCGCGAACATCTGATCTTGCATGCCATCGCCCAACGGCACGCCTGGCGCGCACAGCTCGGAATCGGCACCGAGGAAGGGGCCGGCGGGGATTCGGCAACAGGGCCGCCGCTGGCGGACGCAGCCTGACCCCACCCCGGCAAGCCCCTGGAGAGCCTGCGTGACCAAGCTCCTGCTCACCCCGACGGAAGCCGCTGACCTGCTCGGCGTCAGCCGCAGCACCGTCTACGAACTGCTGAACAGCGGCGACCTCGAATCCGTCCGCATCGGCCGTGCCCGCCGGATCCCCTCCGCCTCGCTGCTCGCCTTCGTCCACCGGCTCCGCGGCCTCGACGACGGACAGGCAGCATGATCACCCTCACTGGCCGTCGGGCGGGGGCAGGTCGGGGCGGTGTTCGGCAATCCATGCCTCCACATCGACGGTCCGCCAGATGTGACCGGCGGCCAGGGAGGCATACGGCGCGGGGAACGACGGGTCTTCCTTCAGAAGCTGGTTCACCCGCGTCCGCCCGACCCCCAACCGGCGGGCGATCTCCGCCGCTCCCATGAGCGGTTGCGTCATACCCCGCAATCTACTGGACGACCGTCCAGCGCCACGTGTACCGTGGATGTCGCTGGACGGTCGTCCAGTCGCGTTGAGGCGGTTCCGGCCGAGNGCGGCAACACCCNACCGGAACCTTGGCCCCTTCCTGCGCGAACAGGAGAGAGACCCATGCCCATCTTCCCGTCCGACGCCCCGGATCCCGACCGAACCCCCGGCGGAGACGTGCCGCTGATCGTGGCCAGCATCGTCCGGCCCGGCGTCTATGCGCTGACGCTGCGTCCTGGTGCTGATGCCCGCGAGATCGCCGAGGTCCTCGCCTGCATGCCGGTCGACGCCTTCCTGACCGAGCACGTCGGCGACATCGACCTGACCATGGTCTTCCGGACAGTGCCCGACGGCAGGGAACCTGATCCCACCGGGGGCGTCACCCCGACGGCACCGGCGGCGGCACGCGGAACCCGCCCGTAGCGGTTCTTCTGCCCCACCCATTTTTCTTCCGTTCTCTGGTGGCGCCTCAATCTGTCGGGGCGGTGGACGGGTCCAGGGTCGGCCATAGGCCGATCGCGTAGCGACGCGATAGCGCCCTGGACGCGGCCGGCGACCCGGCAGACCATCCCAGCGCCAGAGAACGGAAACCCCAACTCGCGCCGGACCACGCGACTCGCGACCCGCGCCCGTTCTTTCGGCAAGGAGCCAGAACCACCATGCCCACCAACACCCCACGGCGGGTGACCCTCATGCAGGCGCTGCATGACCACCTCGACCGCGCCGACCGCGGCCAGGGACGCGGTTACCCGCAGTCGGACGGAGAGACCAAGTTCGCCTGCGACATGGAAGACAGCCCCTACGGCTGCCCATGGTGCGACGCCGTCGAATGGCCCGACGGCAACCCCCTGGACGTGGCCTGATGGCCGAGGGTAAGGGCAGCAGACGCGGCAACGGCGAAGGCTCGATCTACCGGTACCGCAACGGTTGGGCCGGTCAGATCAGTATGCCGGACGGCACCCGGCCGACGTTCTACGGCAAGACGAAGGACGACGTCCGAGGGAAGATCATTGCCGCGCTCCGGGCGGTGCAGGACGGGGTGCCGCTGGTCACGACACGGATGACGGTGGCCGAATATCTCGATCAGTGGGTGACCATCGTTCTGCCTTCCCGCGTGGTCGCCGGAACGCTCGCCGAGTCAACGGCCGAGTCGTATGCCGATCAGGTCCGGCTGCATATCACGCCGATCCTCGGCCGTCACGAGCTGCGCAAGCTGTCCACNGCGCACGTCCGCCACTGGATGACGCGCAAGCTCACGGAACCGTCGTCCGCGGGTCTGGCGCAGTGCGCGGCCTGGGAGGCTGAGGNGGCCCGCAAGGCGGCAGAACGCGCGAAAGAGAAGAAGACTCGCCCGGCTCGACGCGCGACAGCACAGAAGAAGGCTCCGGCACCGAGCGAACGCAAGCCCGTCAAGCCGCTGTCGGCCCGGTCGGTGCGCTACCTGCTGGTGATCCTCACCGCGGCGTTGAATGACGCGGTCCGGGAGGAACTGCTGACCNGGAACGTCGCCGCTCTCGTCCAGCCGCCGAGGAAGGCCGATGCGCCGATACGGGCGCTCACCGAGGAAGAAGCCCGTCGGGTTGTCGCGGTCGCGCTCGTGGACCGGATGTCCGCGCTGTGGCTGGTGCTGCTGGCGCTCGGGCTGCGCAAGGGGGAAGCGCTCGCGCTGCGCTGGGATGCGCTCGACCTTGATGCGGGCACGGTCGCCGTGGTGCGCAAGCAGCGGCGTCGCAAGGCGGGAATTGATCCGGAGACCGGCCGGCAGCGCTGGGAACTCGTCGAAGAGGAAGCCCTGAAGACGAAGGGTTCAAAGGCGGTTCTCGCACTGCCCGACATGGTCGTCACGATGCTCCGTGAGCACCGGTGGCGGCAGGACGACGCGAAAGCCGACCTCAGCGCCAAAGCGGACCAGGCGGAAAAGGACCTGGCGGCGCTGGCCGCGCAGAACCTCCCCGAGGGGGTGTCCGGGACTCCGGCGGACCTGAAGGTCATCCGGTGGGAAGACCCCGGACTGGTGTTCACTACCGCACTCGGGCGGAAGGTCGACCCGCGCAACGTCAACCGGTGGTGGGACGCGGTGTGTGAGCGGGCTGAGGTGCGGCACACCCGCGTGCACGATCTCCGCCACACGGCGGCGACGATGCTGTTCCGGGCCGGCGTCGACCTGAACGAGATTCGCGCGCTTCTGCGTCACACCCGCCTTGGCACCACCGCGGACATCTACGTTGACGTTCTGGCGGACGTCCGGCGGGGGACGGCCCGCAGCATGGACGACATCCTCACCCGGCTCCGGAACCCGACCACCGCTACNGAGAGTGAGGCAGACGAGGGTGCCGCCTGAGTCGTCCCGCAGTACCGTTCGCCAACTGCAGTATGAACTGCAGTACACGAGGTCTTGAAAGCGGCAGAGCCCCGCACCTTGGATGGGGGTGCGGGGCTCTGGCCTGTCTCAACCGTGCGTGCGCTCGGAGGGACTCGAACCCCCAACCTTCTGATCCGTAGTCAGATGCTCTGTCCGTTNAGCTACGAGCGCGATCTGCCACCGTGGTGGCCGGCGGTGCCAGCTTACAGCACCCGACGGGTGGCACCGATCCCCCGAGGGGGATGTAGCTTTCCGTAGTTCATCATGTGCTTATTGTGTGGACAGATGTGGGGTCATCGTCGAATCGGCAGCTGCGGCACCGGCAGGAGGAGTTGCCGGTGGGGCGCGCGGCGGACGGTCAACCGCTGACCGTCCGCCGCGGCGGGNGGCGGCGCAGTACGACCTCCCTGAGCCGGCGATCCTCCGCCTCGGCGGGCAGTTCGCGTGCCCGCACCGGGAGGTGCGTGTCCGAGAGCATGACCAGACNCNCCCCGCCAGTATCCGACGCGACGGCCGCGGGAACGCCATCGTGCCCGATCGGGCGGGCACGTTCGCGCCCGCTGCCGAGAGGTCCTCATGGTCGAGCGGTCCTCATAGTGACATCGGGATGTCATCGGGTGTCGTCGATCATAATTGGATTTATGTAACTTAATTAGATTTTATGTATCGTAATTAGATCTGTCGAAGCATAATTGGATGCCGCCAGAGCGTTGTTCGATCTTATCGGGTATCGTCGCATGGAGCAATGATGCGTAACGATCCGGGGCGCAGGGTAATTCTCCTCGCGGCGTGCGCATCATGAAGATCGACGGCTGGAGATCATCCTGATGGATCCGGGCGGCGTGCGCCGCGCGACTCGGAGCCAGCCCTTCGATGCCCAAGTACTGTTCCGTGCCCGGGCGGCGACGATGAGCTCGCTGTTCCTGCTGGCTCTGCTGCTTGCGAGCTGGGCGCCGCGTATACCGCAAATCAAGGAGGGGCTCGAACTCGGCGACGGGCAGCTCGGTCTGACCCTGCTCGGCGCCCCGATCGGGGCGGTTCTGACACTGTGGCTGATCGGTCTGGCGGTCACCCGCTACGGCAGCATCACCATGGTGCGAGCAGGTTTGCCCGCCTACTGCGCCACCGGTCTTCTGGTCCCGCTCGTCGAGGGACCCTGGTCTCTGTTCGCCCTGCTCGCCCTGTGGGGGGCGACCAGCAGCTGCCTCGACATCTCCCTGAACACCCAGGCCGTGGGGATTGAGCGCTGCTACCAGCGGCCGATCATGACCTCCGCCCATGCGGCGTGGACGGCGGGTGCCCTGTCCGGGGCCGGGATCGGTTCGGCGGCGGCCGCTCTGAGTGTCCCGATCGGCGTGCAGTTCGCGGTGCTCGGCGGGTTGGGTCTCGCTGCCGCCCTACCCGCCACGGCCTGGATGCTGCCCGACGGCGCTGCACCGGAAGTCGCGCCGGGGGACGGGCGAGATGGCTGGGACGGGGACAGCGACAGAGCGATGCCCCGGGGTCCCGTCGGCACCGGCAGCCGTACCCGGCCGTTCGTCGCACTGTGCGTCATCGCCTTCGGTAGTTTCCTCTGCGAAGGTGTGGCAGCGGACTGGAGCGCCGTCTACCTCACCGATGTGGCCGGAGCGGCCGTCGGAATCGCGGGTATCGGCTTTGTGGCCTTCACCTCCTGCATGTTCGTCGTGCGCCTGTTCGGGGACCGCGCCATGGCACGGTTCGGCCCGACCCGAACGGTCCGCGGCCTCGCCGTGACCGCGATGGTGGGATTCGCGCTCATGCTTGCGCTCGGTTCCTCGGCGTTCGGCACGGTCGGGGGAATCGTCGGATTCGGAACGCTCGGCGTCGGCACCGCCTGCGTGCTGCCCGCGGTGTTCTCCGCGACGGGGCGGCTTGGATCTTCGACGGGCAGCTCCATCGCCGTGGTCGGCACGGTCGGGTATGTCGGATGGTTGTGCGGGCCGGCTCTCATCGGTGGGCTCGCCGAGCTGGCGGGCCTGCAGTTCGCCATGGTCGTCGTGTTCGTCCTGCTCGTTGCGATCACGGTTTGCGCGTCGGCGCTGCGCGGTCCCGATTCTCCTGCTGCGGCTGCCGAGTTCACTGCGGACCCCGGTACCTCGGAGATCTCCGGGGTACCCAAGATCCCCGAGGTCGGCTAGCGTCACCGGCGACCAGCGACCAGCCATCAGGCCGGGTCCTCTGCCGGCTGCCCCGGAAGCGGAAACGGGCACTACCGCCGGCCGCGACGGAATCCGGGCAGGAGGGTCTGCACCAGTGCGTCCGTCTCGGCCTCGGCCCGCCCGCCGCGACGCACCCCGCCGACACCGATAGTTCGGTACATCTCCGTTGCCACAGCCTGCAGAGTCCGGCGATCACCCCGTGCGGCGACCGTGCGCAGCAGGTCCCGCCAGAGCACTTCGGAGGTCGGCACGGCCCGTAGCCCGGTGCGGCAGGCCGCCATCGCCGTCATCGTGTCACCGAAGTCCAACGTCAGCTGGGCGAGGCGATGCGCCACGTCGACCACGCCCGCCCGGGTGCTTCGGGCGATTGGCCCGGTGGTCGCCCAGCGGTACCGCCCGGCAGGCAGATCCGTCCACAGGGGACCGCTGACCATCCGCAGGGCTGTCGTCAGATCCGCCTCGGCGTCGCTGCCCGGCAGACCGGCCCGGTGGGTGTAGGCCACGAAGAGTTCCCAGTCGCAGCGCACATCCGGACTCAGCCACCACCGGCCATCCGGGCCGATCATGATCCGAGGCAAGCCGCTGGCATCGGTCCCCAGCCACTGGCGCGCTTCGGTCAACGCGGCGTCGGCGATCTCCTCCGTGGTGTCGGATGGCCAGATCTCCTCGGCGAGGAGCCGACTGTCCACGCCTTCCCGGTGCAGCGCGAGGTAGACGATGACCTCGGTCAACAGGTCGATGCGCTCGGCGGGTGGTCGCCCGGGACCCTCGACGGTGGGCAGTCCGAGAATCCGGACCTGCGCCTCGGCGGGCGCGGTGGGATCGGCGGGCGGCGTGGTTTCGAGCGGCACACGCTGTGGCGCCGCCCCGGACGTCCCCGTCGGGGGCCGTGAAACGCCGACATCCGGGACGGTGGTATCTCCGTCGGCGTAGCGCGCCCGAGCAGTCTGAGGCGGTGCACGGTGCGCGTCCGCCGCCAGCCGTTCGTTCGGAGGCGGGATCGGCGGCCGGGGNGGGATCGCGGTCCGGTACCCGGTGGTTGGCGGCGGGGGGGCAGGGGGNCCAGGNGGTGCCTCCGTCCCGGGCTGGATCGATTCGGCCGGGACGCGGCCCTGCCGGTTCGCTCGCATCCGGGGCGTCTCGAAGTAGACCACGGGTGGTACCCGTGGGATATCCGTCGGGTGGATGAGCGGTCGCCCCGGATGGGCCAGCAGACCGGCGGCTTCGGGGGCGTCGCCGGTGTCCGTGGTGGTCGGTAGGACGGGACCGGCCGATGCGGTCCTTCGCGGAGGGCTGGGAGGCTTGGGCGTGGGCGGCGGGGGTTCGGTGGGGAGCCGGCGGCCGTTCGAGGGCGGTCGCGTCGGATCGTCGTCCGATGGGGAAATGGTGGGTGGGAATCCGGTGCCGGGCAGGACCGCGGCGCGACCGTGCATGTCCTGCGGTTCCGCTCCGCGTGGCTCCGGTGTGGCAGAGCCGGGGTCGGGGAGTGGGCCTGCCGGAGTGGGGACGGTCGAGAGCGGCTGGGGGAAGGCAGGCCCGGTGAGGGCTGAGAGTTTCGGCGTCCAGGGCAGCGCCCCGGGCATGGAGCCGCGTTGTGAGGGTGGCCTTGTCGGCTCGTCGGGCCGGGTAGTTGCCGGCCCGGTCGCGGTGGGTCCGGCGACGATCGGTCCGGCGGGCGGCTGTGATACGGGGGGNGGTGGGGGGCCCTCGTCCGGCAGACTCTCGTCCGGCAGGCTGCCCGAGGCCNGGGCGGGAGATCCCGCCGCATCGGCCCGATGGAACAGCGCGGTGATCGAGGTGTACTCGGTCATGCTCAGAGCCTGCGCCCGTACCTGGACGCCGAGAACGCCGAGGGACACGCGGCGGTCCGACTCGACCGTGAAGCGCCAGCGGGCGGCCGGGGTGTCGCCGACGGTGAGGACTCCCACGGCGTCGTCCCGCCCGTTCGCCATCCTGGTCAACCGGGCGACGTCGGCGGCTGCGGGAGGGGCCGCGAGAATGAGTAGATCGGGTGCCAGCGCCCGTGGATTGCCGGTGACCCGATCGCGGCCGCCCGCGGTGACGGTCGGCGGGTCTGCCGGTGCCGGATCGACGCCGGTGCGACCGGCGTCGTCCTGTGGTCCGGCGAGTTCGTCGAGGACGGCGCTCAGGTCGTCCGCTGTCCAGACCCGAGCGGGTGCGATCGTCGTCAGGTCGGCTCCGGTGTCGGCCGGGAAACCCACCAGACAGACCCGCAGATCATCCGACCACACGTTGGTTCCCAGCTCGATCGCCACGGCGATCGCGACCTCCGTCGCGACGTCCAGGTCGCCGATCAGGCTGATGATGCCCGGAGCGCCTTCCAGGTCGACGAGAATGCGTGACCCGGCGTCGTCCCGGCCGAAGGTGACGAGGGCCGGGAACGGAGCCGGCACGCCGGCCGTCATCTGGGCGATCATCTGGGCCGGCTGGTCACCGGGCAGACCGGGCATCCGCTCGATCCGCCAGGACCCGGGCGCCTCGCCAACGGTCCATGGGGGCGGTGGAGGCTCCTCCTCCGCGGGTGCCATGTGCAGGATCAGCAGGTCGTCGGTGAGGATCGCCGCGTACACCGGGGGAAGCAGACGTCCCAGATCGGTCAGGCCGGCAGACAGAACGCGCAGTGAGCGGTCGACAAATCGGGCGGCATCCGTGTCGGCGGCCAGGAGCAGCGCGCGCTCTGTCTCGTCCTCCGGGGGGCTCGCCGGCCCCGCCCGGCGTGTGGACAACGCCACCATGACTCCGGCGGCGAGCAGGCTGGCGGCTGCTATCCCCAGCAGACCCTGGGAGGACGGTCCGAAGGAGTCGGACGTGAGCAGGCCGGGTGTAGTGGGGCCACCGGTGACCACCGCGGTGTTCCGCGCCGAGACGACCGGGGCCGTGTCATCCAGGACTGCCAGCGCACGAGAGGCGCCGAGACGACCGTCGCTGTCCCCCGGCCCGGGGTCTTCGAAATCGGGATAGCTGGGTTCTGGATCATCGAGGCCCGGGTCGCCGGGGCCGTGGTTGTCGAGGTCAGTGAGCTCGTAGCCGCCGGGGGTGGGGGGCGCGGTACCCGTTTCGGCGGCAGGCCATCCCGGGACGGAGTCCGGTACATGCAGTGTCTGCAGGCCCTCGCCCTGCGCGTCGGCGGGCAGCAGCAGCACCCAGCCGGCATGGATGAGCGATGGCTTGGACAGCGTGCGGCCGTCCGGCTGGGCACGACCCTCGTTGAGGTCGAAGATCTCCCGATACCGTAGACCGTCACCGAGGAAGCGCTCCGCGATGCCCCAGAGGGTGTCGTGGTGGCGTCCCTCGGCAGGTCGCACCTCGTAGAGCTTCATCATGCGCCCGTTGGGCATGAGCCGGCCGTTCGGATCCGCGATCGGACTGATCAACTCGGCGTGGCGGACACGCGGTGTCATGCGGCCAGCCGGGCCAGCCGGGCTGCTCCCCGGTTCCGGCCGTGACGGCCAGGTCTGCTGGGTCGGTGCGCCGGCGCCGGGATCCGTTGTCGTGGTCACCGGAGCCCGATCACCCCTCGTGAGCGCGGGCGCCCTGTCGTCCGGAGCCGGCCGCGGAGCGACCAGGGCCGCCGAGGTCGTCGATACCGGCATTGCCGTCCCCATCCGGCCGGGCGCAGGCGGAACGGCGGGGGGCCGGGCGTATGTCATCGGGGCGACCAGAACCGTCGTCCCGGAGAACAACACGGATGTGGCGACGAGACGGCGGGCGAGGTTCTGGGGGGCGCCGCCCAGCGGTATCCGCGGGGCGAGGCCGGTACCGCGCAGCTCGGCTCGGCATTCCGCGATGAGACAGGCGGTGAAGTGCAGCCAGGCGGCCCAGAAGAGCAGGGCCAGGATGGCTCGGACGACCGCGCCGGTTCCGTCCCTGCTCTGGAGCGGTGGACCCAGTACCAGGATCAGTACGACCGGAACGCCGAGGACGACACCGGCGATCGCAGCGATGGCCCCGGCTGCGCGCAGCCGTTCCCGAGACCGCAGCTCCGCGGAGACCACCGGCACCGGCTGGCGGGCCGGCACACTCCCGGCCCTGTCATCGACCATCCGATAGGGAGGGTCGCCGGCACGCGGAAGCCGCCGTCGTGACCGCGGTGCCGCCGCCGGAGAGGCGGACGTCATCGATGCCGGCGGCGAGGACGGCCGCGCGGATCGAAGTGGTGTCGATGGTGGCGGGAGCGGCGTGGACATGAACGTCCCCGATCAGGCGCAGGGNCGGGCGCATGGGCACTCCGGGCACGGCCTCGTGCCCGGTTGCGTGGCGCTCATGCTAGGTCGCTGGAAGCCGGTTTCCAGGGCGAAGCAGCAGTTCCCTGACCTTCTTGTGACCATTACCTGGATCCGGTCGATGGTATGTCTCCGCCGTGGATGCCGGCGCTCCAGGCTCTGGACTGGGGCGAGCTGACGGGACTTGCGGGAGCGGCGCCGAGCCGCCTGGATGCCCGCACGTCGATCTCGTGCAGTGGACACCCGGCCTCCTCGCGCTGCTGTGCCTGGACGGCGACAGAAGGACGAACCCGCTGTAATCGTACCAGCGTGGTTGCATAGAGGAAATTTTGAGATGAAAGATCTATGATACATTACTCAAGGTGGGCATCTGATGTCGTTCCGATGCTAAATGTCCAAATTTATTCTTACGTTGAGTTATCCCTAAAAGTGTCCAGTGTCGCGGCGTACCAGGGCAGGCGTATCTTCGATCGACCACCTTGTCCATTCCCGCATCCGCGGAACACCGGCGCTGGCCACACACCGAGGCCGGACCGACCCCGGAGTGGTCTGGTCATCCGGCACTCTGGATCTCGTTCTGAATCTCGGCGAGCCGCGCACGTAGCTGATCCAGCTGGGTGTGCAGTTCGGTGAGGGTCCGGTCGTATCCCGGCCAGACGGTGGTCCGGAAATCGACCGCGCTACGGCCGTCCCAGCTCTCCGGGTCGATCAGTACCTTCGCCGNGGCGCGGAGCTCGTCGAAATGGGTGAGCAGCGGGCCGTTGATGATCGTGGTGAGATCGGCGATGGCGGTCACGGCTTGTGGCGTGCTGCGGNCGGNGACATCGGACGGCTGGGTCATGGTGTGCTCCGGTGACGGGGATCTGGACNGCCGTCTCGGCGGCAAAGCGCCTCGATGGCATGGAAGAGAGCGAACGGCGCAGTGGACAGTGGTCCCGGGAGGGCACGGTCCCGGGGGTGATCCGTCAGCTTCCGGCCGCGGCGGTTCGGCGGTTGATCTCGGTGATGCCGCGGGCGAGCTCGGCGAGGTTCGTCCGCAGGTCGGTCAGCGCGCTCTGCACCTCCGGCCAGACCTGAGCACGAAAAACCTGTGCCTTCGGGCCCTCCCAGTTTCGCGGGTCCGCCAACGTATTGCCATGATTGATCAGATTTGTCGTGGTCGCCTGCAGATCGGGTAGCTGTCGGCTCATCCGCCCGGCCGCCTGTTGGGCCGCTGGTGTGGTCACGGTTCGCACGGCATTGTTCCTTTCGGGACTCGAGCAGAGGGGGACGTGAGCAGGTTGGGTGTCGGGGGACAGGCGACCTGGACAGGAAGGACGGCTCCGCGGCGCACCAGCNCCCCGCGACCTGGAGGCGNGGGGCCGCCGATCGTGCGGGACAGCCGGACTCCGAGCAGTTCGCCGTCACCCGGCCGCCCCGGGGCCAGGAGCAGCCCGTACCCACCGCGGCGGACGTCGACGAGGAATCCGCGGTACTGGCCCAGCAGCTCCTCGGTCGTACCAGCGACGATCAACACGCCGCCGCCGTCGCGTGCGGCCTGCCAGAAGGCCGCCAGTTCGGCCGCGGCCCGTTCACCGACCAGTTCGGCGTCGTCGACGAGGACGACCAGAGGTTCGTCCCCTGACAGGCCGGTTGGCAGGTCGGTCAGCGACCGGGCGGTGTCGGTCCGACGGGTCTTCGGCGTGACGGCTGACTCACCCCGCCCGCGGCCGCCGTGACGGCCGGTGCTGTTGCTTCCCGCCTCCTCCACGAGGTTCATGGTTCCGTCCAGAACGGCGACGACACCGGGTCGGTGGGCGAGGGAACGAAGGGGCGACGGACNCGGCGTCAACGCGACGATTCGGGCACCCTCGGTAAGGAGTGACAACGCCAGCGTGAGTAGAACGCAACTGCGCCCGGATCGTGGCGGGCCGCTGATCATGAAACCGGGACTGTCGGCATCCAGATCCACCTCGACGATCTCCAGCTCGTCCCCTCCGATTCCGATCGGCACGTGCAGCGAAGATCGATTTTCTGGGCGCATGGCCGCCGCCACGGATCTCCGCGACCGCCCGGGCGCGCGTTCCATCTGCTCGGATGTGACGAGGGAGGGCAGCGCGTCGATCCGGAAAGGACGACGATCGAAGCGCTCCGGCAGCCTTCGCGGCACCTCCACAGATCGGCCCGCATGGGACATCGCCCGAGAGCCCACCGCCCGCAGTGCCGCAACCTGAGCCCGGCCTGTGGGGTCCGCGTCGAGCAGCGCGATCTGTGTCTCCACGGGACTGGGGAACCGACCTCCGACCGCGACCCCACGTCCGGCGGGCAGCGTCCCGGGCACGTCGAACGGGGACAGGCCGGCGAGTGCGTAGTCGGAAGGGTCGGCCATCCGCAGGAGTAGTCGTTCGTCGACGAGCGACGCCAGCCGCCCGATCAACCCTCGTCGATCGGTAGTGATGATCACTCGCAGGCCCACCGCCTGACCTTCGCGCACCAGCCGCAGAAATTGGTCGACGAGTATTCCTCCGTCGACGTCCTCAAACGCGGCCAGAAATCCTTCGAACCGGTCGACGAGCAGCACCAGGTACGGCGATGGGCGCATGGCGTCGCCCGCATCGCCGGGGGACGGCCGCCACGACCGCCGGGCCTCGGCAAGATCCATGAAGCCTTTCCGGGAGAGGATCGTCTGCCGTTCGCTGATCTCATTGGCCAGACGGGCGAGGAGCCTCGCGACCCGCTCGGGATCGTCCCGGCTCACCACGGCACCGGAGTGCGGCAGGTCCTCGAGGGGTGCCAGGGCGTTGCCGCCGCAGTCCAGTCCGTAGAGATGGAGCTCGCCGACGGGCAGGGCGGTGGCGAGGGCGCCGGCAGCGGTGCGCAACACGGTCGAGCGCCCGGTCCGTGGCGAGCCGACGATCATGAGGTGGCCGCCGTGTTCCAGATCGATCGTGAAGGGCAGCTGAAGCTGACGGTCACAGTGATCGGCCAGCCCGATGGCGACGGGAGGGAGCCGAACGAGACCGTCCGCGTGGAGCCCGGGGGATCCGCTGGAGNCCGCCGGACGGTTGGAGCCCGCCGGACGGCGGCCGTAGCCATCCGCGGCGATGGTGTGGTCGCTCGGGCCGGTGTGGTCGCTCGGGCCGGTGCGGCCGGCGGTCGCCCCGACGAGAGAGTCGAGGGTAATCCGCTCAGGGAGCGGGGGAAGCCACGGACTGGGTATCGGAGAGATCCCGAGCCTCGTCGAGGCCTCCCGTACTGCCGAGACCAGAGCAGCCAGGTCGGTGCGCGGCTCTGCCAGGGACACGTCTTCCGACGGCGGTCCGTCCGACGGCGCCGGCACCACCTGGGACGTGTCGGCATCCCGACGTGGAGCGTCGTCCGGTTCCGGCCACGGTAGCGGGGTGACCCTGGGCACAGGAATTCCGGACGAGCCGTCTCTGCCTGGTCTGGTGACCGGATCCGGTCCACCGATCCACCCGGTCTGAACGGCTGTCGTGATGCCCGGGCCGGTGCGTACCACCGCCCGACCGGGAGTGGCCGGACTGATCAGGGCAGCGGCCGGGCAGCCGACGACATCCTCGCTCTCCGCCGCGTCGGTGACCCGCAACGCGATGCGCAGGTTCGTATTCGCCCGGATCTCCGGTGACACCACCCCCGCGGGGCGTTGGGTGGCCAGCAGGAGATGGATCCCGAGCGACCGTCCGCGTTGGGCCAGGTTGACCAATCCGGCGACGAATTCGGGTAGTTCGCGGGCTAGCGTGGCGAATTCGTCGACGNCCAGAAGTAGGCGGGGAATCGTCGGACGCTCGATGGGGTGAGGGAGCAGACGTCGAAAGGCGTCGAGGTCCTTCGCTCCGGCCGCGGCCAACATCCGTTCCCGTCTGCGAAGCTCGGCGCTGAGCGAGCTCAGCGCGCGTCGAACCAGGTGCGGATCGAGGTCGGTGACCATACCGACGGTGTGGGGGAGAGCGGCGCACTCGGCGAACGCGCTGCCTCCCTTGTAGTCAACCAGCACGAAGATNATCTCGTCCGGGCGGTACATCACGGCGTGCGCAGCAATGATCGTCTGCAGCAGTTCGGACTTTCCGGCCCCGGTCGTGCCAGCGACCAGCCCGTGCGGTCCGTCGCGAGAGAGATCGATCGTGAACCTCCCACCCTCACCGATCCCGACTGGTACCGCCCTGCTCGCCGCGCCCCGGGGCGGCTGCGGCACCGATGACCAGAAATCTTGGATCACCTTCGGCGTGGGTGGGTCGGCGCCGAGGATGTCCAGGAGCCGGACGGCGGAGGGAAGGCCCTCGGAGTCGTCGTCACCGGCGTCGCGCAGCGGCGCCAAGGCTCTGGCGACCGACTCACACCAGCCGGCCGCGGAGGCCAGTCCCACGGCATCGACGGCCGGTGCTCCGGCCTGGCCGGTGAGACCGGCCTGGTCGGTGAGACTGGGCAGGCCGGTGAGACCGATAAGGTCTGGGCAGACATGTCTGATCACGGCTGACCGATCCTGCCGCATCAACAACTCGTCGCCGTCCTGTTCGACAACGGCCCGGCATTCGGGCGGAAGGTCCCGGACGTCGGCCTCCAGGCAGATGATGTGGATGCCGACCGCCGGTCCGCCACGTAGCACGGTCGTCATCCCGGGAACGGAGCGCAGCATCCGGGCCCCGTCCAGCACGACCAGGATGTCGGGGGCGGATCTGGGTGCCTCGGGCGGATGGGCGCGGCGACTCTCGATCAAGGATGTAAGTTCGGCGATCCGGCGGGAGCGGCTGACCTCGTCGGCTCCGACGAAAATGGCCTTCTCCTCTACCAACGGCCGACAGTGCGGCAGCCAGCGGATCCATCGCCAGGCATCGACGATGCCTGTGGAGCCAATCAGTAGACAGATCCGGAGATCGCGAGGGCTGTGCAGGACAGCGGCCTGGATCACGAGCCAGCTGCCGAGAAGCTGCGGCAACATGCCCCGACCGGTGACGCCGAGCACTCCCCGCTCGGCCAGAGCAATGACGGCGGGGACATCGGGAGCGACCCAGGCCGGGGGCTGCCGGGGCGTGACGGCGGCAGGGGAGGGGTCCGTGGTCCGGACCCTGCTTGGCAGGTCGGCCGTGCCGAACCTCAGGTGCAGGTGGTCGGGGTCATGACGACGCCGCTCCCACAGCGTCGCAGTCGGTCCCTGAGCGGTGGCGAGCAGACTTGCCGGATCGGGGTGGCTGCGACGACGCTCGGCGCATTCCGCCGCAAGCGCGGCACGAGCCGTGGCCTCGACGTCGTCCCGCTCCTGCCGGTAGCGGGCCATGGCCGCACGGAACTCCCGGCCCTCCCGCCGTCGGCCGCTCACCACGGAGGCGGCCAGGCTCACCGGCGCCAGCACCGCGAAGAGCAGAACGTAGACCGTCCGCAGCAGGGCTGCCATGCCCAGGGCGGCGACAAGCGGCAGCACCGTCGTGAGCACCGGAACCTGAACACGGCGGGGTTCGGCGGGTGCGGCCGGCAGGACAAAGACGGACTCCCGCTCCGGCGGATGCAGGCGAGGCGGACGGTTGACGTCGAGCATGCCAGGAGCGGAGACGGACGGGCGGGTCAGCACCGTGAGCGGTGCGGGCCGCACGAGCAGCAACGTCACCGGGGCGATCCGCACCGCGGCCAGGATGGTGCCGGCAGGCAACGATGGGTGGTCGCCGAGGACGGCCGCACCCGGACCGGCTGTAACGGTGCACCGACCGTCGACCTCGATCCGGATGGTCAGCGCGGGCTCGTCGCTGCTGTGACCCCCTAGCGTGACAGTGCAGCCGGGTCCCGAGCCGACGGTGAACTCACCCGCCGGCAGGTGATGAATGTCGCCCGCCCCGGGTCCGCCGATGATCATCAGGTCGACCAGGCCCGTCCCGCGGACCCGCCGGGACACCGCGGCATCAAGGCTCACCACCGCACCCTCACGCAGCGGCGAGGAGGCCAGGGTCGTCTCCGGGTCGAGCGGACGGACGGTACCGGAGACGTTGATCGAGGGCCCGGCCCGCGCCGGTGTGGGAGTACGCCGCTGCGGGCGGACAGCGGCGGCCATCGCCCCGGCCACCGCACGGAGTGGGGTTTCCGGGGCGGCGGTCAGTAGTACGTCCGTGCTGGAATTCCGGGTGGCATCGCGGACGGTGAGGGTGAAACGCATGTATGGAAGATACGGCGTGGAAAAGCGGGAAGCGGGACCGGCCGACGGGGAGTTCTTCTACTTGGTGTTGTGGTCGAAATACGTGGTGGCGCAGAAACCACCATGACGATTCATGGCGAGTCGCGAGGACGATGCTCCCGCCCGACCGTGCGTGCCGTCGCCCGGGTGCGCATCNCCTCCGTACCCGCCAGCTCCACCATGGCGTCACCCACCTCGGCAGCGTCGGCCGGGATCGGTAAACCGAGCGCAGGTTCGGGTGAGCGTGCCTGGCCGGTCGGAGACGGCCCGGCCGACAGGGCCACTCCGGCGCTCACTGACATGCTGATCCGATGACCGTGCACGTCCAGCGGTCCGTCCAGGGAGGAGATGAGCCGCTCGGCCAGGGTCGCGGCCTCGGCCGCGGTAACGGGTCCGGTGAGGATGACGAACTCGTCCCCGCCCCAGCGCCCGAGAATGTCGCCGGGGTGGAGTATTTTCGAAAAGCGGCGGGCGGCGGCATCCGGAACGGCATCGCCCATCGGATAGCCGAAGGAGAAATTGACTCGACGAAATGCATCCAGGTCACGGAAGGTCGGGGTNNAANGGNCGGCAGGTCAGCTGCGTCGACGGACAATATGGAATCCCGCCTCGGCCAGAATCATCGGTATCAGCCTGATGGTCTCGTGGTCCTTCTCGCGACTGGNGGCATCAAGGTCGTCCCACGGTACAAGCATGGGATGAGTTTTTCGATCGTTGTCCCGGTGGGGTCCGTACCGCCACCCGTTAGCCTGTCGCTCGACCATCCACCGCTCGTGTTCCCGCTTCGCGAGAATTTCAACCTCGTTGTGCTGCGCGTCGGTCACACTGAAAGAAAAAGGATCGTCTCGGACAGCGCCGGCAACGATTCCACAGCCGATCATGTCGAGTTTTCGGCGGATGTCGCGGGCTTGTTCGTAGTTGGCGTTGCGAAAATCCTCCGAGAGATTTTCCCAGGCGACGAGCGCGCGNTTTTCTTCCGGTCTTTCGCCGGCTTCCATCCGCCGCCGGCAGTAGTCTCGGTGTATTCCTTTGGCGAGCTGTTCGACCTGGGGATCCTGTAGCTGGTCGGGATCGCAGACGCGGTCCAGCAGTGGAAAAACGGTGAGGCCACGGTAGAGGATGTCCAGCGGTCGCGCGCCGTCACCGCTACCGAAGGCCTGCCCGAAGGGAGTCATGCGATCCACCCGAACGATCACCTTGCGGTGTCCGGGCAGCCGGGACACCGCAAGAGCCTTGCGTAACGCCAGTTCCTCGTCTTCGTAGCAGATGAACACCAACTGCATGGCTCCTTCCGGGGCGTATCCATCCAGAAGACCGTTCAGGTCGACCTCGTCGGAACCCGTATCCTGGCAGATGGTGTCTACCATCGCCTCGACGAGGCCATAGCGGGTCTGCAGCAGCCTCAGTACACCGCTGGCATTCTTGTCGATGAGGGTCACCTGCATCCGCGACGTCNCACCTACCTCTCTGCGGCGCCGCGCGAGTTCCAGGAGCAGCTCCCGGCCGAACGGGCCCATGCCCACTATCACGACGGACAGACCAAGGGGCGCGAACGCGATCCGTTCGTCGTCGAGCAGAAGACTTGCACCGAGACGGGCGGTGTTGAAGAACTCGACCGTGAGACGACCGATGTGTTCCCTGCCGAGCAGAAGCGTCCACAGGGCGTCGAGCACGTCAGGATCCGACTCCTCCGCGTAGCATGTCAGCGGGCGGTGGCGCTGGCGTGACACCTGCTCCGCCGCCGCGACGACAGCGGCGTTATATCCGGACGCAGTCCCACACACGTACAGTTGGTCGGCCCGGGCCACGCCAGCCCGCCGTAGCACATCCCCGCGACGCGCATCTCCTCGTAGCAGGACCAGACCAAGACGGCGGGCGTGTTCCGCGATTTCGATACTGTCGACGTCATCGATCAGTACAACCTGGCGGGACGCGGCCCGCAGGCGTTCCGCGAAGGCAAGCGCCGTCGGTCCGCTGCCACAGATGACCGCGTGCCCCCGGGACAGCGTGGCCTGGAGGGCGGCCATCGGTTTGACCAGCGTATCCGCGAGTACATAAGCAGTGGCCGCAGGCGCCAGGAAGCGGGCGATCTCAAAGGAGATCGGGAGACCGACATCATTGGGTAGGTCTGGTGGCTGGACGAAGAAAAGCCCCAGGCTGCCGTAGGCGATGTCGGTGGCGCTGAGGCCGGCGCCGGGGCTTCGGGACAGCTGCCAGAGCCCGACCATCCCCAGACTGAATGCTGAAACCGCGGCAAGCAGACATAGGCGTCGCCAGCCGGCGGGCGGCTGGAACAGTCCGTTGAACATCCAGCGGACGGTCCGCACCGGGTGGCGCATCCGGGAGGACACGACTACCACGGCGCCTTCCATGTTCCGAAAAATGATCAGCAGAACATCATAGAACACGGTGCCTACCAGCCTCCTGTTTCCTCCGCCAGCCAACAGTTCAGCCAGGCCCCGGGACCGGGCGTCGGGAGGTTTCGTCGGGGAGCCGGACCCGTGATTGATCTCTCCCCGATATTCATCGACGAGATATTCCGACGACCGGGAAAGTAGCGGAATCGAGGTCCGCCGGGGTGAGGATTCAGCGGATGAATCAACGGTGGCCGGCGGCCGGCGGCTCGCCGGGCATGGCCCCCTTCCGCAGCACGCGGCGCCGCACTCACACCCACCCCTCTCACCGGTGCCCGGCAGGAACCGGCGGAAGCGGCCACCCTGGCCTGGCGTGTGCCGTGCTCGCCTGCTCCCGGTCTGGGTCGCGCGGCTGGTCCCGGCCTGAGCCGAAAGGCTCCGGACCACGGCGCGGCTCACGCCGCCTTGCCCGGTTGCCGTCAAGAACGTCCCCGTCAGTCATACCCGAAACGTCCCCATCAGCCATACCTGATCGCTACTCAGCCGGGTCAGGATAACGCGAGTGGCGCAACGCCAGCCATCACTCACAGGTACTGAGCTTCAATGCCTGGAGTCATGTTGGCCGCAGCTCCTCCCAGCCCAGGCCGGTTTCGGCGAGGAACCCCAACAGCAACGCGGGCCGGTACCGCAGCCGTTTCAGTCCGTGTTTGGCCGCCTGGTGGACATCGTCGAGGCTGCGGGCGGCCAGGTTCACCAGGGCGGTGCGCTTGAGCTGGGACCACACCCCTCCGCCGGATTCAGCTCGGGCGTGTAAGCCGGCAGCAACACCGTGCTCACCCAGCCGGCGTGCTCCCGCAGGAACGCGGCCATGATGCGTGTCGNCCGGGCGGCGCTTGCAGCCCGGCACGGTGCGTACTGCCATCCTGAACGGAGCCTACGGTGCCGAGCCCGCGGTCCGCTACGCGCAGGTGTCTGGCGGTCGGCTGCCAGGACAAGTTCTCGGGCCTGCTGGAAAGCGCGAGACTGCCGGCATGGTGAGAACTCGAACCCGCCCAGGCCTGTGCTGGCGAGCGTCTCGCCGACATGCTCCGCAGATGCGCGGTCAGTTCAAGGTCATGGGCGCGGCGGTTCGGGCCGCAGGCGAGAGGCCCGCGGCTGCGAGCGGCACCGTTCCCAGAGCGTGAGGTAGGCGCGGGCCATCTGGTGGTCAGTGAAGGTGCTCACGGCCGCCTGGCGTGCCCGTATTCCCCAGCCGGTGGCGCAGGACCGGATCATCCCGCAGCCGGCACAGCGCAGCGGCCAGGGCGGCCGGGTCGCCGGCGGGCATGAGCAGCCCGGTCGCGCCGTCGATCACTGCTGCGGAAGCTGATCGACGGCGACGACCCGCAGATCGCAACCGGCCACTCCGGCCGTCAGGCCGGCGGCCAGCATCGGCGCGCACGCCCACGGCACACACCGGTTGACGTGCAGGACATCGGGGCGTACCCGGCGCAGCAACCGCCCGTGCGCGCCAGTCCCCCCGCGCACGACATGGACGGACGCGCCGCCGCGCCGGCGGCAGGCGACCCATTCGACCGGCCCGGCGTCGGGACCGGCATCTGGTGGAAGCCATGATCGACTACTGTCGGGATNGGCTACGCCGGCTGCGGTTCGCTGAGGGTCGGTAGGCTGGGGCAGTCATCTCTGGAGTAGTCATCTGCAGGATGGCGATCCGTCATCTGGCCCGCCCGGGAGCGTTCACGAAACGCCACCCTCGTGGCTAGCTGGTGCTTTCTGCGGCAAGAGGGTGTGTTGATGTCGATCGAGGAGTCCGGGGTAACCGAGGCGGCGGGGCCGCGGTCCGGCTACCGGACCGACGCGGTCGCGGCCGATGCCGCAGCCGCTCCCGACGGGACGGCTGTCCGTCTCGCCGGNCGCGTGGTCCTGTGGCGCCGTATGGGCGGGCTGATCTTCGGGCATCTCCAGGACCGTAGCGGCCGGGTGCAGGTTTCCCTGTCCAAGACCGATCTGGGCGCCGAGGTCGTCAAGGAATGGTCCCGGGCCGTNAAGATCGGCGACTTCGTCGGGATCGCCGGCAGCCTCTACACCACCCGCCGCGGCGAACGGACCGTCGCCATCTCCGAGATGACGGTGCTGAACCGGACCGTACGTGCCCTTCCGGACAAGTGGCAGGGCCTGTCCAACGTCGAGGCTCGTTACCGCCGCCGCTACCTCGACCTGCTTGTCAACGCCGAGTCCCGGGAACGCTTCCAGACCAGAGCGAACATCATCAGGCGGATTCGCCGTCTCCTTGACGACAACGACTTTCTCGAAGTCGAAACCCCGATTCTGCAAGAGGCAGCGTCCGGTGCCGCGGCCCGCCCGTTCATCACCAGGCACAACGCCCTCGGTGAGGACTTCTACCTGCGGATCTCCCCCGAGACCTATCTCAAGCGGATCGTCGTCGGCGCCTATGACCGCGTCTACGAACTTGGCCGCAACTTCCGCAACGAAGGCATGGACTCCTCGCACCTCCAGGAGTTCACGATGCTGGAGTGGTACGCCGCCTACTGGGACTATCGCGACAACATGGCCTTCGTCCGCGAACTGATCCTCACGGTCCTCGACGACGTCCTCGGCACCCGGGCGGTTACCTACGAGGGTGTCAAGCTCGACTTCGGCGCAGACTGGCCGGAGATCGACTACCGGGCCGAGGTGGAGCGGCGCACCGGCATCGACCTCACCGTTGTCCGCGATCTTCCCACTCTGCGTGCCCGAGTGGCCGAGCTCGGCTTGGACGTCGGGACCTCCCCGTCCTACGCCGGCCTGGTAGACCTGCTCTACAAGAAGACGGTCCGACCCGATCTCGTCCAGCCGTGCTTCCTCGTGCACCACCCGGCGGAACTGGTCCCGCTGGCCCGGCGCAGCGACACCGACCCCACCGCGCTTGACATGTTCCAGGTCGTGGTGAACGGCGTGGAGATCGTCAAGGCTTACTCCGAACTCGTCGACCCCGCCGAGCAGCGGCAGCGGCTTGAGGAACAGGCCGCGCTGCGGGAGGCCGGCGACGACGAGACCATGATGCTCGAAGAGGACTTCATCGAGGCCATGGAATACGGGATGCCCCCGATGTCCGGCCTCGGGCTCGGCATCGACCGGTTCGTTGCCCTGCTCACCGGCGCCCCGACCCTCCGCGACGTCGTCCTCTTCCCCACCATGCGCGGCGCCCACAAAGACCAGACAGCCCCCGTTGAAGATGACCTGTGACGGGGGCCCCTAAAGAAACTCTCGAACACGTCGCCGCCGACCGCTACAGAGCCCTCCCACTCCTTGCTACCAGAGTGCGGGCCAGTGCTCCGGTCTTCAGGCCGGGGGTGAAGGCCCGCGTGTGGGGTGCGAGAACTCGGCCACCGGCGTTGGCCTGGTCTTTTAGGCGGCTCGTTCGTATTCGTTGATCAGGCCGCCGAGGACGGGCTGACGTTTGATCCGTTCCTGGCTCAGGTCCGCGGCGGGGTGGTCGGGCCGTGGTCGTTGAAGGTCGCGGCCGCGGTGGGGGCGTCGTCCGTTGTAGCGCCGTGCGTACTCGGCCAGGACAACGCGCAGGTGCCGTTCACCGAAGATCAGCATCCGGTCGGTGACCTCGGTCCGGACGGTTCGGACGAACCGTTCCGCGTAGGCGTTCGCCCGCGAGGTCCGGGGTGGGATCCTGATCGCGGTGATGCCGGCGTCGGCGAGGACCGCGTCGAACGACGCGGTGAACTGTCCGGCGCGGTCACGGACCGGGAACCGGAAGTCGGCCGCCCGGTCACCGAGGTCCAGGAGGAGGTTCCGGGCTTGTTGGGTGCTCCACGGTCCGTCGGGGTGGGCGGTGACCCCGAGGATGTGGACGGAGCGGGAGCCGACCTCGATGGCGAAGAAGCAGTACAGACGCCGCGGCGATGCCCCTTCCCCCGATCCGTTTTCACGACCTTCGACACGGGGCGGCAACGATGCTCCTCGCGGCCGGAGTTGACATGAAGCTGGTCGCCGATGTGCTCGGTCACGCTTCGTCGAACTTTACCCGAGATGTCTACGCGGTCGTGGCCGAGGAGTTGGCGGAGGCTGCGGCGGTGGTGATCGAGGAGTTCGTCCCCCGGCGGAGCCGGGGAACAGGCGCCGGATGAAGATCCACGCCGTTTGTTCCATCCACGTTCCATCCACCGGCCATTTTGATCTTAAGGACAGACCGGGCGTCTCGAACGTATGTTCAAAACGCCTGGTCGACGCGGAGGCTCGGGGATTTGAACCCCGGAGGGGGTGTATGCCCCCAACCGCATTAGCAGTGCGGCGCCATAGACCGGACTAGGCGAAGCCTCCCAACGTGCCTGCTCATCATAGCGTCTCCCACGACGGTGCTGACGCTCGGTCCGAGCGGATCCCGGCGGGCTGGATCACGTCTGTGTGGTCCGGCCCGCCGGTTCCGCGCGGTCTATGGGTTCCATCGGTCCCAGGGCCGCGAGGATCGCGTCCGCGATCTCACGGCGCCGTCCGCCGTCCGCCACCGGACCACCATCGGCCTCCCGCACGTAGAAGGCGTCCACCACGTCTAGTCCGAGGGTCGCGACGATGGCGGTGGCGACATCGAGTCGCAACCCGGACAGCGCCCGTACGATCCGGTACAGCACGCCGGCCTGGTCTGGGGCGCGCACCTCGATCACGGTCATCGATCCCAGGTCGTCATCGAAGATCACCTGAGGGGCGCCGGGCGTGGTCCACCGCCTGGCCCGGGCGTAGTCGCGTTCCCGGGCGGCGAGCCGACCGGCGACGTCGAGGGTGCCGGCGAGCGCGGCCCGCAGGTCGGCGAGCAACCGCGCCGGTTCCGGTACCCGTTCGTGCGGCGCCGCCACGGCGGCCTGCAGCAGCGCCCGACCGCCGTTCCTCCGGGCCGAGGCCCGCCGGATGTCCAATCGGTTCAGCGCGAGGACACCAGCGATGATCGCCAGCAGCCCGACGTGGTCGGCGTTGACCACCACGATCTCGAACATGCCCTCGTCCGGCAGCGGATTGACCTGGACGACGTGCTCGTCGGGCAGCGCGAGTAGGCCACGCTGCCGATCGTCGAGGCTCGGGGGACACGGGACCCGCTCGCCGCCGAGGACGGCTCGGGCCCGCTCGACGAGGTCACCGATCAGCCGCGCCTTCCAGGCGTTCCACGCGGTCGGACCGGTGGCCCGGGAGTCGGCCTCGGTCAGTCGGTGCAGCAGGGTGAGGATCCGCACGCTGCCGGCGGACGCGGCGACGCTCGCGATTGTCCCGGGATCGTCGATGTCCCGCCTGGTCGCGGCCTCGCCGAGAAGCAGGTGGTGGCGGACCATGGCGACAAGCACGTCGACGTCCTCGGGCGGCAGACCCAGCCGCGGGCCGATCCGTTCGATCTGCACGATGCCCGCGTCGGTGTGGTCGCCGGGGAAGCCCTTACCGATATCGTGCAGGAGGGCGCCGAGCAGCAACAGATCCGGCCGGTCCACCTCGCGGGTGTGCGCGGCGGCCCGCGCCGCGGCCTCCATCAGATGCCGGTCGACGGTATAGCGGTGGTAGGGATTGCGTTGCGGTCTGCTGCGCACCGCCGCCCACTCCGGGATGAGCCGGACGAGCAGCCCCACCTGGTCGAGGGATTCCAGCACCCCCACGGCCGCGTCGCCGGTGGCCAGCAGCGCGACCAGCGCGTCACGGGCGGCGTCAGGCCAGGGGTCGGGCATCGGTGGGGCCTCCCGGGCCAGCCGGTCGACGGCGTAGCGGCCCAACGGGAGCCCGCTTCGTGCGGCCGCGGCGGCGGCCCGCAGCACCAGGACCGGGTCCTTCGCCGGATCGACGTCCCGGGCGAGCTGGACCTCGCCGTCCTGGTCGACCACCCCTTCGCCGAGGGGGCGGCGGGCCGGCCGCCGGCCGCCACCGCGCCACCGCGCCACCGACCGCAGGCCGGCCGCGACCCGGTACCAGGTGGTGTCCCAGGTCCAGGAGATGGCGCGTCCGGCGTCGGCGACCGCGTGCGCGAGCGCGAACGCGTCGGCGTAGCCGAGCATGGTGGCGAGCGACTCGGAGTCCTGGAGCAGGAGCCGATCGTGGGCTCGTCCCCGGCTCAGCCGGCGGATCTCGCCGCGGGCATCGAGCAGCACCTGACCGGCGGCGATCACCCGCGCGGGGGGGGACTCGGCGACCCAGGCCGCCGCGAGGGCGTGCAGGGCATGGACGTCACGCAGCCCGCCGCGGGATTCCTTCAGGTCGGGTTCGAGCAGGAACGCGACCTCACCGAGTCGGGTGGCCCGTTCCGCGACGGCCTCGGCGAGCTCGGGTAGTCGTTTCGGGGCATGGGACCGCCACCGGGCGCGAGCCCGCTGGGCGAGCTGCGTGGCCAGCGTCGCGTCACCCGCGACGTGGCGGGCGTCGAGCAGGCCGAGCGCGGCCTTGAGGTCACCGTCGGCCACCATGATGGCCTCGTCGACGGTGCGCACGCTGTGATCGAGGCCCACCCCCGAATCCCACAGCGGATACCAGACCGCGTCGGCGACGGCGGAGATGTCGTTCCGTTTGCCGTCGTGGACGAGGACGAGGTCGAGATCGCTGCCGAACGCGGGTTCCGCGCGTCCGTAGCCGCCGACGGCCACCAGGGCAATTCCCGGTCCGGGATCGCCGAACAGGTCGACTAGGGCATCGTCGGCGAGGTCGGTGAGGATGCGGCGCAGCCGTGGGCCGGTCGCCGTGGGCAGGTGCTCGGAGCGGCCCTTGAGGATCTCCAGGCGGTCCGTCATGGCTGTCCTCCTCCGTTCGGCCGTCTGGCCGTGATCGATCTCGGGTCCGGATCGATCACGGCCAGTGGAGCGCCGAGCCGAGGACACAGAAACGCGCACCAGCGCAACTGTGGTCTCGGGTGGNACCAGCTCGTGCGGTGTCGCGGGTGGTGCGTGGTGCCGGGTGCCGGGGGTGCGTGGTAACAGTGATGGATGGAGTCGGGTGGTGCGATGGAGCCGTGCCGCGGTGGCGTTGCCACGCCCGGCANTACTACAGCGCGTCCGCCCCCCGCTCGCCGGTACGGACCCGTACCACCGACTCGACCGGAACGACCCAGATCTTGCCGTCGCCGATCTTGCCGGTCTGCGCCGACGACGTGATCGCCGCGACCAGATCGTCGACCGCCCCGTCCGCGACGACCACCTCGATCTTGATCTTTGGCACGAAGTCGACCTTGTACTCGGCGCCGCGGTAGACCTCGGTGTGGCCCTTCTGCCGGCCGTAGCCCTGGACCTCGGAGATCGTCAGTCCGTGCACGCCCAGGGTCTCGAGCGCCGCCTTCACGTCGTCGACCTTGAACGGCTTGATGACGGCGGTGACGAGCTTGGTCATGCCTGGGCCTCCTCGGGCACCTTGACGGGGCTGATGCTGCTCGTGGACAGCGAGCCGCTACCGCCGATGGACGTGAAGCGGTACGCCGTCTCCCCGTGCAACGCCTCGTCCATGCCGGCGATCTCGTCGTCGGCGTTCAGCCGGAGACCGATGGTGTACTTCAGGGCGAGAGCGATGATCGCCGTCACGACGGCCGAGTAGCCCAGCGTCGCGCCGACGGCGAGCGCCTGTTCCCCGAAGACGCTCCACGGGCCGCCGTAGAAGACACCGTCCTTGCCGGCCTCGTTCGTGTCGACGGTGGCGAAGAGGCCGGTCAGCAGGGCTCCGAGCACACCGCCGACCAGGTGGACCGCACCGACGTCGAGCGAGTCGTCGATGCCGACCTTGCCCTTGATCGAGGTGGCCAGGGCGCAGACGACGCCGGCGATGCCGCCGATGGCGATCGAACCCATCGGAGAGACGAAACCACAGGCCGGGGTGATGGCCACCAGACCCGCGACCGCGCCGGAGGCGGCTCCCAGGGTGGTCGCCTTGCCGTCGCGCAGCTGCTCGACCGCGAGCCATCCGAGGATCGCGACGCCGGTCGCGATCTGGGTGTTGAGCAGGGCGTATCCGGCGACCTTGTTGGCGCCCAGCGCGGAACCCGCGTTGAACCCGAACCATCCGACCCACAGGATGCCGGTGCCCAGGAGAACGAACGGGACGTTGTGGGGGCGGAAGTCGCCGGTCGGCCAACCGGCCCGCTTGCCGAGGACCAGCGCCAGCACGATCGCNGCGATACCGGCGTTGGCGTGGACGACCGTGCCGCCCGCGAAGTCCATCGCGCCGCGCTCGAACAACCAGCCCTTGCTCGCCCACACCCAGTGTGCGATCGGCGAGTAGACCAGCAGCGACCAGAGCGGGATGAAGATCGCGAAGGCGCTGAACTTCATGCGATCGGCGATCGCGCCGGTGATGAGGGCGGGCGTGATGATCGCGAACATCAGCTGGAAGGCGACGAACACGACGTACGGGATCGCGCCGTCGCTGCCGGAGAGGTCCTGGAGAGCGAAGAAGTCGAATCCGCCCCAGAAGCCGTTACCCTCGCCGAACGCGACGCTGAACCCGATGACCGACCAGATCAGCGTGACGATCCCGATGCAGAAGAAGTTCTGCATGATCATTCCGAGCACGTTCTTCGCTCGGACCATGCCACCGTAGAAGAACGCCAGTCCGGGCGTCATGAACAGCACGATCGCGGAACTGATGAGCATCCACGCGGTATCGCCCGAATTCAATTTGTCCATGTCTCTCCTGTCATTCCCCGCGCGATGCGCGGACTGCGCTCACCCGGTCCCCGGCCACGCTGCGCTCGTCCCGGATCCTCGGGTCCGAAGAGTCGGCAAGATCTGTTCCCGACCTNTGTCTTAGCTGTTTCTGGCATGTGAAATCGCTAAATTGGGTGGCCTGTGACCCGATCTCATCGGCTGGCGGTGGGTGCTTGGAGACTCTCCGCTCGTCGCGGCGTGCTTCCGTGACTGTATAACTGCATAGAGTTACCGTCCGGCAGTGTGAGCAGTGTCCCCACGGAGGGCTGGCATAGCGCCGGCGAACCGCGCCCCGGGCCCCGCCGTCCCCGTGATGTCCCGCCATCCGGGTTCGGCCGGCGAACTTCGAAACACGTCGCAAGGCAGACTCCCGCCGCCGGCCCGACCGACGATCCCCAGCCGACCGGGAACGATCCGACCGGATGGCGTCCGAAAGCCGGAGCGCCCATTGTTCTCGGACTGGTCGGCATTCTCGTCGCCGGACCTCCGGTTGTCTGGGGGTTTGCCGGATCCGCCTGGGCGGCGCCGACGACTCCGGCCTCCGGGTCGGCCCCGGAGAGCCCGGAGAGCCCGGAGAGCCCGGAGAGCCCGCAGAGCCTGCAGAGCCTGCAGAGCCTGCAGAGCCTGCAGGCGGAGATCAACGGTACCCGGGTACGGCTGGACGAATCCACTCGTCAGACGGCGATTGCCACTGAGGTGTTCAACGCCGAACGTATTCGGCTGGCCGAGGCCGAGCGGGCCGCGGCTGCCGCGGCCGGGCGGGTCGACCGCGCTGACGACGCTGTACGGCAGGCCTCGGACAAACACCGGGGGTTGGCGGTGTCGGCGAATCGGGCCGGGGGATTCGGGCAACTGTCGTTGCTGCTGACCGGCGACCCCCGACAGGTACTCGACCGGGCCGGTGCGGTCGATGCGCTGGCCCGCCGGCAACGCGTGGCGGACACTGGCCTGCGGCTCGCGCGTCGGGATCTCACCGAGGCACGCCGGAGCGCTGACGTGGCACTTGCGGGCAAGAGGAAGATCGTCATGCGGCTCGCCGCACGGAAGCGGTCCATCGAGGCGTCCGCCGCCGAGCAGCGCAGCCTGCTGCAGCGGCTCGAATCCCGCTACGCATCGCTGGAGCGGCGGGCCAGGGAGCGCCAAGCCGCCGCCGCGCGGGCCCGCAGGGCGGCGGCGGCCGCCGCCGCGGCATCGGCGGCCAGGAAGGCCGCGGCCGAACGGGTCCGTTATCGGAAGGAGTCGGCCGCGGTCGCGGCCGCGGGCCGGGCGTTCGCCGCGGCCCCGACTACCCCGGCACCCATCCCGCCGACGGGCGGCGGTGGCGCGTCGCGCGCGGTGCAGGAGGCATACGCCCAGCTGGGCAAGCCCTACGTGTGGGCTGCGGCGGGGCCGAAGTCCTTCGACTGCTCCGGCCTGACGCAGTGGGTCTGGGGGAAGGCCGGGGTCTCGCTGAGCCACTACACCGGATCACAATGGAATGAGGGGCGCCGCGTGAACCGGGCGGGCCTCATTCCCGGCGATCTCGTCTTCTTCCATGCCGATCTTGATCATGTCGGGATCTACATCGGGGGCGGGAAGATGATCCACGCTCCGCGGACCGGGGAGGTGGTCAAGGTGGAGAAGATCTGGTGGTCGAGCTTCCGGGGGGGTGTGCGGCCGGGAGCGTGACACCATCGGCCGCTGGCGGAAGCGATCAGGATGGCGACGGCGACGGTGCCGTGGGCGANGACTCAGCGGTCGACTCAGCGGTCGACGTAAACGAGAGCCGCGGTGCTACGGCTGATCTCCGCGTCGGTCTGGCCGTTGGGAGTGACGATGTGGATCAGGTTGCCGCGGGAGCCCGGCGTGATCTGCGCACCGGGGACGATCGCGGCGTCCTGAAGCCGGCGCATGATGCTTTCGTCNGTCTGCAACCGCTCGGAGATCCAGCTCACCGTGACCGGCCTGCCACCGCCGGACGAGGCGAGGTCGGCCGACGCCAGTAGGCTCACCGGGGCGGAAGCCGGCCGTGCCGTGGTGTGGTGCTGCTGGGAAGGCGGGATCTCGTTACCGAACGGGCAGCGCTTCGGATCGCCGAGCAGGACGGTGAGGCGCGCCTCGACCTCGTCGGAGATTACATGCTCCCACCGACAGGCCTCGTTGTGTACCAGCGCCCAGTCCAACCCGATGACCTTCGTGAGCAGCAGCTCGGCCAAGCGGTGCTTGCGCATGACGGCGGTGGCCCGCAGCAGGCCCTTCTCCGTGAACTGCACGGTCCGGTCGTCGGCGAGGCACACCAGCCCCTCGTTGGCCAGACGAGCCGTCGACTCGCTCGCGGCCGGCGCGCTGACATGCAGGCGCTCCACCAGACGCGCGCGCAGCGGGGGGATGCCCTCCTCCCTCAGCTCGTACAGGGTTCGGAGGTACATCTCGGTACTGTCGATCAATCCAGTCACCGGTCTCCTTCGTCCTCTCCAGGGTACGCTCAGCCTGGGACTCACAAGAGCCATCTGCCCCCCGAAGACCATGCCGGCTGGCCGGTTTCGATGTCCCGTCGGCCCCTTCCCCCGGACCGGGGTCGGTGTTCCACGACGTGTTCCATGGCCTCGGTTCGGCGGGTATGGCCTCGGNCCGGCGGCGTGTCCTCGTGCGGCACCCGTCCCGCGCGCGGGCTTGCACCCAGGGCCGGCATCGGCGCCCGCGGCACTAGACTCGACGCCATGAGCACGACTCAGATCGCGCCCGAGACATCGAACACCCAGACGGACGAAGGTGACGATCACTCTCACTACGCTCGTCGTGAGGAGATCGTTCGCGCGTCCATCGAGGGTGGCCGGGTTACGGCGTTGTGCGGCTACAAGTTCGAACCGGTGCGGGACCCCTCGCGTTTCCCGATCTGTCCGAAATGCAAGGAACTCGTCGAGATGGCCGAGCAGTTCGGCTGATCGCGCTGTGCCGGTACACAGTGCCGGGCGGCCACGGTCCTCGATGGCGGTCATTAGCCTTCGGTAATAATCGGTCGTTGCGGTAGATCGAGCGTGCCGACGGGCTGTGGACGGTGTGCGGATGCCTTGCCGATCGGAATCCATGGTGTCCCCTCGGGCCGGCTGCTCCGCGGCCCCGTATGATCTGTTGCACGAGCCAGACCCGGTGTCCCTCGCCGGCCCCAGTAGCTCAGTGGATAGAGCGACCGCCTCCTAAGCGGTAGGCCGCAGGTCCGATTCCTGCCTGGGGCACATCCGTCATGTCGATCGCCAGCCTCCGGCTGGTGGGACCAGAGTCCCCTGTGGGGCGGGCTGCGTCGCGAGCCGCGCGACCGCGGCTAGCGCCGCGTGGGCTAACGCCGCGTGGGCTAACGCCGCGTGGGCTCAGGTGGGGACGGCAGCCAGGGCGCCGGTGTGGTGGAGATGGTCCCGGGCAGCCTGGATGGCCGACGGGGTGGAGTCGAACAGGCGTCCCTGGCCGCGCAGCCGGTCCACCAGACCGACGGCGGCCACCGCTTTGGCATGCTCGGGTCGCAGCCCCGACACATACACCTTGACGCCGCGGTGTTCGAGCCGGTCGATGACGTCGCGCAGGACGAGGGCGCCGGTGCCGTCGACGGCGCTGACCCGGGACAGCCGGAGGATGAGGATCTCGACGTCGGCCACCTCGGTGAGCTCCAGCAGGAAGCGGTGGGCGGCGGCGAAGAACAGGGGGCCGTCGATACGGTAGGCGACGATGTGCTCGGCGAGTAGCGCGTGTTCGGAATCGTGATGATCGCCGGGGTCCAGCGGCACCTCCTCGACCCGCGCGGTTCGGGCGATTGCGCGCAGGGCGAGGGCGCCGGCGACCGCGAGGCCGAGGACGACGGCGATGACGAGGTCGAGCGCCAGGGTCGCCCCGGCGGTCAGCGCCATGACCAGGGCATCGGAGTGTGACGCACGGCCGAGGGTGCGCAACGAGGAGACCTCGACCATCCGCACCGCCGTGGCGAGCAGAACACCGGCGAGCGCGGCGAGCGGGATGCGCGCGACCAGGGGAGCGGCTGCGAGCATCACCCCGGCGAGGACCACGGCGTGCGCGAGGGCGGCGAGCCGGGACGAGGCACCCGAGCGGACGTTGACCGCGGTGCGGGCGATCGCGCCGGTGGCGGGCACCCCGCCGAACAGCGGGACGGCGAGGTTGGCCAGCCCTTGGCCGAATAGCTCCCGGTCGGGGTCGTGGTTCTGGCCGACGGTCATCCCGTCGGCCACACTGGCCGAGAGCAGGCTCTCCAAGGCTGCGAGCGCGGCCACGGCGACGGCGGCCGTGGCGAGCGTCGGGATCGCGGTGATGTCGAGGAAGCCGAGCGAGGGACCGGGCAGGGTGGCGGGGATTGCGCCGAGGGTCGTGACGTCCCACTCGCGGGCCGTGACGAGGGCCGTCGCGAGGGCCACGGCGAGCAGCGAGAACGGGACCGTGGGCCGCAGCCGGGCGCCGACCAGCATCGTCGCCGCGACGCCGACGGCGAGCGCCAGCGCGAGCCAGTGCGGCCGGTGGACGAAGTCGGCCACGGCCGCCCAGGCCACGCCGGTCACCCGGTCACCGTTTCGGGCGTGCACCCCCAGGGCCGAGGGAACCTGCTGAAGGAAGATCACCGCGGCGATGCCGACGGTGAATCCCTCCACCACGGGCGCCGGCACATATCGCACGGAGCGGCCGACCCGCAGGACCGCGAGCGCGAGCAGGATCATCCCGGCGAGCAGCCCGACGGTCAGCACACCAGCCGGCCCGTGCCGGTGCACGATCGGCACGAGCACGACGGTCATCGCGCCGGTCGGCCCGGACACCTGCAGGTTCGACCCGCCGAAGACCGCCGCGAGAGCACCCGCCACGATCGCCGTCACCAGTCCGGCGGCCGCGCCGAGGCCGGAGGAGACCCCGAATCCCAGCGCGAGCGGCAGCGCGACCACCGCGACGGTCATCCCCGCGAGCAGGTCACGGCCTGGCTGGCGGCGCATGCTCTCGATATCGGCCCGGCCGGGCAGGAGCCGGCCGAGTTCCAGCCGGCCGAGTGGCCTGGGCCAGCGTGACGGGGCCGTCCTTATGGGGGCGGGGCAGTGGGGCCGGGGGTCCTCGGCCTGCCCCGTCGTCATCTCGANGCGGATCCGATCCTCCCATATACTGGGATGAAAAATTGAAGGTTTCTTCAATTTACATGCTAAAAAGTATGGAGTGGGCGAGATCTCGGACACAGCGGCCCCCGCAGAGCCGTGCCGTGCGATAAAGAGCTGTTTCCCGACTCCGAAGTGTGGTAACGAACAGTTGATAAATTCTGTAACTGGCGGGGAGGTCGCCATCGGGCGCGAACGGGTCGTGGCGCTACTCACCGTGCCGGCGTGATCTCTGGGTGGGCGGTCGCCGGTACTCCGGCCAGGCCGGTACCTCGGCCGGTAGGCCTCGGCCGGAGCTGCGTGGGGTCGACGGGAGGTGGCTCGTGACGAGGCGGGTTCCGCTGTACCAGGCTAAAGCGGAGTTTTTTCGCATGCTTGGCCATCCGGTGCGAATTAGGGTGCTGGAGTTGCTGCAGGACGGGCCGATGCCGGTGCGGGATCTCCTGGCCGCGATCGAGGTGGAGTCGTCGAACCTTTCCCAACAGCTCGCGGTGCTGCGCCGGTCCGGGATCGTGACCGCGACGCGGGACGGCCCGACGGTGGTGTACGCGCTCGCGGGCGGGGACGTGGCGGAGCTGATGCGCGCGGCCCGGCGGATTCTGACCGAGATGGCGGCCGGGCAGGCCGGACTGTTGGCCGAGTTGCGCGAAGCGGAGACAAGCTCCTCATGAGCATGAAATGTGGTGGACCGATGCCCGGGACTCCCGCAGGTGGGACTCCCGCGGAGGGGAGCCCCGCCGAGGGGCCGGCTGGGGGACCGGCGCGCACCGGACGGAGTCGGGCACGGGTGGAGCCGGCGTGACGCCCCCTGGTCCGGCCGGTCCGGCCGGTTCAGCCGGGGTCAACCCCGCCTACAGCGTCACGGTCCGTGTTCCGCACCGGGCCACGATGATCATCGAGGCNGTCGTCGCCGCAGCCCCCGGCCCCGTGACGTGCTACGCGGACGAGCCGGATCCCGGGGGCGGCCGGCGGATCACGTTGGATGCCGACAGCGGGTCCACATTGACCTGGCTGGTCCGGGCGCTGCGGGAGCGGCTGGGTGCCGACCTGTTGCAGACCGAGGATCCCGTCTTCACCGTCGCGTCGACCGGCAAACTCGCCCAGTGTCTCCGCGCGTCGGTCACGNCCGGTCACGATCTTGCGTTGTTGGACGCTGACGCCGACCGCCGCGTCATCAGCCACCTGGCCATGCACCCGACGCACACCGACCGGTTCACCGGCCGGCCGCGCCGAGTGGCGCTGCTCACCGACGGCAGCGCCGTCTTGGACTTTGAGCCGCTGGCCGCCGAGGCGGCCCTGCCAGCGGTCGAGTCCCAGGCGGTCCACCTGCACCGGGCGACCGGGTTCGACGTCATCCCCATGCCGATCGCAGCCCGTACCGCCGCCGAGCTCGCCGCGGCGATCGGCATGATCGCTCCGGGATTCGCCGCCACCGTCCTGGTCCACACGCATGTCCGCCGCATCGACGCCGCCCGCGCCGCGCTGCGGTCCGCCGCCCCGCATCTGCTGCTCGACACCGTCAACGACGGTCTCGCCGTCGCCGCCGCGGCCGCGGTCCTCAACCATCTCCGGGCGCGTGACATCGCGCCGGGGCGGGCCCGCGTCGCCGTCGTGGACCCGGCTCGGGGCGGCGATCTCGCCGGCTTACTGATCGGTGTCGGCCTCCACGAGATCACCCTCTACGATCCGGTCGACTACGGCATCCAGCCGCTGCACCTGCTTGCCCCCGAACTCGATCTGATCGTCGACCTGATCGGCTTGGCGGCGCCGCCCAAGGGCGTTCCCGTCCTGCGGATCCGCCCGGAGACGCCCCCTCCGCTGGCCCGCGCCACCTCGGGCCCGCGTCCGCTGCACGCGCTGCCCGGACTGCTGCGGGCGGTCGTCACCACTCGCCGCCCGGTCACCCCCGCTGCCCGCCTCGCCGCCGTGCACGCCCTCGTCGGTCAGACGCCGCCCGGCAGCGTGCTGCCTCCCCTCGACCANCCACGGCTAGCCCCCGCCGTTGCCGCGGCAGCCACCCACGCCCTCACCGCGCAGGAGTAGCTCACCGCGCTCCCGGCGGAGGTGGTCGCCTGGAGGTGGTCNCCTGGTNGGGGGTGGNGGGGCCCGCCACTGCCAGGCCCACCGACAGGTCCACTGCCAGGCCCATCGGCGAATCCCGGCGGATGATCGTCCGTTGGGAGGACCGTTCCTCATGAACGGGATGAACGGGGTGAACGGGGTGCGTTGTCATGGGCGGCACTCTCCCGCCGGCATTGCGGATGCGGAAGTACGACGGCCCCGGTCCGATCTTTGCGGCATATCACTCAAAAATATCCTAAAGGGTCATACGGCCATATTCCAGCAATGCGCCACCCTGCTTCTTCGGCCTGCCGGGAAGCCCGAGCCGGACCGACACGGCCGAGGAACCGACACGGCCGAGGAACCGACACGGCCGAGGAACCGACACGGCCGAGGAGATGACACCGGGCCGAGGGCGCTCGTGCGTCCGACGCCGGCCGGCCCGGCGCGGGGGAGTTCCACGTCGCGGGTGGCCTGGTCACGTCGGGAAGGGGATACGAACGCCACTTCGCGTGACCAGTCATCCGAAGAGTCGTTCCCGGTCCGGCGGGACGTCTCAGCTCGGCGTGGGGACGAGGTCCAGCAGTGCCTGAGCGGCAAGCTCGTATCCGAGGGCCCCCAGGCCGACGATCACTCCCCGGGCGAGCGCCGAGAGAATGGATTCGTGCCGGAAGGACTCCCGAGCCCAGACATTGGAGAGATGGACCTCGATCCACGGGTTCGGATAATTGGCCAAAGCGTCACGAAGGCTCCAGCCGTACATCATCAGCGCACCTGGATTGACGATCGCACCGATCGAGTCGTAATTATCCTGAATGGTGTGGATCAATTCACCTTCGGATTCNCGTTGTACGGAGACAAGTTTCCATCCGCGGTCCGAGATCCGAGCCGCGACGGCCGCCTCGATATCGGCCAGTGTCGCCGTGCCGTAGACTTCCGGCTGGCGTCGGCCGAGTATGCCCAGATTGGGGCCATTCAGGAGAAGTAGCGTGGTCACGGCGCCTCACAGACATGCTGGCCGGCTCGATGGTCGGCGTTTCTGATCCGGAACCCCACATTTATAGCAAAGCCACCTGCTGGACACCTGCAAGCAGAAAGGGCCAGCTGGGGTGTTCTTATCAAGTCTATCTGTAGTCTGTCCGTTGATATTAGCGTGTCATGTCCGGAGGGCGATGGGGAACCCGGGGGTACCGAGGTACCGTCCGTCATGCANCCTCTCGCGTAGATTCCTTCGCCGATCGCGATAATGGAACCGCCGACGGAACCTCGATCCCGGCGCGAAGAACAACGATACGGTCACGGGCAAGAAAAGGGTGGGGATCATGATCGGTAGAGCACGGCCAGCGCCGGAGTTGCCGGCCTGGCCGCAGTACTCCGACGAGGAGCGCGGTGGTCTGATCCGGGCGTTGGAACAGGGCCAGTGGTGGCGCATGGGCGGCAGTGAGGTCGACACTTTCGAGCGGGAATTCGCTGCCTACCACGGGGCCGGCTACGCCCTCGCCGTAACCAACGGGACGCACGCGTTGGAGCTCGCGTTGCAGGTCCTGGGGGTCGGACCCGGCAGTGAGGTCATCGTGCCGGCGTTCACCTTCATCTCCTCCTCGCAGGCGGCCCAGCGCCTCGGCGCGGTGGCCGTGCCGGTCGACATCGACCCGGGCACGTACTGCATCGGGGTCACCGCCGCGGCGGCCGCGGTGACCCCGCGCACTCGGGCGATCATGCCGGTGCATATGGCGGGCCAGGTCTGCGACATGGACGCCCTGGCGAAGCTGTCCGCGGATGCCGGGGTTCCGCTGATCCAGGACGCGGCGCACGCGCACGGTGCGCAGTGGCAGGGTAAGAAGCTCGGCGAGCTGGGCTCGGTGGCGGCGTTCAGCTTCCAGAACGGCAAGCTCATGACCGCCGGCGAGGGCGGCGCCGTCACCTTCCCCGACGCCGAGCTGTACGAACTCGGCTTCCTGCGGCACAGTTGCGGGCGGCCACGCACGGACCGCCGGTACCTCCACCAGACCTCCGGGTCGAATTTCCGGCTCAACGAGTTCTCCGCCGCGGTCCTGCGTGCCCAGCTCGGCCGCCTGGCCGGCCAGATTGACACGCGTGAGGAGCGCTGGCCGGTGCTGGCGGGCGCGCTTGCCGACATCCCGGGTGTCGTCCCGCAGGGCCGCGACGACCGGTGTGACCGCAATCCGCACTACATGGCGATGTTCCGGTTGCCCGGGTTCAGTGAGGAGCGCCGCAACGCGTTCGTCGACGCCCTTGTGGACCGCGGGCTGCCCGCTTTCGCCGCGTTCCGGGCGATCTACCGGTCCAACGGCTTCTGGGAGACCGGTGCCCCGGACGAAACGGTGGACGAGATCGCGAAGCGCTGCCCGAACACCGAGGCGATCAGCGCGGACGGCGTCTGGCTGCACCATCGGACGTTGCTCGGCACCGAAGAACAGATGCACCAGGTCGCGGCCATCGTGGCCGAGACCCTGGCCGAGCTGTGAGCCGAGGCGAGACCGGCAACCCCACGCGGACTCCGCTGCGGGTCGCCGTGGTGGGGCTGGGCTGGGCCGGCCGGTCGATCTGGCTTCCCCGGCTGCGAGAACACCCGGAGTTCGTCGTGGTCACGGCCGTCGATTCCGATTCCGGGGCCCGCCGGGCGGCGGCCGGGGCCGACCCGGGCCTGGCCGTGCTCGCCGACGTCGACGAGATCGACCGGACTCAGGTCGACCTCGCGGTCGTGGCGGTGCCCAACCACCGGCACGCCGAGATCGCAGCCCGGCTGCTGAGCGCCGGTATTCCGGTTTTCCTGGAGAAGCCGGTGTGCCTGAGCTCGGCCGAGGCCGACCGGCTCGCGGCGGCCGAGCGCGCGGGCGACACCATCCTGCTCGCTGGGAGCGCCGCGCGGTACCGGGCGGATGTCAGCCGGCTCTACGAGCTCGCCGACGGGCTCGGTGCCATCCGGCACGTCGATCTCGCCTGGATCCGGGCCCGGGGCATTCCCGACGCCGGTGGCTGGTTCACCCGGCGGGACCTCTCCGGCGGCGGAGCCCTGGTAGACCTCGGCTGGCACCTGCTCGACACCCTCACCCCGCTGCTGGGCAGCGTCCGTTTCCAGCAGGTGGTCGGGACGATCTCGGACGACTTCGTCAGCGACGGCTCCTGGGCGGCCTCCTGGCGTCACGACGATGGCACCGGGCCGGCTGTCGGCGTCGGCGGTGACGTCGAGGACACCGCACGTGGCTTCCTGGTCACCGAGAACGGGGTCTCGGTGTCGTTGCGGGCGAGCTGGGCCTCGCACGAGGCCCGGGACGTCACCCTGATCAACGTCGAGGGTGCCGCGGGCACCGCGTCGCTGCGCTGCACGTTCGGTTTCGGTCCAAACCGGCAGGATCGTTCGGTTCTGACCCGCACCCGGGCCGGCGAGACCGTGGCGGTGCCTGTGCCCGACGAACCGATCGGAACGGAGTACCGCCGCCAGCTCGATGAACTGCCCGCGCTGCTGGCGGATCCCGCGTCCCGGGGGCGGGCGATCGAGGAGGTCCGCCCGACGATCGCCGCCATCGAGAGGTTCTACGACTCCGCGCGCTCGCACCGGTCCGTCGCGCCGCTCGCGCACGCGACTCGCTGAGGTCACGCATCCACGACCTGTGTCACGACCTGTGTCACGAATATCGAACGGCACCCAACGTCGAGCCCGGGGGGGCACGTGGGAACTGAGCTGAAACCCTGGTCGGCCATGACCACCACCGGGACCGGTGCGGGGACGACCATCGGGACCGGTGCGGCGTCCGGAACACGGAAACGTGCGGTCATCTTCGATCTCGACGGGGTGCTGGTCGACAGCTTCGGAGTGATGCGGCAGGCGTTCACGATCGCCTACGCCGAGGTCGTGGGTCCCGGCGAGCCCCCGTTCGAGCAGTACAACCGGCACCTGGGACGCTACTTCCCGGACATCATGCGGATTATGAATTTGCCGCTGGAGATGGAGGAGCCGTTCGTCCGCGAGAGCTATCGGCTGGCCCACCAGGTGGTGCTCTTCGAAGGGGTCGCCGCGCTGCTGCGGAGCCTGCACGAGCGCGGCCTCGGGCTCGCGGTCGCCACCGGCAAGGCGGGTCCACGGGCCCGGCACCTGCTGGGTGAGCTCGACATTCTGCCGATCTTCGATTATGTCATCGGCTCTGATGAGATCGCCCGTCCCAAGCCGGCGCCGGACATCGTGAACCGGGCACTTGAGCTGTTGGGCGTGGCGCCGAATGAGGCGATGATGATCGGGGACGCGGTCGCCGACCTGGAGAGCGCGCGTGCGGCCGGCGTGATGGCGGTGGCCGCGCTGTGGGGCGAGGCGGACGGCGCCGAGCTGGTCGCGGCCGGGCCGGACGCGGTGCTGCGCCGGCCCGCGGAGTTGCTGTCCCTTCTCCGGCCGCACCCGGTCGAACCCGCCGGCACCGCCGGTGTCCCCGCGGCTCAGGCCAGCCGGCCGATCCTCGCCGGCGACTGAGCCGCCAGGAGCGCTCCGAACAGGGAGGACAGGCCGCCCAGCAACGCTGGGCGGACGGGCGCGGGCGGATGTCCCGGACGGGCAAGGGTCTGGGCGTGCTCGGCGACCGCCCGCGGAAATCCAGGCAGGCCGGCCGCGAACCCGCCGCCGACCACCGCCATCGCGGGATGCAGCAGTTCGGTCAGCCCGATGACGGCCGTGGCGATCGCCGCGGCACTCTCGCCCACCGTCCGCACCGCCCAGGCGTCGGCCGCGAGCCAGGCTGCGCGCAGTTCGGCGAAGGTCACCTCCGCACCACGCCGCTGGGTGGCCCGGCGCAGGGTGGCCGGCCCGGACGCGGTTGCCTGCACACATCCGCGGCGGCCGCAGTCGCAGCTGGGCCCGTCGGACGAGATGATCAGATGTCCGATCTCGCTGGAGCCGCGACCGGGCCCCGGGCAGGACCGGCCGCCGAGCACGATCCCGCCGCCGACGCCCGTCCCGACTCCCAGGTAGACCACGTTCTCACAGCCGGCCGCGTCCGCCTCTGCGAGCGCGGCCAGATCGCCGTCGTCGCCGCAGACCACGGTGCTGCCCGGCAGCAGATCCCGCAGCGCGGCGCCGAGGTCGAGCCCGGTCCAGGCCGGCCGGCCCGGCCATGTTGTGACCCGGCCGGCGGCGTCGATGGTCGCGGGCATCGCCACGCCGACGGCGTCAACCCGACCGCCCCATCGGGCAGTCAGCGCGGCAACGTGTGCGGCGAGATCGTCGATGTCCTGGGTGGCGGTCGCCGACGGCGACCACTGGAAGGTTGTCTCCACCGGCCTGACGGGACCCTCCGGTCCGCTCGGCCTGCTCGGGCCGATCTGCTCGTCGCCTCCCATCGGGTTCGTCCCGGCCTGTGCGGCCCCGGCCTGTGCTGTCCTGGCCTGTGCTGTCCTGGCCTGTGCCGTCCCGGCCTGTGCGGCCTCGATGCGCAGCGCGACCTTGGTGCCGCCCACGTCGATACCCAGACAGCCGGTTGGGGATGGTGCACGCATGAGCCCTCGCAGGTCGTCAGGCGGGTGCCGCCGGGACGAGATCGAAGAACGAGCGGTAGAAGCCGATCTGGTGGGCGAGCATGTGGATGCCCGGATGGGTCGGCAGGCCGAGTGCGGCCGCGGCCCGCAGCAGGCGGGTGTCGGGCGGTTTCATGATGATGTCCGCCACGACGCAGCCCGCCGCGAGCCCATCCGGCGGGAAGGGGAGCGGATCGTTCGGACGCAGGCCGAGCGGCGTGGCGTTCACCGCGAGATCGACATCGTGCAGCAGGGGTGTCGCGACGCCGACGGCGCGGTCCGGCCAATGCTCGTCGAGGCGGGCGAGCAGGCCGTCGCGCTTCTCCCGATCCGGATCGTAGATCGACAGCCGTGTGCTGCCGGCGTCGAGCAGCGCGGCCGCGATGGCGCTGCCGGCGCCGCCCGCGCCCAGTAGCGAGACCCGCGTTCCGGCCACCGGACGTCCGGCGGCCGTCAGTCCCCGGACGAATCCCGCTCCGTCGAAGTTGTCGGCCTGCCAGCGCCCGGACGGGCCGCGGCGCAGTGCGTTGGCGCTCCCGCTGATCGCGGCCGCCGGACTGCGTTCGTCGGCAAGGGCGCAGGCGGCGGCCTTGTGCGGAATCGTGATCAGGATGCCGTCCAGGTTCTCGATGCGCCGGAGTCCATCGAGCACGGCGGGGAAGTCCGCCTGCCGGGCGTGCACCGGTACGAGGACGGCGTCAAGCCCGAGTTCGTCGAACAGCGGATTGAGTAACGACGGCGCCTGTACCTGTTCGACGGGATCCCCGACGACGGCGAACAGACGGGTGGCGCCCGTGACAGCATGCGCGGCCGGTGGCACGGGCGTCAGGCCAGCGGCCCGCGCGGCATGTCGCCGAGCGTCTTCATGACCAGGTCCTCCGGAATGTCGCCCACCAGCTGTGGGCCGTCCGCACCGTCGAGCACGAAGGTGAGGCCGGTGTTCGTCGACTTCTTGTCCAGACGCATCACGGCGACGAGTTCGGCGGCGTCCGCCTCGGTGGGCAGGGCCGTCGGCAGCCCGTAGCCGCGGACCACGTCCAGGTGCTCGCGGACCCGATCGTCCCCGATCCGGCCGAGCTCCCCGGCGAGACGGCCGGCGAACACGGTGCCGATCGCCACCGCCTCACCGTGGCGCAGCACGAAGTCGGTGACGCGCTCCAGGGCATGCCCCAGGGTGTGGCCGTAGTTGAGGATGTGGCGCAGGCTTGAGTCCCGTTCGTCCCGAGCGACGACGGCGGCCTTGAGCGCCACGCTGGCGGTGATCTGCTCCGTCACCGGCAGACCGCGCAGGTCCCCGGTGCCGATGAAGTGGGCCCGCGCGATCTCGCCGTAGCCGTTGATCCACTCCCGCCGGGGCAGGGTCCGCAGGTGGTCGGTGTCGCAGAGGACGGCGCTGGGTTGCCAGTAGGCACCGAGGAGGTTCTTGCCGGCGGGCAGGTTCACCGCCGTCTTCCCGCCGACGCTCGCGTCCACCTGGGCGAGCAGGGATGTCGGGAGGTGTACCACCGCCACGCCGCGGTGGTACAATGCCGCGGCGAGCCCGACGACGTCCGTGGTGGTTCCCCCGCCGCAGGAGATGACGACGTCCGACCGGGTCAGCCCGAAAGCCGCGAACCGGCCGCAGAGCGCCTCGACGTTCGACAGGTTCTTGTCCGCCTCGCCGTCCCGTGCGGCCAGCCGCAGTACCGGCACGCCCGGGTCGGGAACCGCGTCCTGCGGCCGCGCCGAGACGATGACGGCCCGCCGGGCGCCGATCCGCGCGACGATGTCGGGCAGGATTCGGCGGACCCCGGGACCGATATCGATCGGATAGCTGCGTGAGCCGAGGTCCACCGAGACCCGTCGATGATCGGCGGTGATCTGCTCGATCGGACTCGTCCGCTGTGCTGTGAGCATGCCCGTCACGGTGTGCCTTCCGGATCCGCGGTCGCGTGCTGGCGCCTGCCTGGTGCCTTGCGGTGGTTCTGCACGGGGCCGCCCCGGCAATTCTGCCGTGCCCGGCAGTCGCACCCTTCCGCCGGGTCGGGTGTGAGCCATCGCACTTCCTCCTTCCGTGCGTCTTCGTCGCTCCCGCGCGCCACCGACGCCCCGCGTGGGTCGGTGCCCCCGCGTGGATCCGCACCCCGCACGAATTGGTGCATGGTGCACGCAGAGTAGGGTCGTGTGGTGGGTTCAGACGACGGCGCGAGGCTCGCGACAGCGCTCGGACTTCTCCTGACCCGGCCGAACCGGACGCGTCTGTTCGGGGAGTTGCTCTCCTCGGCGGACGTCGGACTCGACGAGGCTGTCTACCCCGTGCTCAACGGTCTGGCCCGTACGGGCCCGACCACGGCGCGCAAGCTGAGCATGGAGATCGGCATCGACCGTTCGGTGGTGAGCCGGCACAGTGATCGTCTCGAGGCGCTCGGGTTGCTGCGCCGTTCGGCCGATCCCGATGACGCCCGCGCGGTCCGCCTGACGCTCACCGACGAGGGCCGGGCCGCCATCGATCGCTCTCGGCGTCGGCTGGCCGACGTCTTCCAGCGCATGCTCGACGACTGGCCCGCCGAGGACGCGCGTGCCTTCGTCGCCGGCATGGAACGCTTTGTCNCGGAGCATCTTGCCGGTCGGGACCGGTGACCAGGCCGAACCAGGGCAGCGGACGGGGGAAGATTGCAACCTTCGTCGCCATCGCGACGACGCTCATCGGTGTGATCATCGGGATTGCCGTTCACGGCTCCTGACGGCTTGGCCTTTTCTGGTTCGAGGAACGGGTGACGGGTGTTGTCAACGGATGTTGTCAACGAGTGTTGTTAATGCTTCATCTCTCGACGCCGGCGGTTTGGAGGTTCTCGCCTTTACGCTGGCTGCTAGTGACGGGGGAGATGCGCACGGCAACATAGCGGCGCCCGCGGAACATCGGAAGGCCCGTACCTGCAGGGAGGCCGCCCGGCTCGGGGGGTGCCGGGCGGCCTCGATTGATGATGACATTTGGATGGCCGCCAGGACAAGCCCGCGAGGACGGCAGGTTTCGGACAGTGATCACCAACCGTTCTGTCCGGCACCCCCGGGGATGAGTTCGATCAGTAGTCCGGAACCCGCGTCGAGATAGGCCCGTCGCGGGTTCCGAGCGTCCGGCCGGAGTTGCTCGACCAGGCATCCCGCGGCGACCGCCCGGTGCAGGCACGCCGGCAGGTCGTCGACCTCGTAGCCGATGGAGAACAACCCCTCGCCACGTTGGTCGAGAATTTCCCGCCCTGTCCACGGCCGCTCGCCGGGTTCCACCAGCTCGACCAGGCTGCTGCCGAAGCGGCCGAACGCGATCCGGACGTCCTCGATCATGATCGGTCGATCGCGCCAGACGGCGGGGCCGGAGACGACCCGCGACTCCCACGCATCGACCCCGAGGGAGACGGCATACCGTTCCCGGGCAGCGTCGAGGTCCGCGACGAGGATGCCGAGATGGTGGAACGTCAGCTCGCCCAGCATCTCCTCGATGACCCGTGCCGCCAGCAGGGCGCAGGCCGGTGAATGGGGCGTGGTGCGGACGGACGACGACGCCGGATCCGGCGTCGTCCGGATCCAGTCCTCCCGATTCTGGATGATTGTCTCCATCACCGCGGCTCCCTCCATGCCCCTGGCCCAGGCAGAGGGCGAGGGCGCCGATCGTATCGCCGTCCTCCGTCCTCCGTCCTCCCTGCTCTCGCCGTTCTGCGGGCTGTTCTCGCCGTTCCGCGGGTGCCGTCGATCAGGACGATCCCGTCGCGGATGGAGGCGGGATGGCCCCGACCCTCAGCGGCCCGACCTTTAGAGGGTTGCCGGAGTGGGCACCCCACCCGTGCGGGTGAGCAGGTCGTCGAGGTCGTACTCGTACCAGCGGCGGAGCGGCTCGGGGGAACTCGTGCGCCCCCACTCGTACATGCGGCGCTGGGCTTCGAAGGAGCCGTCGTGCCAGCGGCGCAGCACATCGCCCAGCCGGAGCGGAGCGGGGAGGAAGTCGGCGCCGCCCAGCAGAGTGGCGAGCCGTTCGACGGCGGCGGCCGGGGCCAGCCGGCCGGCCTCGACCTCGTCCATCACGGCGCTGAGCGAGTCGAAGAAGGGCTGGAATTCCGGCAGATCGGGGCAGAAAGTGCCCAGATGTGGCGCGTCGAGCAGGCGGTCGAACAGCGCCGGATCGCCCTTTTCCAGATAGCCGAAGTAGGTTCCGACGATCCGGGAGATGCCCATGTTCCAGCCCAGGAACCACNCCTTCGACCACGCCCGCCACAGGTCGAAGTCGCGGAACGAGACATAGGAGCCGTGTACGAGCTTGTCATTGACGTCCAGGATCGTCTGGTTGAGCGTGTCGATGTGGCCGAAGCGTTCCGCCGAGAAGTCGTCGTCGGCGAGGGCCTCTATCAGGGTTGGTGCGAGGGCGTAGATGACCTGCATGGTGTTGGCCATGCCACGGGAGAACAGCGCGTCGATCGCCCCGGCTGCGTGGGACATCATCGCCCAGCGGTCACCNACCGTCCGCGAGCTGGAGTACTGGGTGCGACCGGTGGAGATCCAGTCCCAGGCGGGCCGGGCACCGGCGAACTGGCGCGCGATACTGGGGAACCGCTCAAGATAAGCGTTCCATTCCTGCTCGGCGGGTACCGAGGGATCCCTGGGGAAGCGTCGCGAGTCGAGGTTGAGCCCGACGCTGCACAGTGGGTTGGTGGCCCGCTGGTGATTGTCGAACGGGATCACCCACAGCCAGCCGCCGTCGAACAGATGGTGCAGGGTGCCTTGGTGCCACAGCGACGGCTGCCCGCTCGGGAGGGTCACCTCGTCGAAGGGGGTGACCCCCACCATGTGGGTGAACAGGGTGCGGGAGTTCGTCCGGAACCGGCAGGGATCCTCTCGCAGGGCGAACTGGTTCGCCAACACGGAGTTGCGTCCTGAGGCGTCGACGACGTAGCGAACGCGGATCCGTTCGCCGGCCCCTGTCGTCAGCGTCGCGGCGTCGTCGGCGAAGTCGACTTTTTCCACCATCGTGCGTTGCCGCGGTTCGGCTCCGTAACGGACGGCCGTATAGAAGAGGTAAGCATCGATGTCCTGGCGGTGCATGTGCATTTCCGGGCCGTTCGGAAACTCCGAAACGCTGCACTGAGTGACCTCTTCGGGGTTCTGGAGCGCACCCTCGTGGTGGTAGACGAATCCGAAGTTGCGCTTCACTCCGCAGGCCGAGGTGACGTGGGAGCGGACGCCCTCGAAGCTGCTCACATGGCCGAGCTCGGGGACGTCGAACCGCTGGGCGAGCAACTTCAGCAGATAGGTCGTCTCACCGATGGTCGACTCCCCGAGCGCGAAACGTGGATGCGTGCCACTGTCAATCAGAACCACGCGGTGACCGTGTCGGGCGAGGATATTGGCCAGCGTCGAGCCGGCGATGCCGCTACCGAGGATGGCAACCGAATAGTCGTACCCGCTCATTGCGTGACTCCTTGGACGCCGCTATCCGAGGTGGCCGACTGCATCCGCCGCACTCCTTAAAGGATCACAATCAGCACAACCAGTACACAACGACGTACTGAACCACCTCTACGGCCCCTGGTCCCAGTAAGCGGTATATCGATGCCGATGGGTAATNAAGATTCCTGAATCGGAAGTTTGAGTTATATGCCGGATTTGAAACATTTGCTCTATAATGCCCTGATGTCTGGGCCCGTCAGCGGGCCCGCCACGTGCGAAGAAGCGATGCGGGTCCCCGCCGTCGCCGAGCGAACCGTGAATCGCTTATTTCTCCGTCGTTTTAGCGTTAGGTGGAGGTCTGGATCGGCCGTCCACTGATCGTGAACGAGTCGAGCAGCGTGGACTCCCCGTTCCACCGGTACCGTTCATCCGGGGTCCCCGTGGGTGCGCCGGGCCAGACGAGCAGGTGGACGAGCCCGTAGCAGAGCAGGGTCAGCGCGGCGGCGACCGAACCCAGCCGTCTCACCGCGCCGGCGAACGCCGGCGAACGCCGGGGAGTCGTAGGGGCGGCCGAGGCTCACGGCGCCCGTCGGCCGGGCACGGTGGCGCGCGGGATGGCCATGGATTCGATCGTCATGACGTCGGCATCCTCGGCGATGTGCGGCTCGGTCGGGGCGTCGGTGATCGTGGTCGCGCCGGCTTCGGTCGCGGCAGCCAGCACGGCGGCGGCGAGGACGGGATCGAGTTCCACCGGAACGGTCCGCAGATCGAGCAGGCAGCATCCCTGCTCCACCCGGCCCAACACGGACGGCTCGCCCTGGCGCAGGGGGGCGGCGATGACTGCGTCCAGGGCCACCGCGGCGCTTGGCAGCTCCGGGCCGAAGCCGCCGAACCCTTTGATCGTCAGACCACTCTCCGGGCCCGCCGGGGCCATGCCGTCTTCGTCTCGTGCGCCCTCGCGCCGGTGGCCGCCCGATCGACGGAATGCGGCGTCGTTCGGCAGCGGCGACGATCCACCCCCGCCACCGTCAACGACCGCACGACTCGCCACAGCCGAGGCTGCGATGCCCGAACGCCGTAGCCACGCGGCGAGCGTCTCGGCCCGCGTTGTCAGCCGTTCCGGTCGGGCGTGCAACGCCTGCCTGACCGGGGAGTCGGGATGGCTGAGGGTGGCTTCCAGCGCGGCGAGTGTGAGCTTTCCGACCCGCATTGCCCGGGCCATCGGATGCCGACGTATCCGGTCGATCAGGTCGGCGCGTCCCAGCAGCAGGCCGCACTGAGGCCCGCCGAGCAGCTTGTCCGCGCTGGTCGTGACCACGTTAACGCCGAAGCCGAGCCAGGTCGTGACGTCGGGTTCATCGGCGAGGAGCGGCTCGGGGNGTAGCAGCCCGGAGCCGCAGTCACCGACGAGGGGGATCTCGAAATCGGCGCAGAGCGCGGCAAGATCGTTGATCGCAGGGGTGTCAGTCAGCCCCACCACCTGATAGCTGGACGGATGCACGTGCAGCACGAGCCCGGTCTCCGGCCCGATCGCGTCGGCGTAGTCCCCGAGCGTCGTGCGGTTGGTGGTGCCGACTTCCCGCAGTCGAGCCCCGGTGCAGACCAGCAGTTCGGGCAGCCGGAACCCGTCCGCCGTCTCCACCAGCTCCCCGCGGCTCACCACGATCTCCCGCCGCCCGGCCAGCGCCGTCACCGCGAGGATCAGCCCTGCCGCGTTGTTGTTGACGATGTGCACGCCCGCCGCCGCGGGCACCGCGGCTGCCAACGCGGCCAGGGCGGTACGTCCTCGTCGTCCTCGCCGTCCGGTCCCGAGGTCAAGCTCGAGGTCGGTNGTGCCGGCTGCCAGGTCGAGGGCCGCGCGGGCGGCCGCGGACAGGGGAGCTCGGCCGAGCCCTCCGTGGAGCAGGACGCCGGTAGCGTTGATTACTGGGCGCAGTCCGGTGGCGGCGCGGGCGAGCGTCATCGGTGTCGCTACCGGCGTCGTCNGGCTGTCCTGGGCCGGGGATGCGAACAGACTTGTACGATCAATCNCTCTCGGTGAAGCTAGTGCTCCTCCTCGTGGGATTCCGGACCTGGCCGGGACGGCGGCGTGGCCTGTCGGGTGTCTGCCCCTGCTGGGTGCCTGTAGGATCGGCCCGCTGCCCGCACGGCTCTGGCCGTCCTTTCGATGATCAAAGCGGCGCATGGTCAGGCCTCGGACCTTCGGTCACCCGGACGGCCCCCCGCCCAGATTGATCGTCGGCCAGGGTGGATCGTCGACGCTGAAGATGAGGGCGACGTCGGTGTCGGAGACGAAATCGACGAGCCGTGCCCCCGCCGGTAGCAGAGCCAGCGCGTGACGGAGCTCCGCGGCGCTCGATCCTTCCTCAGCGGAGATGATGTGCCGCGAGCGGACCCCGCAGGCGAGGTCGGCAGGCGGCGGTGCAGCGCCGGAGGGCCGGGACGCGGAGCGCCCCACGCTGGAGAGCGCGGCGCTGGACAACAGAGCGGCGAGCCGGTGCGCCTCGTCCGGCACGAGATGCGCGACGCAGAGAACGTCGAGCAGGGCCGACTGGGTGCGGAGANCGACGACCGGGGTTCTCCGCGGGACGCTGGGCTGCGTTCCCACGGTGATGACCGTGCCGTCGATCCGGCCGATGAAGGTGATGACGTCCGGGGGAGTGTCATCCGGGGTCCGGGGCGGGGTCCGGGGCGGGGTCCGGGGCGGGTCGATGTCCATGCGTAGACGCTCTCATCGGGCAGCTCGTCATCCCATCCCGCGCGGCGGGGAGCATGCGGGACGGACGGGCGGATGACGACGGGCGGATGACGACGGGCGGGGCGCGGACAAGCGTGCTGACGGACGCGCGATGAGAAGTCGCCCCTGGCGAGGTCGGCCGCGTGTGGAAGTACCTCGGTCGGGGTACGGGGCCATGGTCGCGCTTGCCCAAAGGCGCGGCGCGACACGGGAGGCAGCCCGGCCGGCTTCTCGTGGCGCTCACGCCGTCCGGTCGCAAGCGGAGCCATGGAGCCAAGCGTGCGGGTTGAGGTGACCGACCGTGATGCCATCGTCGTGCATCCGGCCGGCGACATCGACTATTCGTCCCTGGATCCCCTGCGCGAGGCACTGCTCGACGCACGGGTCGCCGGAGTAAAAGAGATCATCGTGGATCTGGAGCAGGTGAGCTTCCTCGACTCGCAGGGGTTGGCGGTCATCCTGTTCGCCCACCAGCGTCAGCGCTCGGCCGGTGGCCGTCTCGTGCTGCGTAACCTCAACGAGGACGCCTACCGCCTGCTGCATGTCACGAACCTGAGTGCCGTGATAGACGTCGATCACGGCGACTCCGCCCCCGCGCGCGGCCTGGCGACCCGTCAGGGCGCCTGAGCCACGGGTGCCTTCCGGCCCTGGCCGGATCAACCCGTGGACGGCCTCTCCCAGTGGTAGGAGACGTCGCGGACGTAGGTGATGAAGCCGAGTCCGGTGTACATCCGCACGGCGCGGACATTGTCCTCGTCCACGTACAGCAGGACCGAGTCGAGCCCCTCGGCCTGCAGATGCCGCAGGCCGATCAGGGTAAGTGCCCGGCCGAGTCCCGCGCCGCCCGCCCCCGGGAGCACGCCCACCACGTAGACCTCGCCGATGGGCCCNGGCTGCGCGTTCCGTGGCGGCGTCTGGTCGGTCTCGTGCACCTTCGTCCAGTGGAAGCCGACGAGTGCGCCGTCGTGCTCCGCGAGGAAGAAGCCACGCGGGTCGAACCACGGCTCGGCCCGGCGCCGGGCCAGATCGTCCAGGGTCCACCGGCCCTGCTCCGGATGATCAGCGAAGGCGGCCGCATTNACGGCCAGCCAGGCCCGGTCGTCCTGGTCGGGGACGAAGGTGCGGACCGTCACACCGGCCGGCAGCCGGGGGTCCGGCAGGGGCGTCCCGGCCGCCAGCGGTCGCCGAAGCTGGAGCAGCACCCTCGTGCGAGTGAACGTGAGCCGGGTAGCCAGTGCCGCGGCGGCCGGCAGGTCGCCGTGGGCCCAGATGTCGAGGCGGGACGACGGCGCCGCGAGGGCCTCGGTCAGTCCGCCAACCAGAGCCGTGCCGACGCCGCGTCCGCGGTGGTCGGGATGGACGACCACCTCGGCCTGCCGTGCCTGGTCCACGCCGCCCAGATGGGCGTAGCCGATGATCCGCCCGGCGGGGACGCGGCCCGGCATGGTCGACGTGTCCGCGGCGTTCTGGTCACCAGGGGTGTCCGGGACATTCGGGCCGCTCGTGTCCGCGGCGGCCGACACGGCCAGCAGGTGCCGGCCGGCGCCGATCCGCAGTCCGGGCCGGAGGGCCAGCCGGACGTCCTCGGACACCGGCCCGGTGCCGTCCGCCCGCTCCGCGGCGGCGAGGAGGCTCACGATGTCGTCCACGTCCATGGCGCTCAGGGTCTGCTGCCAGCTCAGCGAGGTCACCGGACGACCGTATGACGCTGGGCGGCCCTCGACGGTGCGGTCGGGAGGCCCCGGTCGCGAGGCCCCGGACGCGAGGCCGAATCCTGGCTCCTGGAGCCAGGATTTGGGCCTCGCGCCGGCGATGCCGTCCTACTGGCGGTGCCCGGGGNGCCGGGATGCCGGGATGCCACGCGGCGGACGGGNGTCCGCGGNGACGTCAGACCCGCTCGGGGGTCCGGGACTCGTCACGGCCGATCCGGCCGACCTCCCCGGGGGTGTTCTCCGGCAGCGGTGCGATGGGCGGCGCGACGAACTTGTACCCGACGTGCCGAACAGTACCGATCATCGCTTCGTGCTCGGGGCCGAGCTTCGCTCGCAGCCGCCGGACGTGGACGTCCACCGTGCGGGTGCCGCCGTAGTAGTCGTAACCCCAGACCTCCTGCAACAGCTGGGCGCGGGTGAAGACCCGGCCCGGGTGTTGCGCGAGGTACTTCAGCAGCTCGAACTCCTTGAAGGTGAGCTCGAGCGGCCGGCCCCGCAACTTGGCCGAGTAGGTGGTCTCGTCGACCGACAGGTCGCCGGACCGGATGACACCGGCTTCGGCCGTGCCGCCGGCGGCGGCGACCCGACCGATGGCCAGCCGCAACCGGGCCTCGACCTCGGCGGGACCCGCGGAATCGAGGACGACGTCGTCAACCCCCCAGTCCGCGGACACCGCCGCCAGCCCACCCTCGGTCACCAGCGCCAGCAGCGGCGTGGTGAGCCCGGTGGTGCGTAGCAGCCGGCACAGACCGCGGGCGATCACAAGCTCCCGGCGGCCATCCACCACGATCACATCCACCGGCGGGGCGTCCAGCAGCGCGCTCGCCTCGAGCGGGGCGACCCGTACGGTGTGGGTGAGAAGCCCAAGCGACGGAAACGACTCGGCGGACGGACCGGGGGCGTTGGTGAGCAAAAGGACGACGCTCAAGACGACTCCTCCAGGTGGTGTGTGGTGGGGCAGCGTCGACCCGGTGAGTAACTCGATGCCCGGCGCTGGGCGTCTCACGACCGTCATGGGCATGAAACGAAGGCCGGTATGTGGGGAGGATAGCGGAGTGTCCTACTCGGCTCCTACCGTCTACGGGCCACTACCTACGGCGGATGGTGAGATCCCGACCACGAGTCATGATCGCTGGAGCGGTCGGGTGCCCGGTGCGTCACGCAATCTGGCTGTAGTGGTCACCCATGGCTTCTCCTGTTCGACGTCACGCCTGGCGCTGCAAACAGTGATGGTCGGATTACGTCCACATCCCGATGTCCAGGTCATGGATCTGCAAGCGTACGACCGATCCACCAGACTGTGCACTTTCGGTGACCCCGAGGTGCTGGATGTCGGTGCGGCCGTCGGCGTGGCTGCCGGCGCGGCCCGTCGACTCGGCTACCAGCGGGTCTGCCTCACGGGATGGTCGATGGGATGGTCGGTGGACGGTGCCGCCGTGCCGCGGCACGGCGTGCTGATCCAGGTGGGCGAGCCCGCCCACAGCCATCGCCGTCGGCATCCCCCGGAGGCGGTAGCCAATGCGAGCGCGGCCAGCCGGTGGTTCGTGCGGGACACCGCTCGGATGCGCCGGATCCATCGGCTGGCCGAGCGGCCCACCGGCCGGATGGTGGCACGGCGCCTGTTACGGGTGCGTATCGGCCCCCACGCGTTCGTACCAATTCCCGCTTCTCCGGTGAAGATAGTTGGTTCGGTCGCACCGACCTCGCCGCTCATCGTCCACGGCTGTCGTGACGGGTATTTCACGCTGAGACATCCGCGCGCGTTGGCCGCCGCGAGGACCGCGAGGACCGCGAGGACCGCCGCCGCGAGGACGGACGAAGGGCCGGAAGGACGGTGACGGACGAGACCGCAGGGGCGGGCCGGCCCGCGTCGATCGCGCGGGTGACCGTCCGCTACTGGGCCGCCGCCAGGGACGCCGCGGGGGTGTCCCAGGAGGAGATCGGCGCGGATACGCTGGCCGCTCTGCTCGATGTCGTCGCGGCCCGCCACGGCGGGACCCTGCCGGCGCTGCTGCGACGGTGCTCCTACCTCGTCGACGACCAGCCCGTGGGCCGGCGGGATCCGGCGGGGGNCATCCTGCGTGACGGTTGCGTAGTCGAGGCCCTCCCACCCTTCGCCGGGGGATGACGCTGTTCGTCGTCGGTCCGGAGATCGTCGGTCCGGAGGCTATCGCCGCTGGGGAGACCGTTGACGCGGAGGTCCTCGCCGCCCGGCCCGGGGTCGCGCCCGGCTGGGACGGCGCGACGTGAGCCGCCCGAGCCGGACATGACAGCATGGCCCGGTGAGCGCAGGCGATCCCGGCACGCCCCATGGCGTCCTCGTCCCGGACGAGGCTGCGTCCATCCCCGCAGCCCGATGGGCGCCGGGTGCTTTGCCGTTGGCGGCCCTGGTGGCTACCGGCCTGGTGATGGCGGCCGCAGCCCTCGGCACGGGAGCCCTCGCGGCGGTCCTCATCGTCGAACAGATCGCGTTTGCCTGGGCCTGGGTCCGGATACTCCGGGCGTCGACCGGTACCACCCTGCTCGTGGCGGCCTGGGGTGTCCTCGGTGACGTGGTCCTGTTGGCCTCGGACCGGCCCAGCTACGGATCGTTGGCCGGCGTCGTCGGGATCGCCGTGGCGGTCATGATCCTCTACCAGCTCGCCCGACGCCGGTCAGCTCCCGTATCCGGGGCAGGCTCGGTGTCTGCCAATGGTTCGAGCCCGGTGTCTGCCAACGGTTCGAGTCCGCCGCCCGGTCCTGCCGTGCGGGTCGGTGCGGATCTCGCCGCGGCGCTGAGTGGAATCATCTTCTGCGCGCTTTTCGCCGGTTACCTTGCGCTGCGTGTCGGGTCCGGCGCGCACCATCCGGCCGATCTGCTGGTCATCGCCGGCCTTCTCGGCGCGGGTGGCACGGTCGTGGCGGGCCGGCTGGTGGGATGGGCGGGCGTTCCGGTGGTGCCGGCCGGGGCGGTCGGCGTTCTGGTCGGCGCGGCGCTGGGGGCCGGCTTCGGTGCCCTCGACCCCGATCGCCTGGCGGTGGGGGCCGCCGTCGCGATCGCCGCGGCGGGAGCGGCCGTGGCCGCCGTCATCGATTTGGTGCTGGCGCGGGCCCGCGACGCCGAGCCGCGGGTCGGCCCGGTCGCCACCTCGGCGCTGGTCGCGGACGTCCTGCTCACCGCCATCCTGCCGCTGGCCTCCGCGGCGCCACTGGTGTATTTCGTCGGCCGGCATCTGCCCGCGTGAGTCGATCGTCGGGCCGCGGCGGGGCCTGGACGGGAAGAGCCGGGGCCTGTCGGATGCTGTAGAAGCCGTGACCGGAATGTGGGTGTTGTCGGTGGCGACCGTGGCTGCTCTCGGGCTGGGGGTGCTCATGCGGGTCCGGGACGGACGGTTCCGGCCGGTAGACGGCGGGCTGCGGGCCGAGTTCGCGTCGCTGGGCGAGACGATGGGGGAGCGGGCGACGCTGCTGCAGTTCTCCACGGCGTTCTGCGCCCCCTGCCGGTCCACCCGTCGGGTGCTGGCAGGGGTTGCCGAGGTCGTGCCCGGGGTACGCCATGTCGAGGTTGATGCGGAGGCGCATCTCGACCTCGTCCGTCGGCTGGGGATCAGGCGGACTCCGACGGTACTGATCGTTGACGGTCATGGCAGGGAGGNGCGGCGCGCGAGCGGTGCCCCGCCGACGCGTGCGGCGGTGTTCGCCACTCTCGAAGAGATCGTTTCCGGTGGGATCAATCGGGCAGATGGTGATCCTTCGGATTCATCGTCGGCGGGTTAACACAGACGTGACGTTCACTGCTACCGTGACACGAACCATGTCCCAGATACAGCTTGTGAAGCGCCGCGCGGTCGATCTGTGCCGCGTACACAGCTGTCTGTGTTGTCTTTCCTGATCGTGGGTTGATGTTCCTCAGCCGTGATCGGCTGGCCCCGGTGCATCGCCACGTCCGAGCGGGTAGTCCAAGCCGGAAGTCAGGAGAAGGCTCTCGTGGTAGATCCTCGTGGGATGCGGTTCGCCGCTGCCGTCACCACGATCATGCTCGCCGTGATACTGCTCGCCGGCAGCCGCTGGTTGCTGCTCGCGCAGACCGTGGTGTTCGGGGTGGGGGCGGTGGCCGGGGTCCGGCACGCGCCCTACGGGCTGGTGTTCCGTTCCCTGATCCGGCCGAGGCTGGGGCCGCCGGCCGCCACCGAGGACGCCGCGCCGCCCCGGTTCGCCCAGCTGGTCGGCGCGATCTTCGGCGTCGTGGGTCTCGTGGGATTCTTCGCGGGGATGCCGGCACTCGGTTACGTCGCGGTGGCCCTGGCCTTCGTGGCGGCCCTCCTCAATGCGGCGTTCGAGTTCTGTCTCGGGTGCCAGCTGTATCTTTTTCTCCATTCGATAGCCGTGAAAGGAGCACGCACATGNGTCGTGAGAAGGCGCTGGTCGACGCCTCGTGGGTCGAAGCGAACCGTAACGACCCGAAGGTCGTCCTGGTCGAGGTCGACGAGGACGTCTCCGCGTACGACAAGGGGCACATCCCGGGGGCGGTGCGTCTCGACTGGAAGTCCGAGCTTCAGGACCCGGTCATTCGTGACTTCATCAACAGGGAGCAGTTCGAGAAGCTTCTCTCCGAGAAGGGGATCTCGAACGACGACATCGTCGTGCTCTACGGCGGGAANAANAANTGGTTCGCCGCATACGCATACTGGTACTTCAGCCTCTACGGCCACGCCGACGTCCGCCTGCTCGACGGTGGTCGCAAGAAGTGGGAGCTCGACAGCCGTGAGCTGACCACCGAGGCCACCCCGCGCCAGCCCACCAGCTACACCGCCCCGGAGCCGCGCACCGACATCCGGGCCTTCCGTGAGGAGGTCATCTCCGCGATCGGTGAGAAGGCCCTGGTGGACGTCCGGTCGCCCGACGAGTTCTCCGGCAGGCTGCTCGCTCCCGCGCACCTGCCGCAGGAGCAGTCCCAGCGGGCCGGGCACATCCCCACGGCGAAGAACATCCCGTGGGCGAAGACCGCGAACGAGGACGGCACGTTCAAGAGCAATGACGAGCTGACCGGCCTCTACACCGAGGCCGGGGTCGACCTGTCCAGGGACATCATCGCCTACTGCCGTATCGGCGAGCGTTCGGCGCACACCTGGTTCGCGCTGCACGAGTTGCTCGACCTGCCGAACGTGAAAAACTACGACGGTTCGTGGACCGAGTACGGCTCGCTCGTCGGCGTGCCGATCGAGAAGGGCGCGTGAGCCATGTGCGGCGCCATCAGCGGTGGACCATCTGTGGAGGGAATTGACGTGGCCAAGGAAACCGTGATCCAGGGGGTCGTGGTGCAGGGCGGGGAGCCGGTTTCGACCGGTTATGCCCGCCTGCTGGACGAAGGCGGCGATTTCACCGCCGAGGTTCCGTTGTCCGCGACGGGTCAGTTTCGTTTCTTCGCGCGGCCGGGGCAGTGGACCGTCCGGGCTCTTGTCCCCGGCGCGACCGGCGAGCGCAAGGTCGTCGCCCGTCAGGGTGAGCCGGTCGACACCCAGGTCGAGGTCGCGGCCTGACGTCGCGTTCCTTCGCCGGACGGGGACAGCGGGTTTCTTCCGCTGTCCCCGTGCTCACGTTGCCCCCGTGCTCACGTTGCCCCCGTGCTCATGCCCGGACCTGGCCNCCGCGGTTGTTTCCCGCCGGTGACACGACGGCCGAAACGGTGCTCGCCGGTGGCGGAACCGTGGTCGCCGGTGGCGGAACCGTGGTCGGTACGGCGAAGGCCATCGGGCCGATCGAGAAACAGTGCAGACCGTTGTCGCGGGCAAACGCCACTGCGGAGCCCCGATCGGGGAACGGCGCGATGATCCGGTCGACCGCACGCTGGCCGGCGGCGGCGAAAAGGACGACCGCGAAGAGTACGTCGGACTCTGCCATCATGCGATCATGAAAGCGCATCCCGGGAAGGCCCGAACACGTTTTCGCGTGTTCCGTTCGTGGTCTGTCGTTGCGCGTGCGATGTCTTCCGCAAAGGCTCCGTCATACCGTGAATGAAGTGTGACTCTTGGTGGACGGGCACCTCTTGGTAGACGGGCAGCTGGAGACGCCTCCGCGGAGTCGGCTCAGTCGGACACGCGGTGCAGGCGCGCGGACAGGTGTGACTGCATCGGCTTGCCCTCGGCCTCCATGTCGATCGCATAGGCGAGATCGCAGCCCTCGACCAGGCCGTAGAGCCGCACCGACCGGGTGACGTCACGGGCGGTGGCGGTGCGGATCAGGACGTTGTGATCGAGATCGATACGGGTGCCGGTCACCGTGCCGACGTAGATCTCGGCGATGCCGAACGGGTGGGCCAGCATCNCCTCGACGACCGGCTTTCCGTCCTCTCCGGGCTGGACCCGCCAGAACCCGGTCTCGGTCGCCAGCGGGCTGCCGGGCTCGCGGCCGTCCCGGGGCTCGTCCGCCCACCAGGTGTGCGACACGTATCCCAGCGCCGGGCGGCCGTCCGCGGCGAAGGTGATCTCCTGGCCGTAGTGGAATCCGTCCAGGCCCTCGTAGCCGCCGACCCCCTCGCCCCGCCAGGTCCCGACGAGGAAGGCNAGCGGTAGCAGGCTGGCGTGCAGATCAACGGTGCTCGTCGCCGTGTCGGACCGCGCCGATCCGGCCGCGGACCGCTTCCCGGCGCTCAACGCTGACCCTCGTACAGCTTGTAGACCACGTAACCGGAGAACCAGGCGATCAGGACGGACATCGCCACCAGAAGCCCGGTGAAGAAGTAGTGCAGCACGTCTGTAGCCTAGACGACGAGATCACGGGACTCCTCGTGGCCGTACCGGTCCTGGTCACCTCAGGCGCCACGCGGCATAGCTGCGCGCCAGGGCGGCTCGGTTCTGAGCGGCAAGGCTGTCCGACCGCGCCGCTCGCATGCTCCACAGTCCCGCCACGTGGCAGGCGAAGGCGGTCCNGTCCTCGTCGGTGCCGCCAGCCCAGCAGTCCAGCCCCGCNGCCCACTGCTCGGCCTGCTGGGGGGTATGTCCGGCGCNAATGAGACGGATCACCATGAACGCGGCGTCTACCCAGCCGGCCCCATGCGCCTACCTGTCAAGATGCTCCCGAACATGCATTTTTTATTTCATTACGATTCCATAGCCGCGGGCAGGCAGGACGGATGGGAGCGGCGGAGCGCTGGCCAAGTGGAAGCACGGGTCGTCGGACTCGTTCCTCGGCGGGACGCACGGGATGGGTGCGATTTGGCAGACTGGCACGATGGCCCGCCCGCTCGTCGTCAAGGTCACCGCCGGGACGGATGCGCCGGAACGGTGTTCCCAGGCGTTCACGGTCGCGGCGGTCGCCGTCGCCGCCGGTACAGACGTCTCGCTCTGGCTTACCGGGGAGTCCGCCTGGTTCGCGCTGCCCGGCCGGGCGGAGGAGTTCAGCCTGCCGGAGGCGGCGCCGTTGCCCGATCTGCTCGCCGCCGTCCTCGCCGGGGGTCGCGTCACCCTGTGCACCCAGTGTGCGGCCCGGCGCTCCATCGGCCCGGACGACGTCCTGCCCGGCGTCCGCATCGCCGGTGCCGCCGCGTTCGTCGACGAGGTTCTCGCGGACGGCGTGCAGGCCCTCGTCTACTGAGGAGCGCCCGGCCTGGACGCAACGGCCTGGACGCAACGGCCTGGACGCAACGGCCTGGACGCAACGGCCTGGATGTAACAGCCTGAACGCAACGGCCTGGGTGCAACGGGGACGCGTGAATCGCCGGGAAGCACCGCGTCCTCCTCGGGACCGGGTCTCATCCCGGCTTCGTGGCCGAGCCGGCGTCGGCGGCCAGCTTGGCCCGCCACGCCTTCTCCCGCTCGATGGCGGAGGCGAATCCCAGCGCTATCGCCGGGTCGAAGTTCTCGTCGGCGTAGGAGCCGACGCAGCCAAGGATGCGGTCGATCTCCTCCGCGGTGACCGCCAGCAGCGGGACCTGCCCGGTGAGGAAGATGTCACCGACCCGGTCGATGGAGAAGTGCNCCCCATAGGTCTTCGCGTTGCGGCCGAGTAGGAATCCGTAGGTGCCCGCCGCGTTCTCCGCCGGGGCGCGCATAAAAAACGCCTCGACGAGCAGGGTGTGGTCCTGCACGACGAGCCACGTCATCGTGCGCAGCTTGTGTTCGCCCTCCAGCGTGACGAGGAACGAGCCGGTGTCGACATGGTCGTAGGCGAGACAGAGATCCTTAAGCGTGTCATCGATCACCACGTCGAGCCGGTTGCGTTCCGCTGCGTCGATGGGCGCCGTCATGGCTGGGGCCTCCCCGGTAGCTGGTAGACGATGCTGGTTCCGGCGGAGATCCTCTCTCAGACGGCGACGGCGGTGGGGCTCAGCGCGTGCCGGTAGCTGCGCAGCACGCCATGGGCCGTGGCCGACCAGCCGAACCCACCGGCCCAGGCCACCGCTCCGGCGGAGAGCCGGGCCCGCCATCGTGGTTGGCGCAGCAGCCGGTCCAGCGCGTCGGCATAGACGGCGGGGGTCCGACCGGAGACGAGCAGCCCGGAGACACCGTCGGCGACCGCGGTGCGCAGGCCCCCGACCGCCGCGGCGACCACCGGGGTGCCGCAGGCCTGGGCCTCGAGCGCGACGAGGCCGAAGCTCTCGCTGTGACTGGGGACGACGACGGCGGTGGCCGCGCGGTACCAGTGGACGAGTTCCTGCTGCGGGGCCGGCGGTTGGAAGCGGACGCGATCGGAGATCCCGAGATACGCCGCGAGCTTGACCAGGGCGTCGGGTTGTTCCAGACCGGATCCGCTGGGGCCGCCGACCACGGNGACGGTGAGCCGCGAGCGGCGGGCGGGATCGCGCCGCAGCAGTTCCGCAGCGGCGCGCAGCAGCAGATCGGGCGCCTTGAGCGGTTGGATCCGACCGACGAACAACAGCAGGTCGTCGGCGGGATCCACGCCGACGCGGGCCCGGGACTGCGCCATGTCACCTGGCCGGAAGACCTCAAGGTCGACGCCGGGCGCGACGACGTCGACCCGGTCCGACGCCGCGTCGTACAGATCGATCAGGTGCCGGTACTCGTCCGGCGTGGAGGCGAGCAGCCGGGTGGCCCCCCCGATGACCTCCTGTTCGCCGAGTAGCCGGCCAGGCGGCTCCGGGCGGTCTCCGACGGCCAGCGCGCCGTTCTTGATCTTCGCCAGCGTATGGGAGGTGTGCACGAGCGGGATACCCCATCGTTGTGCCACCGCGAGACCGACCTGGCCCGACAGCCAGTAGTGCGAGTGGATCACATCGAACCACCCTGGTTCGTGCCCGGCCTCGGCGCGCAGCAGAGCCGCGGTGAACGCACACAGCCAGGCGGGAAGATCCTCCCGGTGGATCTCCTCGAACGGGCCGGCGTCAACGTGGCGGACCGTCACACCCGGCAACAGCTCGGCCGAGGTCGGCAGCTTGCTGCTCACCGCGCGGGTGAACACCTCGACCTCCACCCCCAGCGCCGCGAGCTGCCGAGACAGCTCGACGACGTAGACGTTGAGCCCCCCGGCATCGCCCGTTCCCGGCTGTTCCATTGGTGAGGTGTGCATGGACAGCATCGCGACCCGGCTGGGCCGCCCGCGCCGTTCGGCCTCACCGCGGACCTGGGCGGCGCCACTTCTGATCAGACGCATCGAGCACCTCCGCATCCGCACGCCACCGGCGCCTGCCCGACACGACCAACCCTGCTGTGGACGAACACGTCTCCAACCGTTCTACCCGGCCGGTTGTCGGGTCAACTGTTGGTCTCCCCCCTTCGGGCTCCCGGCCGGTCCCTGGTCCGCCGGTCTGCCGGTCTGCCGGTCTGCCAGGGTGGATCCGTGACGAACTCCTCCCGTCGGGAGCCGCGGCTCGCGGCCGGACGGGCGCGTGCCCTCGGGATGCCCACCCGGGGTACCACCGCGCCGAACCGGTTGCGACGGATCGATCGCTGGACGCTCGACGCGGCCGCCGCGCTGCTGCGTGGGGCGGCGGATCCCCTGGTCGTCGATCTCGGCTTCGGCGCGTCTCCGGTGACCACGGTGGAGCTCTACGAGCGGCTGCGAACGGTGCGTCCGGGCGTGCGCGTCGTCGGCCTGGAGCTCGACCAGGACCGGGTCACCCGGGCCGCTCCGGCCGCGAGACCTCCCGGGCTGCGGTTCACCCGCGGCGGGTTCGAGCTTCCGCCGCCAGGGGAGCGCCCGGTGCTGGTGCGTGCCCTGAACGTGCTACGGCAGTATCCCGAGGCGGCGGTCCCCGGCGCGTGGGCGACGATGCTGGCGCGGCTCGCCCCGGGCGGGATGCTCGTCGAGGGAACCTGCGATGAGACGGGTCGGCGCGCCTGCTGGTTCGGTCTTCCGGCCCCGGGAGCGGCGCCGGCCTGGCTGCCGTCCGGCGCGCGGGGCCCGGCCGGGCCCACGCTGACCCTCTCCGCGCATCTGGCGAGCCTCGCCCGTCCGTCCGAGCTCGCCGAGCGGCTCCCCAAGGCGCTCATCGAGCACAACGTGCCCGGCCATGACGTCCACCGGCTGTTCACGGCCTTCGACCGCGCCTGGGAGCGGGCCGCGCCGCGGGCCGTCTTCTCCCCACGCCAGCGGTGGATCGCAGCCGTGGCGGATCTGCGGGCCCAGGGCTGGCCGGTCCGCGGCGACCGGCGGCGCTGGCGGCTGGGCGAGCTGACCATCGACTGGCCCCCGGCGGGCGGTTCGGGCGTTCTGCCGGTGCGGTGCGGGACGCCCCAGCGGAGATCTGACGGGACGTCCCGGATCGTGGATCCGTCGGTCCCGCGTTCAGTCGGCGGGACGGCGGGTCACGGCGATCTTGTCGAGCACCGCGAGGTCGTCCGCGCGGGGCTGCCACTGACCGGCCACGGCATTGGCGCGCACCTGGACCGGGCTGGTCGCGCCGGCGATGACCGAGGCGACCCCGGGCTGGGCGGCCAGCCCGCCGATCGTGACGTCCAGCAGTGACCGGTCCCGCTCCCGCGCAAAGGTTTCCAGGGCGTCCAGCCGGTCGAAGACCTCGTCGGTCAGCTCGTCCTGCCGGCCGGCCAGCCGGGTGCCGGGTGCCGGCACCTCGTCGCGCTGGTACTTGCCGGTGAGCAGGCCGTTCGCCAGCGGGTAGTACGGGATGACGCCGATGCCGTACTTCTGGGCGGCCGGCACGAGCTCTGCCTCCACGCCCCGTTCCAGCAGGTTGTAGTGGTTCTGCGCGGAGATGAAGCGGGTCGTCCCGGATGCCCGGGCGGTCCACTCCGCGTCGGCGACCTGCCAGGCATCGAGGTTGCAGGCACCGATGTNACGGACCTTGCCCTCCTTGACGATCTCATCGAGGGCCTCGAGCGTCTCCTCGATCGGCGTGAAGGCGTCCAGGGTGTGCAGCTGGTAGAGGTCGATGTAGTCGGTCTGCAGCCGGCTCAGCGAACCCTCGACCGCCTTGCGGATGTACCGCCGGGACGCCCGCGCGCTGAAGTCCTGGCCGTACATGCCGCCCATGTCGTTGCCGAATTTTGTGGCGAGGACGACATCGTCGCGGCGGCCTCGCAGCACGTGCCCGAGAAGCGTCTCCGAGCCGCCCTTGTTCCCGTAGGTGTCGGCGGTGTCGAAGAACGTGATCCCGGCGTCGAGCGCCGCGTCGACGACCGCACGGGTGCCGGTGAGGTCGACGCGCGAGCCGAAATTGTTGCAGCCGAGGCCGACGACAGACACCAGTAGTCCGGAGGATCCCAGCGGGCGATAGCGCATAAGTTAATACAACACATCGGACCACGGGCCCCGGACAGCAGGCCCCGGACCCGTGGTCGACCGGAACAGGTCAATGACCGTCCGTTGGTGATCCGGTGTGTCGATGTTCGCGGGCCGTTACTTCTCGGGGGCGGCCTCGGTCACGGCCCGGCCGACCGCCTCGGCCGCCTTGCGACTCGAGGTGCGCGCGGCGCGGGTCTGGCTCACTGCCGTCCGGGTGCGCTGCACCGCCTCCTCCGTGGCCGGGCTGCGCCGGATGCTCGCCACCCGCTTCTCGCCCCGGGTGGCGAAGCTGTTGTAGAGGTAGGTGGCGCGTCCCTGCAGGTCGGAGATCTGGGAGGTGACGGTGGCCGGCAGCGCACGCACGGCCGTCCCGACCTGGGTCGGAACCCGCGCCGCCTGGGTAGGCAGCGCGCCGACCCGGTCGGAGATCTTCCGAACCTCGGTGCTTGTGGTCGTCGGCAGGGCGAGCAGCTTCGCCACAGCGAGATCCGCCGCTCCCACCGACGCGTAGAGCGGCTTGCGCACCTCCGCCAGCGGAACCCTGACTTCGGCCCTCGCCTCGGCCGTGTCCTCCTGGGCCTGCGCGCTGACGCGGGCGGTGGGACGGCTGGCGGGGCGGTTCGTCGTGCGCGTGGTGGCCATGATGTCTCCCTCGGTTCGAAGATTCGTTGATTTCGTGTAGAGATTTCCTGTTAGCGCCTCGTCGCCGACGGGTGAAAGGTCGGGTAAATGATGTGAGGGTCAGGATGGTGATAGGCCGTACAGGAACGGAGTACCGCTTTCCTTTTCGTCGCGGTCTCCGCCGGTCGATCTAGGTCTGATCGACCGGGTTGTCGGTGGTCGGCTGCGGAGCCGGTGCTGCCGGTGCTGCCGGTGCTGCCGGTGCTGCCGGTGCTGCCGGTGTGGGTAGGGACGCGGGGGGAGCGCCGGTGATCGGACCGCTCTCGGTCCTCGTCGCCGCCGCCGGTTCGCCTCCCGTGGCCTTCGATCGCCTGGTGCGGCCCGGGGCGGTCCCCGGGGACGGCTTACCCGTACCGTCCGACGAGGCCGACCGCGCCGCGGTGGTGGTGCCGCCCCGGGATGTCGCCGACGCCTGTCGGGCGGATCTCCGTTTCGTCGTCGGCTCCGCGAAGGTCGCTCCCGCGGTGGCGGCCGGACCCCGTGCGGATGCCGAATCACCGATGGCGGCCGGACCCGCGGTCGGGGCGGCGGGCTCGCCGGGGACGAACCCGCGCGGCCCGGCCTCGGCGTCGCTGTCCGGGTGGCCGCGGCCGGCCCGCGCCGCGATGGCGTTCTCCCGGCAGAACGCCTCGTAGATGTCGAGCACGACCTGCTTCTGTCGTTCGGACAGGGATTCGTCCGCCAGCACGGCAGCCATGACGTTCTCTTCGCCCTGCCGTTCCTCCAGAATTCCGGCCTGCACGTAGAGCACTTCGGCGGAGATGCGGAGCGCCTTCGCGATCTGCTGAAGAATCTCCGCGGACGGCCGCCGGAGGCCTCGCTCGATCTGACTGAGGTAAGGGTTGCTCACCCCGGCCTGCTTGGCGAGTTGACGAAGGGAGATCTGTGCGCTGTGCCGCTGATCGCGGATGAAATCGCCGAGATCGCGCACATTCAGGGCCGCCACCGGGTCGAACGCCTCCTTCGCCGGAGGGCGAGGCGGGTTGCCGCGCCCATGGCGGGCGCCCCNCCNTCCGTGAACCTCGGCATACGGCTGGACCCCGCGGCCGAGGACTCCGCGGACTCCTCGGACTCCGCGGACGACCGTCCGCCGAGAGCCCGCCGTCCGTGGACGCTGCGATTCAGGGGAGGCCATGCTGCCTCGGCAAGCTCCGGTCGGCACGGAAACGAGTGCGCCGCCACAACACATCACCAACGCAGTCGACGATACGTCGGGTTGCTAACTCTGGCAAGCGGTCAGTTAGCGCTCTTTGGACGTGTCCGCCCCGAGGTGCACCACCTGGTACTCCGCGGACCTTCGCCCCTTCGACCACGGCGGATGCCGCAGTTCCCCGTTTTCGGGTCCATACGAAGCGCCCGCGCCTGCCGGCGCGGCTCAGTCGTTGTGGGACTGTCCCTCGGCTTGGGCCAGCCAGGCCCGCTGGGCGGCGAGGGCGGACTCGGTGTCGGCGATCTCCTTGGTGCGTCCGGCGGCCTGGGCCCGGGCCAGCTTCGCCTCCAATTTCGCGACGGATTCCCGCAGCTTCGTCACGAATGGTGAGGAAGCGAGGGAGCGCTGGGCCCAGCGGGCGTCGGAGGCCTCGCGCAGCTTGTCGCCGATGGCCGCCATCTGCCGCTCCAGGGAGCCCGCGACCTCCCGGGGGACCCGTCCGATCTCGTCCCAGCGGTCCTGGATCTCCCGGAGACGACGCAGCGAGCGGTCGGTATCGGCCGGATCCAACGCCGTCGCCTCGGCCAGCAGTTTCTCCTTCTTGACCTGGTTTTCGCGCAACTCGGCGTCGCGCTCGGCATTGGCCTCGTTGCGGCGGGNGAAGAANGCGTCCTGCGCCGCNCGGAAGCGGTTCCACAACGCGTCGTCGATATCCTTTGCCGCGCGACCGGCGGCCTTCCAGTCGGCGAGCAACGCCCGGTAGCGGGCGGCCGTGCCGGCCCAGTCGGTGGAGTCGGACAGCGCCTCCGCCTCGGCGATGATCGCCTCCTTCCGTTCCCTCGAACGGGCCCGCTGCGTGTCGAGGGCGGCGAAGTGCGCGGTCCGGCGGCGGGTGAACTCGTCCCGGGCCGTGGCGATGCGCCGCCACAGCGCCGAGTCGGTGCGCTTGTCCAACGAGCCGGCGGCGCGGAACTCCTCGGCGAGCGCGCGGAACCGCTCCCCGGCGGTCTTCCACTCCGAGCTGCGGCCGAGCCGTTCGGCCTCGGCGACCAGCTGCTCCTTGGCCGCGGCGATCCGGCCGGCCCGCTCGGCCCGCTCGGCAGCGAGCGCGGAGCGATGTTCCTCAGTGGCGGCGACCACGGCCTCCAGCCGCGTGCGCAGCGCATCCAGATCACCGACGACCGCGGCCTCGTCGAGGGAATCGAGCAGCCGCCGTGCGCTGCCGACGATCCCGGCCGGATCGACCCCGCTGACCGTCAGCCGCCGCTCGAGCAGCTCGACCTCGGCGGACAGATCGTCGAAGCGGCGCTCGAAGTGGGCCAGACCCTCACGGAGACTGCCGGCCCGCCATGATCCGACGGCACGTTCGCCGCTGGCCGTGCGAACGAAGACCGTGCCGTCATCGGCGACACGCCCCCAGGCGGAGGCGTGGTCGGGCTCGCTGCGGTCGCTCATGGTGTTCCCGAAGATCGACTGACGTTTCCTGTCATTCTTGCAGGCGTTGGCCGTTGAGGGGACAGCCGCCACGGATCGGTCACCACGATTCGCCGTCGACCGGGTGCGGCGCGTGGGCCGTGGGGGTCGATCCGAGTCGTTGGCGGTGCCGCCTGGGCCGTTGGCGGTGGCGCGGGGGATGTGGACGGACCGGACGGCACGTGCAGGCACCGGCTGCTCCTCCGCGGGAGCCACCCCCGTACCGGCATCCCGGCACAGGTGGGGCCAGGATGCATAACTGTGACGCGTGAGGCGGGTGATAGCCGGGCGGGCTGGCGAGCCGGGGTGTTGTTGCTGCCGGCGTTCGTGGGACTCGGTGTTTTCGTCATCGGGCCCGCATTGGTGTCGGCGTTCATCGCGGGCACGGACAAGACCCTGACGGGACCGCGTTTCGACTGGGTCGGCACGGCGAACCTGCGTACCGCTCTCTCCGACGCGGACCTGGCCGGCGCCGTGCGCAACACGCTGCTGTACTGCGCCCTCACGGTGGTACCCGCGATCGCGATCGGGCTGGCGCTCGCGCTGGCCGCCGAACGGGTGACCCATGGCCGGGCGCTGGTGCGATGTGCGCTGTTTCTTCCGGTCAGTGCGAATATTGTGGCCATGGCGGTCGTGTTTGCCTACATGTTCGACAGCAGCCCCGACGGTCTCGCGAACACCGTCGTCGGGCTGTTCGGGGTGGCTCCGGTCGACTGGCTCGGCGACACCTCGACCGCGTTGCCGGTGGTGGCCCTCGTCGGTGGTTGGCGGCTGACGAGCTTCGTCTTCGTCGTCTATCTCGCCGGGCTGACGGCGATCCCGAGATCGGTGTACGAGGCGGCGGACGTGGACGGCATCCACGGATTCGCCCGGCTGCGTCACATCACCCTGCCGCTGCTCGCCCCGACGACGATCTTCCTGGGGATGTTCGTCACCATTCTGACCCTGCAGACCTTCGAAACGGTCGCGGTGCTCACGAAAGGTGGCCCCCTGGACTCCAGCACGACGATCATTTACTACATTTACGAGGTCGGATTCACTGGATCGTTCCGCATCGGATATGCCTCGATGATCGCCCTGATGCTGTTTGTCGTGATCGTGGCACTGGGTGCCGCTGGTGGGCTGCTCGGGCGCCGCATCCGACGCACCCGGGAGGCCGCCGCGTGAGCGTCGACACCTCCAGTCCGGCGTCCGGGCCGACGCCCCGTGGCCACGCCGTGCGGCGAGCCTCGCGTCGGCGGGCCCCGCAACCGGGATCGGCGCCGGCGCGGATCCCGGCATCGCGGCGCGGTCGCCGCCGGTCACCGACCGGACCGACGATCGGGCGTCTCGTCCTGCTCACGATCGGCATCGTCGCGGCCGTCCTGCCCTTCGTCTGGATGGTGCGGACCGCCGTTGGGCCGCGGCAGACCGCGCTGGCGCTGACGTCGAACCCGATCCCGTCCAGCATCGACCTGAGCTCGTTCGACCGCGCCTGGTACGCCGGTGATCTCGGACCTGCCCTGCTCACGGGGGTGGCGGTGAGCCTGGCGATCCTCGCGTTGCAGCTCGTGACGGCGATCCCGGCCGCCTACGCCTTCGCCTGTCTGCGCTTTCGCGGGCGTACGGCAGCCTTCGCGGTGGTGCTCGCCNCCCTGCTGGTGCCGACCCAGATCACCGCCGTGCCGAACTACGTCACCATTTCCGCGCTCGGACTCGCTGACACCCGGGTCGGCCTGGTCCTGCCGTTCATGACACACGCGGCGATGATCTTCATGCTCCGGCAGTACATGAGTACCATCCCGGGGTCGGTCCTGGAAGCCGCGCGGATGGACGGGCTCGGTACCTGGCGGACGCTGTGGACGATCATCGTGCCGCTCGCCGCGCCCGCGATCGCCTCCGTATCGGTGTTCAGCTTCCTGTTGTCGTACAACGAGTACCTGTGGCCGCTGCTGGTCGCGCGGTCGCCGGACANCGCCNCCCCGCCGCTGGCGCTCGCGCGCCTGATGACCGACTCCTCCTCCGTCATTCCGGACTTCACCGAGCTCGCCGCGGCCGCGCTGATCATCAGCCTGCCGTCGCTCGTCGTCTTCGTCGCCGCCCAACGCCGTCTCGCCGCCGGAATTACCGGTACGGGTGCCGGTGCCTGAGAGGAAGAACGTGTGATCCGTATTCGCCGAATGCTGCCGCTGCCCGTCGCCGCCGCGATGATCATCCTGACCGCGTGCGGCGGCGGTGGTGACGCGAGCCCGGCAGACCCCGCGGAGAGCCTGCGCCCCACGGCCCGTCCAGCCGACGCCGGCGTCGACAACGTGGCGGGCGCCAAGGCGTCGCCCGCCTGCGTGGCCCAGGTCAAGACGCTGCGGATGTCCGCCGTCGGCACGCTCAACGACGTCGCGAAATCCGGCAAGGCCTATCTGGAGAAGGCGCATCCCGGCCTCACCGTGGACCTCAACACGAGTGCGCCGGACTACACCTCCCTCGTCCAGCAGATCAGCGCCGACCGCTCGGCCGGCCGTTCCGTCGACGTGGCGGTCGCCGGCTTCGACCTGCTCCCGACCTTCGCCCGGGACCTCGGCGCCCAGGAGCTCTCCCCGCGCCTGCTGCGCGCGTCCTACGACCAACGGCTGGTCGGCCTCGGGCAGGTCGCCGGGAAGCAGATCGGCATTCCCCAGCAGGTGTCGTCTCTGGCCCTGGTCTACAACCTCGACGTGCTGCAGAAGGCCGGCGTCGATCCGGCGACGCTGGGCACGACCGACGGGGTGATCGCCGCCGCCGACAAGATCAAGGCTTCGGGTCAGAATATCCAGCCCCTCGACCTGCCGACCGGCCAGCAGTTCGGGCAGTGGATCCTCAACACCCTGGCCAGCTCCAAGGGGACGCCGATCCAGGACGCGAACGGTCGGCCCGCCCTGAACACCCCGGCGGCCCGCGAGGCCGCCGCGTTCCTCGCGAAGGCCGCGAGCTACGGCACGCACTCCGCCGATCCGACCCAGCAGGGCCTGCTGCGGTTCGGCATCCGCCGGCAGACGGCGATGACCGCCGTGACGGTGGCCTCCGTGGCCGGCGGGCTGAAGTTCATCGCGGGGCAGGGGACGAAGGGTTTCCGGGCCGGCGCGGTCCCGTTCCCGACTCTGCCCGGCGGGACCCAGCACCCGGTCGCGGGCGGCAACGCGCTGACGGTCCTGTCCACCGACCGCTGCCAGCGGGAGATGGCGACCGAACTGGTCGTGTCGCTGCTTTCGCCGGACGTCGTGGCCGCGAGCACGGAGGCGTTGAGCTACATCCCGGTGGATACTCAGGCCGTCAGCCAGCTCGGGTCGTTCTACGAGACCTATCCGCAGCTCAAGCCGTTCAACGCGCTCATCCCCTCGCTGGTGAAGGCGCCGGCTTGGAGCGGGGCCCGCGGCGGGGAGGTCCCGAGCGCGATCTCGGACCAGGTGCAGCGCATCCTTAAGGGCGAGGACCCGGTCAGGGCCCTCGCCGCGGCCCAGAGCCAGGCTGTGGAACTCACCCGTTGACCGGCGGACGCCGCGGGAGAGACCGATGACCCGGATCACGGAACCGGCCGACGGACCCGCCGTGGTGACGGCCGCCACCGCGGGGGTGCCGATCGAGATCGACGGGCTGGGCCGGTCGTTCGGCCCGGTCCATGCGCTGCGCGACGTCACGCTGACGGTTGCGCCGGGGGAGATCGTCGCGCTGCTCGGACCGTCCGGCTCGGGCAAGTCGACGCTGCTGCGGATCTGCGCCGGGCTCGAGGAGCCGACGTCGGGTGATCTGCGTTTCGGCGCGGTCAGCCAGCTTGGCGTCGCACCCCACCGCCGGGACGTGTCCATGGTCTTCCAGCATTTCGCGCTCTACCCGCATCTGACGGCGCTGGAGAACCTCACTCTGGCGTTGCGTCACGGCCGCGGCCTGCCGAAGGCCGCGGCGGTGGCCCGGGCCCGTGAGACGCTGGACATGCTCGGCATCGGTGAGCTGGCAGCTCGCCGGCCCGCGAAGATGTCCGGGGGCCAGCGCCAGCGGGTCGCGATCGGCCGGGCACTCGCGNCCCGGGCCNGGGTGATCCTGTTGGACGAGCCGATGTCGGGGCTCGACGCCCAGCTCCGGGTCGATCTGCGGGTCGAGATCGTGGGCCTGCTGCGCCGGCTCGGCACCACCGCCCTGTTCGTCACGCACGACCAGGCCGAGGCGATGGCGGTCGGTGACCGGGTCGCGGTGCTCAGCGGCGGCCGGCTGCAGCAGATCGGGACGCCCGACGAGATCTACGACCGGCCCGCCACGCGCTTCGTCGCGGCGTTCATCGGCAGCCCGCCGATGAACGTCCGGGAGGGACGCTGGCATGACGGCCAACTGCACGGGGACGGATTCGCCCTGCCCGCCCCCGCCGGCGCGACGGCATTCGGAGTCCGGCCCGAGCACCTGGTCCTGGTGGCGGCGGCTTCCACTGGATCGGGATCGGTACCGGCGGACGCCGTGGTGGCGCCGGTGGCGCTGGCGTCGGACGCGCTGCGGGTAACCGGTGAGGTCGTGGTGAGCGAGCGGCTCGGGGCGGAGCGGACGGTGTACGTCCGGACCTCCGCCGGGGTGCTCGCCGTCAGGGTCGACGCCGCTGAGGTGCCCGGCGTGGGCATGCGGGTCACCCTGCGCGCACCGCTGTCCACCCTGACCTTCTTCGACGCCGCCGGCGCCCGGATCTGACGCGGCGCGGCCTCGATCCGCCGCAGCCGTCCCCCCTCCCACCCCGCGCGTCCAGTCGGATCGGCGCCGCGTGAATCGCGGAGGGGCCCTCCCCGTGGGCCTGTCCCCGGCTGCCCGACTCGGGAGAATTTCTGACCGGTCGACGTGGTCGCATTCGGTCAAAAAAATATAACACGCTTTTTTCGGACGCTCGGCGGACATGCGTGCAATCAGGGCCCGCCAGTGGTCCGGGAGTGACCTCTGTGCACGCATCGCACCGGAGTCGTCTCTTGGAGCACCAAGATGTCGCGACATAGCGTTAGTAGGTACTCACGGAAGTGCCCCTGGAGATGCGACTGCGAGGAGATCGTCGATGCTGACGGATAACGCTCATGCCTGCACTCATCCGCTTGCGTTCATCCGAGCCCAGCGCGGGTGGTCCTACCAGCGTCTGGCGCGGGTCGTGGCCCGCCGCGCACGTGACCTCGGGGTGGCGAACATGGCCGCCGAGCGGCAGAAGGTCTGGCGCTGGGAGCACCGTGGGGTCGTGCCCGACCGGGTGTCCCAGCTCGCGCTCGCCGCGGAGCTCGGCGTGCCTAACGATCGCCTGGAGTCGCACCCCTGGCCCGCGTGGCTACCGACCGGCGACGCGGTGCGCACCGAGTACCCGTGGACGCCGGGTGGCAGCATAACCTCGATCATGGACGTCGTCGAGGACGCGCTCTCCGACCGCCGCGGCTTCCTGACGATCACTGGGACCGGGGTGGCGGAACTCGCGACGCAGTGGCTCGGCATGGAACCGGCCCGGCTGGCGGCGGCCCTGAACGGGGGACGGGTCGACGACCAGATCGTGAACCGGATCGAGCACAACATCCCCGGGCTACGGGTCATGGATGAGCGGCTCGGTGGGGAGAGCGTGCGCCGGCTGGTCGACGCCGAGCTCGGCGTGGTGGCGGACCTGCTGGCGCGCGGATCCTATACCGAGCACGTGGGCCGTCACCTGCATCTGGTGGCCGCGGAGCTCGCCCGGTTCGCGGGATGGGTCTCGTTCGACGCCGGCTTCCAGACGGCCGCCCAGCGGTACTGGATCACCGCGCTGCATGCCGCGCACGCCGGCGGGGACCGCATGCTCGGTGCGAACGTGCTGAAGAACATGTCCCTGCAATGCGTGGACTTCGCCCGCCCACGGGAGGCGGTGGATCTGGCCGAGGCCGCCGTGGCCAGCGCCGGGGGGGCGTCCGGTCGCGTCGGCGCCATGCTGCACATGCGGCGGGCCCGTGCCCATGCCGCGCTCGGGGAGGCCAGCGCCTGCGCGCAGGCGCTGGCCTGCTCGGAGGAAGCGATGGTCACCGCGCGGCCTGAGGAGCCCGCCTGGTCGTCCTACTTCGACGAGGCCGAGTACCAGGCGCAGATCGGCAGCTGCTACATCGATCTCGGTCACCTCGCGCAGGCGGACCGGTGGCTGGAACGCTCCCTGGCGATCCAGCCAGACTCCCGGGCCCGGGACCGGGCCACCTACCTGCTTCGGTGGGCCGCGGTCCAGATGGATCTCGGTAACGTCGATCACGGGTGCGAGCTGACCCGCCAGGCCCTGCCGATGCTGGCGGCGACGCGATCCAAGCGCAACGCCCGCCGGGCCGACGAGCTGCGCCGCCGGCTGCGGCGGCACGGCACCGACCCGGCGGTGCGGGAACTCGATCAGATCCTCGCCCGGACTGTCTGAGCCGGCCGGAACCCGAGCCGGCCGGGAATCAGGAACGCAGCCGCCCGGCGGGACGCTTCGGCGCCGTCGTGGCTGGCTCGTCGTCCGGATCGATCGCGGCGGCCAGCGGCGCGCCGTCGGGATCGGCGACGACGAGGGAGGCATCCGTCGGCACGGACCGCTTGATCACCGCCAGGGCGATGGGGCCGAGTTCCTCGTGGACCTCGGAGCTGCCGACAAACCCGACCTCGCGCCCGCCGACCGTGACGGTGGAACGGGGCGCCGCCACCGTGCCGTCGAGATGCAGCAGCACCAGCCGCCGCGGCGGGCGACCGAGGTTGTGCACCCGGGCGACGGTTTCCTGCCCGCGGTAGCAGCCCTTGTCCAGGTGCACGGCGCTCGCCAGCCACCCCACCTCGTGCGGAATGGTGCGATGGTCGGTCTCCCGGCTGAGCCGGGGCCGTCGGGAGGCGATGCGCATGGCGTCGAAGGCGGACAGCCCGGCCAGACCCGCCCCGGCGGCGCGCAGCCGCTCGACGGTGCCGGTCAGGTCGGCCCGGCCGACGAGGAGGTCGACGCCGTGGGGCATCCGCCGGACCAGCGTGCCCGTCCCGGTACGGCCGACCGGGTAGGGACCGGTGATCGGCGCCCCGACCGGGCCGGGTGCCTGTGGTTCGGGCAGGCCCGGGCCGGGCGCGCCGTCACCCGGCCCGCCCAGTGCCGCGGCCGCGACCTGCGCGGCCCTTGGCCCGAGCACGCTGAGCACCGCCGTCACCGCGCCGAGGTCCGCTGGCTCCACTCGGAGCATGAAGCGCATCGACTCCAGGTAGCGCAGCAGGATGCCGCCGGTGCCGGGCTCGACGTCCACCCAGGTGGACGTGCCGTCGTCGGCGAGGACGAGATGGTGTTCGACGTGGCCGTGCGGGGAGAGCACCAGCGCCTCGGTGCCCCGCAGCGCGCCCAGCGCGGACAGATGCTGAGAGGTGATGCTGTGCAGCCAGGAGAGCCGGTCGGGGCCGGAGACGCGCAGCACGTCCCGATGTGATCTGTCGACGACGGCGGCACCGCCGCGCACCGCGCGCTGTTCCCGTAGCGGATCGCCGTAGTGGGCGGCGACCGCGTCGTCTTCGGCAGTGCCGGCCACCGCACCCGGCAGGCCGAGCAACGGGGAGAGCGAGGCGGGCGTCGTGAGGGACCCTGCGGTCATGGGACTCAGTCTAGGTCCCCGTGGCGTGCCTCGGCCGGGTCCGCGCACGGTTCGGCTGTGGCCCCGGGCCCGCGCGGGTGGCCTGGCTGTTCCGACCGGCCGGTGTCAGGAGCGTCCCATCAACGCGCGCGGAAAAGCCGTTGCGATGCGCCCCTGGGTCCGCGTAGCGTCACGGGTACACGAGAAGGGAGGTGGTCCAGGCTTTGTATGCTCATAGGACTCGTGAGGTGGCTGTCCGCTAGCCGGTCTCGTGGTCCTCACCTCTAGCCGGGTGGCCCATGGGCACCGGCACCGGCGAGAACCAGGCAGACACCCGACCCCCGGGCGCCGTCGCAAGTCCCGACGGCCCGCCTCCGCTTCGCGCGGCGGCGGAGCGCCCGGGGGTCGTTCAGTTCCGGATGAATTCCTGTCGTGCCGCCGGATTCCTGTCCTGCCGCCGGGTGACAACCGGTCGCCGGCACGACCGGCCCCGAGCCGGGGAGTCACAGGCAACAACCGGCAATGCTGGCCGAGCGGGCCGCCGAGCGGGCAGGATCTCGGGTATGCCGACGCTCGTCCTGCTCCGCCACGGTGAGAGCATTTGGAACCGCGAAAACCTGTTCACCGGCTGGGTGGACGTTGATCTTTCCGAGAAGGGTGCCAAGGAGGCCACTCGCGGGGGTGAGCTGCTGCGGGAGTCCGGCGTCCTGCCGGACGTGGTGCACACGTCCCTGCTGACCAGGGCGATCCGCACCGCCTGGCTGGCGCTGGATGCCGCCGGGCGCACCTGGGTTCCGGTTCGCCGCACCTGGCGGCTCAACGAGCGGCACTACGGCGGCCTGCAGGGCCTGAACAAGGCGGAGACGCTGGAGAAGTTCGGCGCGGAGCAGTTCCAGCTCTGGCGTCGCTCCTATGACACGCCGCCGCCGGAGATCGGTCCGGAGCAGGTCAGCGGGGTGGACGAGCGCTATGACGACCTTGCCCCCGACGTCATCCCGCGGACCGAGTGCCTCGCCGACGTCGTTGCCCGGATGCTGCCCTACTGGTACGACGCGATCGTGCCGGACCTGCGGACCGGCCGTACCGTCCTGGTGGCGGCGCATGGCAACTCGCTGCGCGCCCTGGTGAAGCATCTCGATCACATCAGCGACACTGACATCGCCGGGCTCAACATCCCCACCGGCATCCCGCTGCGCTACGAGCTGGACGACCAGCTGGGTGTGGTGAGCTCGGGGTACCTCGACCCCGACGCCGCGGCGCTCGCCGCGGCCGCCGTCGCCGCGCAGGGCACCAAGAAGTAGTCAGAAAAGCAATCAAGAAGATAGTCGAGGCTAAAAATAGTCGGGACTATAATCATATAGTCCCGACTGAGTCATATAGTCCCGACCGGCCCGTGCCATCATCGCGGGCCATCACGGGCAGCCGCCGTAGCGCCGGCGGGATGCACGCGGGGAACCGTCGGGCCGTGCGTGGGGGCCACGCCCGCGCGAGACCGGGGGCGGATCTCCCCGGGTGCCCTCACGCGCCGCTGGAATCCCCGGTGACCAGGTAGAGCACCCGGCGGGCGACCGAGACCGCATGGTCGGCGTACCGCTCGTAGTAGCGGCCGCAGAGAGTGATGTCGATCGCCGCCTCCATCCCGTGCGGCCAGGGCTTCTCGATCAGTATGTGGAACAGGGCGCGGTGCAGCCCGTCCATCGCGTCGTCGTCGGCCTCCAGCTGCTTGGCGAGGTCGGTGTCCCGGCTGGCGATCACCGATCCGGCCTTCGCGACGATGCGCTGCGCGACCTGCCCCATCTCCAGCAGGGTCGCCCGGAGCTCCGGCGGGACCGCCCGGCCCGGGTAGCGCCGGCGGGCGACCTTCGCCACGTGCAGGGCGAGGTCGCCCATCCGCTCCAGGTCGGCGACGATCCGCAGCGTGGCCACCATCATCCTCAGATCGGTGGCGACCGGGGCCTGGCGGGCCATCACGTCGAAGGCCCGCTCCTCGATCTCGTTGCGCAGCAGGTCGACCGTCTCGTCTCCGCTGATGACGTTCTCGGCGAGTTGGAGATCGGCGTCGAGGAGAGCGGTGGTGGCCCGGGCCATGGCCGAGGCGACCAGGTTGGTCATCTCGATCAGGGACCGGTTGATGCTGTCGAGTTCGTCGGTGAAGGCGTCCCGCACGGACGGCTCCTTCTCATTCGGTGGGGGATCGAGGGGTCAGAGATCCTGAGGGATTGATTCGATCATGGTGCTTCTGGGTACTTGCGTCGCTCCGGTTCTGACGATGATGCGGACCTCTCGCTCTCTGGTGAACATTGACGATGGGTCTGATGAACAGCTAGCGACGATCGGCGGTGGAGGCTTGCAGAGCAATACCTAGGTGGCATGCGGACACCTAGCATGCGGCGAGTGGGTGACAGGTCGGCGGATGCCATGACAACCGGTACACACCGCATCCGCGGCTCGTGCAGGTCGGCAGGCCGTACAGGGTGAGCGGACGATGGTGGACGATGACAGCGGTGCCTGGAACAGCCGGTTCGACGACTGACCTGACTACTGGTTCGGCGTCCGGCGGGGACACCGGCGGCATGACCTTGCCGGCAAGGCTCGTGCGTCGGGTGATCGCCGGCCTGCCGACCGGTCTGCTCGTCCTCGACGCCGCGGACCGGGTGGTCCTGGTGAACATGGTCGCGCGACGTATGGGTGTGGTCGCCGCCGACGAGATCGCGGTGGCGGAGCTGGCCGATCTCGTCCGGGCCACCCGGCTCGCGGGCAGTGACCAGGAGCGGCAGCTTGAGCTGCCGCCCGTCCCCGAGCCCCCCCTCACCCGTCCCCGACCGGACCAGGAGGGGCTGGCGGTGCGTGCCCGGGCCCGGCTGCTGGACTCGTCCGGTCATGTCGCCGTCATCGTGGATGACATTACCGAGTCGCGTCGGGTCGAGGCCGTCCGTCGGGACTTCGTGGCGAACATCAGCCACGAGCTCAAGACGCCGGTCGGTGCGTTGCACGTCCTCGCCGAAGCGGTCGCCGCGGCCTGCGAGGACCCGGTGGCAGTCCGCCGGTTCGCCTCCCGGATGACCCACGAATCGACCCGGCTCGCCCGTCTTGTTCAGGAGATCATCGATCTCTCCCGGCTGCAGGGCGCCGATCCGCTGCCCAACCTGCGGCCGATGCGGGCGTCCGCGGTGCTCACCGAGGCGGTCGACCGCACCCGGCTGGCAGCGCAGGCCCAGGCGATCTCGGTTGCGGTGATCGGCGACGGTGACCTGCCGGTGTGTGGGGATGAGGGCCAGCTCGTGACCGCCGTCGCGAACCTGCTCGACAATGCGATCAGCTACTCGCCGCGTGGCACCCGGGTTGTGCTCGGGGTTCGGCGCAGCGGTGAGACCGTGGAGATCTCCGTCGCCGACGAGGGCATCGGGATCGCGGAGAAGGACCTGGAACGGGTCTTCGAACGCTTCTATCGGGCGGATCCGGCGCGATCCCGCGCGACCGGTGGGACCGGCCTGGGGCTCGCCATCGTCAAGCACATCGCGACCAATCACGGCGGCGTGGTCTCTGTGTGGAGCGCCGAGGGCGCGGGTTCCACCTTCACGCTCCGGTTGCCGCTGTTCACCGGCGACGATGACGATGCGATGACGGACGGCTCGGACGAAACCCGCGAGGATGACGGGGTGGATGGCTTCGACGTCGTCGGGGCCGATGCCGACGCCCGCGGTCGGGGCGATGGTGAACATCATGGCGATGATGAACTCGGTGGCGGTTCGTGAACGGTGAACGGTATCGGTCATGACCGGTAGACGCGGCGGGTCCACCCGTCCCATCGACGGTAACAGGAAGCGGTCCGGGNCGGCCGGTCCGTCCAACGTAACAAGGGGAGCGAACAGGTGACCCGGCTGCTCGTGGTCGAGGACGAGGAGTCCTTCTCCGACGCGTTGTCGTTCATGTTGGAACGGGAGGGCTTCGAGGTGGGGGTCGTCGCCGACGGCCCCAGCGCGTTGGCCGAGTTCGATCGGCGGGGGGNTGATCTTNTCCTGCTGGACCTCATGCTGCCGGGGCTGTCGGGCACGGAAGTGTGCCGAACCTTGCGAACCCGTTCCACTGTGCCGATCATCATGCTGACCGCTCGGGACAGCGAGATCGACAAGGTGCTCGGGCTGGAACTCGGAGCGGACGACTACGTCACGAAGCCGTTCTCCGCCCGGGAGCTGGTGGCGCGGATCCGCGCGGTGCTGCGGCGGCGGTCGGAGAACGAGGAGGTGGGGGACGCGACGTTGGAGGCCGGCCCGGTCCGGATGGACGTTGAGCGCCATGTCGTCACCGTCGACGGGACCACGGTCACCCTGCCGCTCAAGGAGTTCGAGCTGTTGGAGATGTTCCTGCGCAACGCGGGCCGGGTGCTGACCCGGGGCCAACTGATCGACCGGGTCTGGGGGTCGGACTACGTCGGCGACACCAAGACCCTGGATGTCCACGTCAAACGACTGCGGACAAAGATTGAGCACGAACCCGGCAACCCGCGGCACCTGGTGACCGTCCGGGGACTGGGATACAAGTTCGAGCCGTGACCCCGGCGGTCGCGGCCGGAGGGAACGGTGAAGAGGTGCTCGGTGGCGTGCGTCCGGGTGCGTGGTTTCCGAAGATCGTGGCGCAGCCCGACGCCGCCGTCGCCCCGGGACGGCAGGCGGCCGTGGTGAGTCCGCTCCCGGCGGGTCCACATCCCGGTCCAATGCGTCTCGGTGTGATCGACATCGGCTCGAACACCGTCCACCTGCTTGTCGTGGACGCGCACCGGGGCGGCCAGCCGCAGCCGGCCGCCAGCGTGCGCGTGCCGTTGCGGCTGGTGGAACTGCTCGACGCGGACGGGGCGCTGGACGCCGCTGGAGAGCGCGCCCTGACCTCCTGCGTCCTGGACATGCGCCAGCAGGCCGACGCGCTCGGGGTCCACGATCTGGCGGCCTTCGCCACGTCGGCGTTGCGGGACGCCACCAACGGAGAGGCGGTCCTGCGCCGGGNGGGCGAGGCCACCGGGGNCTCCATCGGCGTCCTGCCCGGGGAGGAGGAGGCCAGGTTGACCTTCCTCGCCGTCCGCCGGTGGTTCGGCTGGAGCGCCGGCCGGTTGCTGGCGTTGGACATCGGCGGTGGNTCCCTGGAGATCGGCGCCGGCATGCACGAGGACCCCGAGGTGGTCGCATCCCTGCCGCTTGGCGCGAGCCGGCTGACCCGGGACTGGCTGGCCCCGAGCGACCCGCCCAAGCGGTCCGAGCTCAGCGAGCTGCGCCGTTACGTCCGGTCCCAGATCGCGCCGATCGTGGGCACCATCTATCCCCTGGGGGAGCACACGAGGGCGGTGGCGACGTCGAAGACCTTCCGGTCGCTGGCTCGGATCGCCGGTGCGGAGTCCTACAGCCGCGGTCCCTATACCCGCAGGGTGCTGCGCCGGGACGACCTCGTGGAGGTGACGGCCAAGGTGTGCCGGATGTCGGTCGAGGAGCGCGCGGCGCTGCCGGGCGTCTCCGCCTCCCGGGCGGCCCAGTTGGTCGCGGGGGCGGTCGTCGCGGACGAGGCTCTCGATCTGTTCGCCATCGACGAGGTGGAGATTTGCCCCTGGGCCCTGCGCGAAGGGGTGATCCTGCGCCGCCTGGACTGGCTCACCTCATCCTGACGCCGGAGCGATGAACTCCCTTCACCTGGCAGAGGGTGAGATGAACCTTGCAGAAAGTGTTCTTGATGCGCGTAATTGCCCGATGTGGCCGTTGTCACGGGCGATATGAAGGTTCCGACCGTCATCCCGCGGATGTCTGTGCGGGCGGGGCCGCGGAGATGGCCTAGCCTGGGAGATGAGGTCGGTCGTGACGGCCAACCCCCGGCTCGCGCGGCAGGGAGACGGATTGCAGGCATGGCGTGACGACGCGCGGTCGGTGTCGCCGACCGCGATGGCTCCCGCCCCGATCTCGTCCGGTGGGGTCGCGGGCGGTTCGGGGCCCGGTGGTGGCGGTAGCTCCTCGCTCATTGTCCCGCGCGGAGCGCCCGAGCTGGCCACGACCGCTCCGGGTGCCCGCGTGGCGCTCTCAACGGCCTCGACCTATCCCGAGTCCACCGCCTCGGCCTTCGAGATGGCGGCGCGGCTGGGGTATGACGGGGTCGAGATCATGGTCTGGACCGATCCGGTTAGCCAGGATCCGCAGGCGCTGAAGCGGCTGATGGACTATCACGGCATCCCGATTCTGGCCNTTCATGCGCCGTGCCTGCTGCTCACCCAGCGGGTCTGGGGTACGGATCCATGGGCGAAGCTGGTGCGGGCCCGTACCGTAGCCGAGACGCTCGGCGCGTCGACGGTCGTCGNCCNCCCGCCGTTTCGCTGGCAGCGAGACTATGCCCGCGAGTTCGTGACGGGCATCGAGCGGATGGCCGGCGAGACCGACATCCGCTTCGCGGTGGAGAACATGTTCCCGCTGCGGGCGCGGGGGCGGGAGGTCTCCGCCTATGCCCCGGACTGGTCCCCGGTCGAAGACGACTACGCGCATGTCACCCTCGACCTGTCGCACACGAGTGTGTCCCGCTCGGACCCGCTCGAGATGGCCGAGCTTCTCGGCGAGCGGCTGGTCCACGTGCACATGGCCGATGGTCTGGGCTCGGCCAAGGACGAACATCTCGTCCCCGGTCGTGGCACGCAGCCCTGTGCGGAGCTGCTTGAACTGCTGGCCGCCGGCGGTTTCGACGGCACCGTGGTGGTCGAGATCAATACCAGGCGGGCCGAGTCGCGTGCCCAGCGCGAGGCCGAGCTCGCCGAGGCGCTGGCGTTCACCCGTCTGCACTTCGCCGCACCGTCCGCCGCAGGACTCCGATCCACCTACGGCTGATCCACCTACGGCTGATCCACCTACGGCTGATCCGCATCCGGGTCCACCGCCGGCTGACCCACCTCCGGGGCTGACACCGTTCCCGTGGCTCGCCGCCATGGTCGAGTGCCACCATGACGCAGTGTCCGTCCCTTCTGGTCGTACTCCCACCGGCTCGCTGTTCGACCCGTTGGCGGATGCCTACGCCGCGGCCAGGCCGAGCTATCCCGACCACATCTTCCGTGACGTCGAGCGGTTCCTCGGGCGGCCGCTGCGCGGCGCGGACGTGCTTGACGTCGGCGCCGGGACCGGCATCGCCACGCGTCTGCTGATCGGCCGGGGCGCGCGGGTGGTACCGGTGGAACCCGGGCCGACCATGCTGGCGCGGTTGCGCCAGCGCAGCCCCGGACTGCCCGCGGTGCGCGGGGACGGGGAGGCGTTGCCCTTCCGGGACCAGGTCGTCGACCTGGTCTGCTATGCCCAGGCATGGCACTGGGTACAGGTACTGACCGCCGCGGCCGAGGCCGCCCGCGTGCTGCGGCCCGGCGGAGCCCTCGCCGTGTGGTGGAACGACGTCGACGCCGAGGAGTACCGGTGGTGGCAGTGCCAGCAGGAACGGCTCGAGCGGATGAACCCCGGATATCACCGCGGGTACCGTGCGCGACCGTTCGCCGACGAGTTGCGGTGGACCGGCCACTTCAGGGAGGTTGTCACCCTGACCGGCCGGTGGCGGCGCCGGATTAACATCGATGACTACCTCACCTGGCAGCGGTCGAAGTCCTACGTCGCGGCCATCGGCGATCGCCTCGACGATTTCCTTGACGCGGAGCGTCGCACGATGCTGCGCGCCTTTCCTGACGGTGTCGTCGTCGAGCCGTTTCGTACGCTCCTGGTGATTGCCCAGGTTCCCGAGTAGCGCGCGGGAGAGACAGCGTGGGCGCCTCTGCCGAGGCTCTCCCGTCCGGTGATCTTCCCCTTTCTCTGACGCGCTGTGACGCCATGGTTCGGCCGATGTGACTTCGTAATGAACCGTGCGCACAGCGTCGCTTTTGGGGTGGCGTTGTTTTGTGGCCACCGGTACCTGCCTTGTCCCGAATTTTCCGATCCGTTAGTCTTGCGTCATTCGCACAGTGATGTCTGACTTCGCTGGCGTAGCGGAGTGATACGGGTACCCGTATCCGGGTCATTGGTCCGACCGGCGGCATGGTTTGGGAGCGACTCACGCTCGGGTTATCGCGGCACCGTACGGTCACCCTGAGTGTCGGGTGTCGGTGCCGGGACTGCCGACGCCCGATGGAGGAGGCGACGGTCATCATGCGGCTTGCCCCGCAGCAGACTGAGGCGACAGGGATAACGAGGATAACGCGCGACGGCACCCCGGCTGGCTGGGAGCCGCCGGCCGGGCCGGCGGCGGCCGCCGCGGCGAAGTTCGCGTACAACCCGGCGCTGGACGGGCTGCGGATCGTCTGTATCTACACCATCCTCGCCGGCCACATGGGTGCGATCCAGGCCAGCAACGTCGCCGTCGACGTCTTCTTCGTGCTGAGTGGATTTCTTATCACCACGCTCCTGCTGACCGAACACAGCCGGACCGGGACGATCTCGGTGAGTCGATTCCTGGTGCGCCGGGCCTACCGGCTGATGCCCGCGATGTGGGTGTACCTGCTCGTCGGGCTCGCGGTGACGGTGGCGTTCAAATGGAACGACATCCCCTTCCGGGACGACTACGTCGGGAGTGCGCTCTCCGCCTTTTTCAATGTCAACAACTGGTACAAGGTCCTGCATCCTGCCGCCGGTGGGCGATGGTTGGCCCACGTGTGGTCCCTGTCCCTGGAGGAGCAGTTCTATCTCCTGTGGCCGGGGCTGTTCCTGATTGTCAGCCGCTCGGACCGGTTCCGGGCGCACCTGCTGAAGATGCTTTTCGCCATGATCGCCTTCGCGGCGGTCTGGACCTGGACCGTGGCCGCCGGCGGCGCCCCGCACTCGCGGGTGTACCTCGCGCTGGACACGCACGTCGCACCGCTGCTGATCGGCTGTCTGCTGGCGGTCTGGCGTGACACCCGCCTGCGCGCCCTCGTCGCCGAGGAGCCGGACCTGGCCGCGCCGCGCCGCCGCCGGCACGCCCAGCAGATCGGCACGATGACCCCTGTCACGGCGGCGACGGTCGAGCGTTGGCGGGCGGGCCGTCGGATCGCCGATCTCGGCTTCGTCGCGGGGATCGGATTGATCTTCTTCGCCTTCCTTGGGCCGAACAAGGACGGTTATGACGCCAACTGGCTCGACCATGCCGCCTACCTGCCCAGCGCCCTGCTCGGTGCCGTGGTCATCCTGGGCGCCGACCTGCGCCGCGACGCCGGCTGGGTCCGCCTGCTCGGCAGTCCACGGATGGCCTTCCTCGGTAAGATCACCTTCAGTATCTACCTCTGGCACTATCCGGTGATCTCGGTTGCGAACGGGCAGCTGGTGCCCCGGATCGGGCTGTGGCCGTCGGTTGTCGTGGCGGCGGCGGTCAGCACGTTCATCGCGTACTTCTCGAACCGGTTCGTGGAGAAGCCTGCGCAGCGTGCCCGACCCCCGTGGGCCGACACCCCCCGTGGGCCCGCGCCGGGCGCGATCCCGGCGGCGCGGCCCGCTCCCGGAGACGACATTGGACCCGGCGCCGCCACCTGGGCGCGCATTCCCGAACCGGCCCGGGAGCCCGACCGCGGACGGTTCTCGCACCCGGCCGTCCCGCGGGCCGGCCGGTACGAGGGCCACCGGCACCACCGGTCCTGGGACCGGACCGGTGAATCCGGACAGCGTTACCGGCCTGACGGGGACCGCCGGGCCGCCGGGCTGTACACCCTTGACGAGGTGTATCCGGCTGGCGAGCCAGACCGGCCGGCACGCGTCGCGTCGGCCACGACCGGTCGGTCTGATCGGCTGGATCACGACCGGCCCGGCGATCCGCCCGGGGCCCGGTCGCGGGGTGGCTGGTCGGGCGACGGTGGCTGGTCGGGCGACGGTGGCTGGTCGGGCGACGGTGGCTGGTCGTCGTACGAGGTCGGGTCCGATCAACCGGCGGGTGGCCCGGACGATGCCGATGAATGGGGTGATGAATGGATCGATGAGGGCTACGTCCGTCCTTGGCCGGGGTACGGGTACGGACTCACCGAGACCGCCGACCTGTCGTGGGCGGTGCGAGGCCGGCAAAACGGCGGCGAGGAGGCGCAGCGGCCGGCGGCCACGGACCGGGCATACACCGCCGAAATAATCTACGATCCTCGATCCGTCGTCGGCCGGCGGGGCGAACGTCACGAGCCCTGGACGGGTCACGAGCCCTGGACGGGTCACGAGCCCTGGACGGGTCACGAGCCCTGGACGGGTCACGAGCCCGGCCACTGGGGTGGCCACGAACGCCGGCTCGAGTACGACGGGCGACATGGAGTTGATCGCCAGTCGGGCTACGGCTGGTAGCCCGCGCACGACGGCGGGCCGGGATCCGCGTTCCGCTGGCTGCCCGAGGGCGCCGTAACCTCCAGGCCGGGGTAGAAGCGGGTGGAAGGGAAGGATGGTCATGATCGTTGCGGTCATGGGGGCGGGACGGCTCGGCGGGGCGATGCTGTCGGGGCTGCTGCGGTCCGGGCATGCCGCTCAGGACATCGTCGTGGCCGAACGTGATGCCGACCGGGCTGGTGAGATCGTGGCGCGTCACGGCGTCGAGGTGCAGGCGCCGACGGTGGCCGCAGCCAAGGCGGATGTTCTGATCATCGGGGTGAAGCCCCAGGACGTCGGGACCCTGCTGGCCGAGATCGGGTCGGTGGTCGCGAACGGGACGCTCGTGGTGTCGTTGGCGGCGGGCATCACCACTGATCTTCTCGAGGAGCGGCTACCTTCGCTTCCCCCGGTGGTCCGGGTGATGACGAACACCCCGCTGCTCGTCGGGGAGGCGATGTCGGCGATCTGCGGGGGCCGCTACGCCGAGGAGAAGCACCTCGCCACGGCAGAAGCCCTGCTGACGCCGGTCGGCCGGGTGACGCGGGTGGCAGAGTCCCAGCTCGACGCGGTGACGGCCCTGTCCGGCAGCGGACCGGCGTACTTCTTCTATCTTGTCGATGCGATGATCGAGGCGGGNGTGCTCCTTNGGNTGCCCCNC
>NZ_JPGU01000002.1:84627-129057 GCF_000732115.1 Frankia sp. CeD
GNNNNACTCATGACCCAGACCGCCCTGGGCTCGGCGCGGATGCTGCGCGAGAGCGGTGAGCATCCGGCGCTGTTGCGGGAGGCCGTCACCTCTCCGGCCGGGACCACGATCGCGGCACTGCGGGAGCTGGACCGTCGCGGTGTGCGCGCGGCGCTCATGGACGCCCTGGAGGCGGCGAGCAGTCGGTCGCGGGAACTCGGCCGTAGTTGAGGGCACCCGGGTACCGGAGCACCCGGGCTCCGATGGTTGCCCGCCGTGGCGGGTAGGCTCGCCCGGTAACTTCCTCAACATAGATCGGTCGGGNACGTGGGNTCTGTCATCAAGAAGCGTCGTAAGCGGATGGCCAAGAAGAAGCACCGCAAGTTGCTGAAGCGGACGCGCGTTCAGCGCCGCAACAAGAAGTAGGCCGCTGCCAGGAAGTCAGGCCGCTGCCAGGAAGTCAGGCCGCTGCCAGGAAGTAGGTAGCGCACTAGGACGCGGGTCGCCCACCGGGGGGTGGGGCGTACCCGGGAGTCCGGTCGTACCTGGAGACAGTCGGCCGATCCGCGGTCCCCGGCGTCCGGTGTCCACCCCGCACGTCGCGAGTTCGTACCGCCATGCCGTCTCGTATCATGTGGCTTTGCGTGCTGTAACTGTCACCGTGTGACAGGCTGTTTCCCTCGGGTGGCAGCGTGGCCGGCCCGCAGCCAGGGAGACGGCATGACGGGATCGTGGATCAATTTCCTGTCCGACTACGGCGTCGACGATGCCTCTGTAGGGGTGTGTCACGGGGTTATCGCGCGGCACGCCCCGTCGGCGCGCGTCCTCGACGTCTGCCACGCCATCGCGCCGCAGGACGTCGGGCATGCGGCCGTCACCCTGGTCGGCGCGATCGGTTATCTTCCGATGGGGGTTCATCTCGTCGTCGTGGAGCGGCTCGATGCCGACGGTTACACCCGCGGCGCGGCGATCCGGAGCACGGACGGCTCGACCTTCGTCTGCCCGGACAACGGCGTGGCGTCGCTGGCCTGGGATGCGCTCGGTGGCGTCGCCGCGGTGCACGAGATCTCCAACCGGGAGCTGTGGCTGCCGCTGCCCACCGCGGTGTTCCGGGGACGGGACGTCTATGCGCCGGTCGCGGCCCGGCTTGCGGCCGGACTCGCCCTCACCGACGTCGGCCCCCGGCTCGACCCCGACGCGCTCACGCGTTTCCAGCCGCGGGCGTGCAGCGTCGACGACGACCATGTGCACGGCGAGGTCGTGTCCGTCGACCACTTCGGCAATCTCTCGCTCAACATGACCCGGGCCGAGCTGGAGGCCGCCGGTATTCTGTTGGGAGATCTGGTCGAGGTCCGCGCCGGCAACCGCGTCATGCGGCTCACGTTCACGCATACCTACGGCGATGCGCCCCGCGGTGGAGTCACCTTGTGTGAGGACGCGTTGCGTCGAGTGATGATCGCAGTAAATTGTGGGCGAGCGGCCGACCTGCTGCGGCTGCGGCGCCAGGACGCGGTCGTCGTGGCGCAGCTGCCGAGGAGCCCGTCACCGGGACGCTCCATCCTGGATTTTCCGCTGCCGGCCCAGCGGTGATGCCGGCATCACCGCTNNGNCGGCAGCGTCGGCAGCGGCACCGGGCCTGGCCGGCGTCGATCCTCGTCCGGCTCGGNCGGGTTGTTTTTCCCCTACTTTCCGTATTCGATGTGCGCGGCTGGCCTTACGCTGTGCAATGAGCGGTCGAGGGACGGGCGTACGATGAGCCCACGATCGGACCGCGTGAACCTTTCTCGGCCGGACATCGCGGCCCCCGGTCCCGGGGAACGGTGGCGCGCTCCGGTCGGCCTGGTTCGGGCTGCCCGGTCGCCCGGCCATCCGGTCCGGGTGCCGGGCTGGACCATGCGGGCGTTGCGGGAGACTGCCATGAGACCACGCCGTGTGTTGGTGACCGGTGTAGCGCGGCCGTTGGGGGCGCAGGTGGCGATGGCGCTCGCGGCTGACCCGGGGGTCGAGGCCGTCGTCGGGGTCGATACCACTGCTCCCACCAGCGACCTCGGGCGGACCCAGTTCGTGCGCGCGGACATCCGGCATCCGTTGATCGCAAAGGTGATCTCCACCACGGAGATCGATACGGTGCTGCATCTGAACGTGATCGCCACGCCGCTCGGTGCGGGTGGACGGGCCGCGATGAAGGAAATCAACGTCATCGGCACGATGCAGCTGCTGGCCGCGTGCCAGAAGGCGCCCAGTGTCACCAAGCTGGTCGTGAAGTCCACGACGTCGATCTACGGGTCGTCCGCTCGCGACCCCGCGCTGTTTACAGAGGACACTGAGCCGCGCGCCCTGCCCGCCGGTGGCTATGCCAAGGACGCCGTCGAGGTCGAGGGTTACGTGCGTGGATTCAGCCGGCGACGTCCCGACATCGCGGTAACCGTGCTGCGGTTCACCAACATCCTCGGTCCGCAGATCGACAGCCCGCTCGCGCGCTATCTGGACCTTCCGCTGGTTCCCACGGTCCTCGGCTTCGACCCCCGCATCCAGCTGCTGCACTCCGATGACGCGTTGGCCGTGCTGATGCGCGCGACCCGCCGCGCCCACCCGGGGACGTTCAACGTGGCCGGGGACGGTGTGCTCCTGCTTTCGCAGGCGATCCGCCGAGCGGGTCGGCCGTCCACGCCGGTGCCGTTCCCCGCGATCGGGGTGTTGGGCGGGATCGCCCGGCGGCTGCGGCTCGTCGACTTCTCCGCTGAGCAGCTTGACTTCCTCGCGCACGGCCGGGCCGTGGACACGACCCGGCTGAAGGAGATCTTCGGTTACCGGCCCCGGTACTCGACGATGGAGACCTTCGACAGTTTCGTCCGCCAGCGCGGGCTCCGGTTCACCATCGACCACGATCTGATCTCCCGAGCCGAGCACAGGATGCTCGATTCGCTGGCCCGACGCCGGCTGGTGGGAACAGGGTGATGGAGGGCGGTTGCGGCCCGCCGGGTGCGGGATCGGATAGGGGGGAGGCGGAACACGTGATAAAAGGTGACGAATCCCGGGGTGAAGCGCAGATCATGCCTTGGAAATCCGCCGCAGCCGATTCGGCTTCGCGTGACCCGGCTTCGCGTGACCCGGCTTTTCTCGACGAGGTTTCCCCCGACGAGGTCTTCCTTGGTCCAGCCGCCGCGTCCCCTCGCTCCTCGCTCAACGGTGCCGAGGCGACGCTGACCGAAAGCCGGTCGGCGGNGGGNGGGCCGNCCGNCCCGGCGACGGGTCCCACCGCCGCTGCCGGGCCCGATGGCGCTGCCAGGACGGACGGTGCGCCACCGCCGACGGCCGAACCCGGTGATCTGGAGACGGCCCTCGCGGGAGCGCTGGCCTTCCTGCGGCGGCGCATCACCGGCGACTACGTCGTCGACGAGCACGGGTTTGACCCGGACCTCACCGAACACGTCGTCGCTCCGCTGCTGCGGCCGATCTACCGGGACTACTTCCGGGTCGAGACCCGGGGGCTGGAGAACATCCCGGACACGGGTGGCGCTCTGGTGGTGGCCAATCACTCGGGCACCCTGCCAATGGACGCGCTGATGATGGCCGTGGCCATCCTCGATCATCATCCGGCCCATCGCCACCTGCGCATGCTCGCCGCCGACCTGGTGTTCGCGGTGCCGTTCCTGGCCCCGCTGGCTCGTAAGATCGGCAACACTCTGGCGTGTCAGGCTGACGCGGAACACCTGCTGAACACCGGGCACCTTGTCGGGGTCTGGCCGGAGGGCTTCAAGGGCGTCGGCAAGCCGTTCAGCGAGCGGTACAAGTTGCAGCGGTTCGGGCGCGGTGGATTCGTCTCGGCCGCGTTGCGGACGGGTGTGCCGATCATTCCGTGCACGATCGTCGGAGCCGAAGAAATCTATCCTATGATCGGTAACGCGAAGTCGCTCGCTCGCCTGTTCGGGCTGCCCTACCTGCCGGTTACACCGACCTTCCCGTGGTTCGGTCTGCTGGGGCTCATCCCGCTTCCGTCCAAATGGATCATCGAGTTCGGGGAGCCGGTCCCAACGAAGACGTACACCGCTGAGGCGGCGGACGACCCGATGCTGGTGTTCGAGCTCACCGACCGCATCCGGGAGACCATCCAGCATACGCTGTACAGCCTGCTGATGCAGCGCCGCTCGGTGTTCTTCTAGGTTCTTTCCCGGCGCCGAAGGTGCTCTAGGCGCCCGCGGCCCGGCGCCGCAACGCCATGCCGGCGGCGACCCCGCCGGCGAGCGCGCCCACCCCGGCTGCCGTCGGAATGCCGATCTTGGCTGCCTTGCGGGCCGTGCGAAAGTCCTTGATCGGCCATTCGCGTTCCCGGGCCACGGTCTTCAGGTCCGGATCCGGGTTGATCGCGACCGGGTGGCCCACCAGGGAGAGCATGGGCAGATCGTTGATCGAGTCCGAGTAGGCCCAGCACCGCGACAGGTCCAGGCCCTCCCGCTCGGCGAGCGCCTGCACGGCCTCGGCCTTCGCCTGGCCGTGCAGCAGGCCGCCGACCAGGTGGCCGGTGTAGGTGCCCTCGGCGGAGACCTCACTGACCGTGCCGAGGGCGCCGGTGAGGTTCAGCCGCCGGGCGATGACCGAGGCGAGCTCGACCGGGGTGGCCGTGACCAGCCACACTCGCTGGCCCGCGTCAAGGTGCTGCTGGGCGAGCGCGTGCGTACCCGAGTAGATCTGCTCGGCCATCCGTTCGTCGTAGATCTCCTCGCCGTAACGGACGATCTCGGCCACCGTGCGCCCGGCGACGAAGGCAAGCGCGGTCTCCCGAGCATCCCGGATGCCGCTCGGGTCCTCGAGCCCACGCAGCCGGTAGGTGATGTGCTGCCAGCCGAACCGGATCAGGTCACGCGAGTTGAAGAAGTCCCGGGCGGCCAGGCCGCGGGCGAAGTAGAAGATCGAGGCGCCCGCCATCATGGTGTTGTCCACGTCGAAGAACGCGGCCGCCGACTCGTCCAGCGGAGCCCGCGGAACCTCCTCGGCCGCGACCTTCAAGGCGGCGATCGCGGCGGCCTCGGCGGCCTGCCTCGTCGTGGCCAGGTCCCTGCGTCGTCGCACCCTCATCGTCAACTCCATGCTGTCCGGGGCGGAGCAAGGGCTCGGCTCGGGAAGTGACCGGGGCCGCCACCCACCCCTTGTCGCCACCTCCGCGCGCCGCGATCCACGCCATGGTTCGCCGGCACGCCGTCAGAGTACGGTGCGGCACGACTTCGCGGCGGCCGCCGCTCGAACGTGACGGCGGGAAAGTGCCGGNGGAACAACGACCGGGCCGGGGNTGCGACGTGATCTGGGATATCGCTCACGGCGAGGGGCCCGGAGGTCAGGCCGTGCCTGCTGCGGGAAGGGCGCGGGCAAGTGTCCGAATTGCTCTGAACTGCAAGGATTTGACCGCCCCTTCGTTGCGGCCCATGGCCAGCGCGGTCTCGCGGACCGACAGCCCTTCGAGGAACCGGAGCGCGACGCACTCCTGCTGGTCCGGGCGCAGTTCGCGGACGGCGTCGAGCAGCTCGCGGCGGGTCAGCACGGCCAGGATCGACTCTTCGGGGCTCGGCGCCGTCAGCGCCGTGGCTCGGTGCTCGGCCGCGGCGAGGATGTCCGCCGTCGGGATCTCGAACCGGCGCCGCGCCGAGCGGGCCTGATCGACCAGCAGGTTGCGGGCGATGGTGATGAACCAGGCACCGATGTCCCGNCCCTGCCACTGGAACGTGCCGATGGAGCGGAAGGCACGCAGGAAGGTCTCGCTGACGATGTCCTCGGCGGCCACCGGATCCCCGCCCAGCCGGTACAGCGCGTACCGGAACACGAGGTTGGCGTACCGGTCGTAGAGCAGCCCGAAGGCGTTGACGTCACCTCGCCGGGCCCGGGCGACGAGCGCCGTCCGGTCGTCGTCGGCCGGATCGCCCTGAGGGTCCCCGACTCGCTCGCGGTCCTCCCGGGCGCCCACCGGGGACATCGCGTCCTGCCGGCGGAGGGGGCCGCGGCGCGGGGCGGCGAGGTCGACGAGGTCGACGAGGTCGGCGAGCGTGCATTCGGTCACAGCCCGGGCTCCGGAGGATGCGGTCGCGGCAAGGTGGGCCGGAAGGCCCGGCGCACATGGTTCCGTTAGTAGCTGAGTGTAGCCGGAGGAGGGAGCGCGGGAAGTCGGAGATCGTCCGGGCGCAGGCAGAGGGCGTCTTCCGGCGAGGTCCGGACCGGACCGCACGCCGGGGCCGGGGCCGGGCCCCTGAACGGACCTCGGTCCCACCGAGCGGTTCGGAAAGCCACTCGGCGGCGACGGGGATCGCGCCTACCATCGGGGAATGGACGACGGGTTGGAACAGGCGGATTCCGGCCGCGACGGTGTGCGTATCACACTGCTCACCCGGACGGGATGTCATCTGTGCGACACCGCGCGGGCGGCGGTCGTCCGGGTCGCCGAGCAGGAGCAGGTCGGGTGGCGGGAGGCCGATGTCGACGCCGATCCCCAGCTTGCCGACGCCTACGGCGACCGGGTGCCGGTCATCCTGCTCGACGGCCGGGAACACGGTTACTGGCGGGTGGAGGAGGACCGGCTGCGGCGGGCGCTCGCCGGCGGCCGGTGGGCGCTGCGCCCTGCCAAGGGTGGTCGCTGATCAGGGGGCCGGCTCTCCTCGGCACTTCGTGAATCCCTTCACGAAGTCGTACACTGCCCGAGGACAGCCGACTTGTGGCGCCGACTACCGCACGCCGGGACTACCGCACGCTGGGTGTCGGCGGGGCCACGGATTCGGGCCCATAGCTCCGGGCGTAACCGCGCGCCTAGAGATCGGAGCCGCGGATGAGTCAGCCACGGCGTCGCCCGGCGGTGATCCGGCGACGTACACGTAGTGACACGGCTTCCAGGCGTTCCTCCGACGTTCCGGAGGCGACGGTCGCGCGGCTTCCGCTCTACCTCCGGGTGCTGACGACATTGGCGGAAAGCGGGGTTTATACTGTGTCTTCGGACACGCTCGCGGCCGCCGCCGGAGTCACTCCGGCCAAGGTTCGCAAGGATCTGTCCCATCTCGGTTCCTACGGCACGCGGGGCGTCGGCTACGAGGTGGATGTCCTGCTCGACTGCATCGCCGCGAAACTGGGCCTCACCGAGGACAGAGCGGTTGTGCTGGTGGGAGTCGGCAACCTCGGCCACGCCCTGGNGGGTTACGGCGGCTTTTATGCCAGGGGCTTTCGGATCGTGGCCCTGGTCGACGCGGATCCCGAGCGAGTCGGCGAGCGGGTCGGTGAGGTTGTCGTCAGTCCCGTCGGCGATCTCGAACAGGTGATCGTCCAGGGTCAGGTCACGATCGGGATGATCTGCACGCCGGCAGCCGCGGCGCAGGGGGTGTGTGATCGTCTGGTCGCTGCCGGGGTCACCAGCATCCTCAACTTCGCCCCCACGGTGCTTTCGGTACCCGACGGTGTGGACGTGCGTAAAGTCGACCTTGCCGTGGAACTGCAGATCCTCTCGTTCCATGAAGCACGTAAACGTCCGTCGCCGGCACGGGACACATCACCGAGACGGGGCGCGAGATCCACACCGGGCGCCGGCTCCGGGCGTGACGCCGTGCCGCCGCGCCGGGCGCGCCCGGCGCGGCGGGCGCCCNCNGCACGCGNGGCGCTGCCNGGCGGCGACGAGGTCCTCGCCGCGCTCGGGGCGGCGGGCCTGGACGGGGTGACGAGCGCGGACGGGACGGAGCCCTCCGCGGGCAGGCTGGAGACCGATACGGATGAGGTCGTGCGGGTGACTCGGCAAGTAGGCATGACTCGTCCGGCGGGGGCAGCTCGTCCGGCCGGGATGGCTCGGGACGATCGGCCGACCCGGGATGATCGGGAGGGGGAACCGGGCGCGGTGCGCCTGGAGCACACCCCGGAGCCTGGATCGCCGGCGCGCGGGACGCTGCCGGCCGCGGGAGCGCTGATGGCCGGAGGTGAGGCGTCGTGAGCCTCCTGGTGGTCGGGCTCAACCACCAGACCGCGCCCACGTCGTTGCTCGAACGCACCTCGGTCTCGGCCGAGGACATCCCGAAGGTCCTGCACGATCTGGCCGAGGGCACCCACGTCAGCGAGGCTGTGGTGCTCTCGACGTGCAACCGCATCGAGATCTATGCCGAGGTTGAGACCTTCCACGGCGGGGTCGCCGACATCTCCGACCAGCTCAGCCGGATCTGTGGGATCGACCTCGGTGATCTTGCCGGCCACCTGTACGTCCACCACGAGGCGCGGGCCATCGGGCACCTGTTCTCGGTGGTGTGCGGCTTGGACTCCATGCTTGTCGGGGAGAGCCAGATCCTCGGTCAGGTACGCACGGCCTTCCGGGCCGGTCAGGCCGCCGGGGTGGCGGGCAGCGCGCTGTCCGGCCTGTTCCAGGCCGCGCTGCGGGTCGGCAAGCGGGCCCACTCCGAGACGTCCATCGATGCCGCCGGCGCCTCCATTGTCTCGGTGGGTGTCCGGCTGGCCGCTTCCGGCCTGGGCCTCCACAGCGAGGTTCCGGCCGTGCCGGTGGCGCCGCCGGGCGGGCGGGCGCTGGACGGGGGAGGAGTCGCGGCCGAGGGGCCGCGACACGCCGTGACGCCCGAACCCCCGCCGTTGGCCGGGACCCGGGTGCTGCTCATCGGTGCCGGCGCGGTGGGATCGCTGGCCGCGCAGACCGTCCGGCGAGCTGGCGCCGGGGAGGTTGTGATCGCGAACAGGACCGCCGCCCGGGCGGCCCGCGTCGCCGAGGCCCACGAGGCCCGGGTCGTCGGTCTCACCGACCTGGCCCACGAGATCACCATGGCGGACCTGGTGATCTCCTCGACCGGCGCGAGCGGTCTCGTTGTCGAGCACGAGCTGGTTGCCGCGGCCCTGCCCGGCCGGGCAGGGCGCCCGCTGGTCTTCCTCGATCTGGCCCTGCCGCACGATATCGACCCGGGGGTGCGCGAGCTGCCCGGGGTGAGTCTGATCGACCTGGACGCACTGCGCATCGCGCTGGACGGCGCCCAGGTGACGCACGACGTGGAGGCGGTCCGCGCGCTGGTCGCCGCCGAGGTCGCGAGCTTCCTCGACCGCCGGCGGGCGGGCCGGGTGGCGCCGACCGTCGTCGCGCTGCGGGCCCACGCCGCCGCCGTGGTGCGTAGCGAGCTCGCCCGGTTGCACACCCGCCTGCCCGACCTCGACGATCGGGAGTGGAGCCTGGTGGAGGGCTCGGTCCGGCGCGTCGTCGACAAGCTGCTGCACGCCCCGACCGTGCGGGTACAGGAGCTGGCCGGGGCGCCCGGTGGGGACGCCTACGCCGAGGCCCTGCGGGAACTGTTCGATCTGCCGCGTGAGGTGCCCGCCGTGGTGTCCGCGCCTGACCTTGATCTGCTGGAGCGTTCGTGACGGGGATCGACCCGACGAGTACCGACCCGACGAGTACCGATCCGACGAGCATCGGCGCCACGGGTACCGGCGCCACGGGTACCGGCGCCGACCTGCTGGCCCGTTTCGCCGGCCGCCGGCTGCGGCTGGGAACACGGCGCTCGGCGCTGGCGCTGGCCCAGTCCGGGACGGTCGCTGCCACCCTGCGGGCGCGGGTGGGCTGCGCCGTCGAGCTGGTGCCGATCGTCACGGCGGGGGACCGCTCGTCCGGGGAGATCAGCCAGATCGGCGGGACCGGCGTCTTCGTCAGCGCGCTGCGCGACGCCCTGCTGTCCGGCGAGATCGACCTGGCGGTCCACTCGTTGAAGGACCTTCCGACGGCCACCCCACCCGGTCTGGTGCTCGCCGCGGTCCCGCCGCGGGCGGACCCCCGGGACGTGCTGGTCGCCCCGAGCGGGCGGCGCCTGGCCGAGCTCAGGGCCGGCGCCCGGATCGCGACCGGATCCCCACGTCGCGCCGCGCAGCTGCGTGCTCTCGGCCTCGGGCTGGAGGTCGTCACGATCCGCGGCAATGTCGACACCCGGTTGAAGAAGGCCATCGACGGTGAGGTGGACGCGGTCGTCCTCGCGCACGCCGGGCTGGCGCGGCTCGACCGGCTCGATGCCGTCACCGAGATCCTCGAACCCACGGTGATGCTGCCCGCGCCCGGCCAGGGAGCCCTGGCGATCGAGTGCACGGGCGGTGCCGGGCTCGTCGTGGCCGGTCCGGCGCGCGCTCTGGTGCCCGCCGGGCCGGGTTCAGGTCCCGCTGTGGGACAAACCGGTGGCGAAACGTGGTCAGATGGCGGCCAGCCCGTCGATACGGGCCTCGCCGAGCTGCTACGGTTTGTGCTCGATGACGCATCGTCGTCCGTCGCGGTCAGAGCGGAACGCGCGTTCCTCGCCGGCATCGAAGCTGGTTGTACTGCCCCGGTCGGCGCCTTGGCCGAGCTTCTTCCGGAGCTGGCCGAAGGAGCCGCGGCGGAGGCCGGCGGTGCGCCTCCCGCGGGTCGTCTGTGCCTGCGGGCGGTCGTCGCCGCGCCGGACGGAAGCGATGTCCTCCGGCGTGACGTCACCGGATCCGCCGTCGACCCGGAGGCGCTCGGGCAGCGCCTCGCGGACGACATGCTGTCCGCCGGAGCACACTCGCTGATGGGAACCCGCTGAGCATGGCCACCCGACGAACGAAGAAGCCCGTCTCCCCGGTCGCCCTGGTGGGTGCCGGACCGCGTGACCCCGGACTGCTCACCGTCCTCGCGGTCGAGACCCTGGCCGCCGCCGACCTGGTGGTTGCCGATCCCGAGGTGGCGCCGGCGGTGGTGGAGAACCTCACCGCCGAAGTGCTGCGCATCGGCGACCTCGAGGCGCCGAAGCCGGTCCGTGACGCGGAGGCGGCGACCGCCGCGGTGGTGAGCAGGGCCCGTGCCGGTGACAAGGTGGTCCGGCTCTACGCCTCCGATCCGTGGCTGACCCGCATCGGCGCCGCGGACGCCCAGGCGCTCGCGAAGGCCAAGATCCCCTATCGGGTGGTGCCCGGCATCCTCACCGGCGCCGCGGTCGCGACCTACGCCGGGGTCGCCCCGGGCGCGCCGGTCACCTTCGCCAGTACCTCCGGGGTCTTCTCGTCGTCGGGCACCGTGCCGGCGTCCTCGCCGTTCGGCGGGAGCGAGCCGGTGGGTCCGCTCACCGGTCCTCCGTTCGGGGCCTCGCGGCTGGGCGGACGGCCGATCGCCGGTCTCGGGGGCGGGCTCGGCGGTGGCCTGGGAACCGGCGGGTTCGGCTCGCCGCTGGGCCTCGGTGCCGCGGGCGGCTTCGGCGGGTTCGGTGCGCCGATCTCCTCCCCCGGTGACCTGGACTGGGGTGCCCTCGCCCAGACCCCGGGCACCCTCGTGGTCACGGCGGCACCGACGGAGGTCGGCAAGGTCGCGGCGGCGCTCGTCGAGCACGGGCGGCCCGGTGACACCCCGATCGCGGTGACCGTGGACGGCACCACCACCGACCAGCGCACCGTCACCTCGACGCTCGACCGGGTCGAGGCGGACACGGCACCGCTGTTGACCGCGGCCCCCACCCCGATCACCCAGGTCGTGCTGTCCATCGGCCCGGTGGTCGCGACCCGCGGCAAGCTCTCCTGGTGGGAGACCCGGGCGCTGTTCGGTTGGACGGTGCTGGTCCCGCGGACCAAGGAACAGGCGGCGATCCTGTCCGACCTGCTGCGTTCGCACGGCGCAAGCCCGCTGGAGGTGCCGACGATCGCCGTCGAGCCCCCGCGGACCGCCGCCCCGATGGAGCGCGCGATCACCGGTCTGGTCTCTGGGCGCTACCAGTGGGNGGCCTTCACCTCGGTCAACGCGGTCAAGGCGGTGCAGGAGAAGGTCGAGGAACGCAGCCTCGACGCCCGCGCGTTCGCGGGGGTCAAGGTTGCGGCGATCGGCGAGGCGACGGCCGACGCGCTGCGCACCTTCGGTATCCGGCCCGATCTCGTCCCGTCCGGGCAGCAGTCCAGCGAGGGGCTGCTGGCGGACTGGCCGGACTTCGACGACACCCTCGACCTGCTCGACCGGGTGCTGCTGCCGCGTGCCGACATCGCCACCGAGACCCTGGTCGCCGGCCTGAAGGAACGCGGCTGGCAGGTCGATGACGTGACGGCCTACCGCACCGTGCGTGCCGCTCCGCCGCCCGCATCCATCCGGGAGGCGCTGAAGGGCGGCCGGGTCGACGCGGTCGTCTTCACCTCATCCTCGACCGTGCGCAACCTGGTCGGCATCGCCGGCAAGCCCCACGAGACGACGGTGATCGCCGTGATCGGTCCGGCGACGGCCGCCACTGCCCAGGAGCTCGGGCTGCGCGTCGACGTGCAGGCTCCGGAGGCGTCCATCCCCGCCCTTGTCGGGGCGCTGGCGGAGTTCGCTGCCGAACACCGGGAGGAGCTCGGGAAGATCGGGCCGCTCGCTGCGCGGTTGCCGAAGCCACGGCGAGGCTCGCGGCGGTGAGGGCGCAGGCCCGGGGGAACGGGGCCGGGGCCGGGGCCGGCTATCCGACGGCACGTCCCCGCCGGCTGCGCCGCTCGTCCGCGCTGCGCCGGCTGGTCTCGAACGTGCGGTTGCACCCGTCCGACCTGGTGCTGCCGATGTTCGTCAAGGAGGGCGTGGCCGATCCCGTTCCACTGGCCTCGATGCCTGGTGTCGTCCAGCACACCCGCTCCTCGCTGCGGGGGGCGGCCGTCGAGGCCGCCGAGGCCGGCGTGGGCGGGCTCATCCTGTTTGGTGTGCCCGCGGAGAAGGACGCCCGGGGCTCGGCCGCCGACGACCCGGACGGCATCGTCCNGCTCGCGCTCGCCGATCTTGCCTCCGAGGTCGGTGGCGACGTCGTCCTGATGACGGACCTGTGCCTGGACGAGTACACCGACCACGGGCACTGCGGTCTGCTCACCGACTCCGGGGAGGTCGACAACGACGCCACCCTGGCGCGCTACGGCGCGATCGCCGTGGCGCAGGCCCGTGCGGGTGCCGAGGTCGTCGCGCCGAGCGGGATGATGGACGGCCAGGTCGGCGCGATCCGGGCCGCGCTGGACGCGGAGGGCTTCGTCGACCTGCCGATCATCGCCTACTCGGCTAAGTATGCTTCGGCGTTCTACGGGCCGTTTCGCGAGGCCGCCGAGTGCGCCCCGCAGTTCGGGGACCGGACCGGTTACCAGCAGGATCCGGCTCGCTCGGCCGAGGAGGCCCGGCGCGAGGTCGCGCTCGACCTCGCCGAGGGCGCGGACGCGGTGATGGTGAAACCGGCGCTGGCCTACCTGGACGTGCTGCGGGCGGTGGCCGACACGGTGGACGTACCGGTGGCGGCCTACCAGGTGTCGGGCGAGTACGCGATGGTGGAGGCCGCCGCGGCGGCCGGGTGGATCGACCGGGACCGGGCGATCGACGAGACGCTGACCGCGATCTCCCGGGCCGGGGCGGACATCATCCTGACCTACTGGGCCACCGAGGTTGCCCGCCGCTTGGCCGCCGCCCGCTGACTGTCCCCCTCGGTGACGATTCCTGTCCGCCGGCAGCTTTCTGGACAGGTATCCGGGCGGGAGGCCGCGCTCAACGGAGCGGGCCGCGCCGGGAGCGGGCCGCGCCGGGAGCGGGCCGCGCCGGACCGGTGGGTGACCACCGCGAGGCGGCGCCCCGACGTGCCGGGTCGTGGGTGCCCGGCTGATGTGCCGGTCGTCCGTCCGCGCAGGATCTGATGGACTCTGGACCACCCGGCCGTATTGCGATGCGCTGATGTGATGCGCTCCCGTCGCCCAGCTGGCCGCCCATCCGGTCACAGTCCCGTGCGCCTGCTCTCCACGATGGTGCCGGAAGCTCGACATGTGCGGAAAGTGTTCGGCATGTTGCCCGAAGTAGGCCGGCGGGTTGGCCAAGGTGGGGCTGTGCGTCGCGGCCTTCCTGTGTCGGCGTGGGTGGGATCTCCCCCGTGATGATCGACCATTGGTTCGGAAGATACCCCCACCGGGTACCGGTACACCATACGGGGGGAGGGTATGTTCGGGAGGTGGGACGGGCGCCGGTGGGCCGGTGGGTCGGGCAGATCCATTGGGGCCGGGGCGGCTTACAAGAGGAGACGAGGAGACGGGAACGGCCATGACGACAACCGCCTACACGACCACCTACACGGTGGCCGGGATGACCTGCCAGCACTGCGTCCGATCCGTGACCGAGGAGCTCGCGCGGCTGCCGACCGTGTCGGACGTCGCCGTGGACCTGGCCGAGGGTCGGGTCACCCTCGTCAGCGATGGCGTCGTCGAGGACGGCGCCGTCCGGGAGGCCGTTGCGGAGGCCGGATACGAGCTTGTCGGGCGGGCGTAGCGCTTCGGTGGTGCCAACGGTGCCGGTGGTCGGCGGGTGTGTCCGCTCCCACCGCCCGTGACCGGCGGTACCTTCCGGTCCGCCGTCAGGAATCCGCCGTAAGGGGAGAGCTGATGACCACTCTCGACGTCGGAAGGGGTCACCCCGCGCGGATCGAGCTCGCGATCGGCGGGATGACCTGCTCGTCGTGTGCCGCGCGGGNGGAACGCAAACTCAACAAGCTGGACGGCGTCACCGCTTCGGTGAACTACGCCACCGAGAAGGCCACCGTGACCCTCACGGACACGGAGGCCCCCGCGGTCCGTCTCGACGATCTGATCCGCGTGGTCCAGGCCGCGGGCTACTCCGCGGCCCCGGCCGCCGGACGCGCGGCTGACACCAGGGCCGAGACGGCGGCCTACACCGGGGCCGAGACGGCAGCCGATGCCGAGGCTGACACCGAGGTCGTAGCCGGCACCGCGGCCGAGCAGGTGGCGGGTGCGGCGGATGCCAAGGACGGCGGCGCGCAGGACGGCGGCGGCACGCAGGACGACGCACCCGGCGCGGCGCTGCGGGCGCTGCGCGTCCGGCTGGCGGTCTCGGCGGCGCTCGCCATGCCGGTGATCGTACTGGCCATGGTGCCCGCCTGGCAGTTCGACTACTGGCAGTGGGTCTCGCTGGCCCTGGCGACGCCGGTCGTGCTCTGGGGAGGCTGGCCGTTCCATCGGGCCGCGGCCCGGGGCGCCCGGCACGGTGTCGCGACGATGGACACCCTGGTCTCCCTCGGAACGCTGGCCGCCTTCGTCTGGTCGCTGTACGCCCTGTTCCTGGGCGGAGCGGGCGAGCCGGGGATGCGGCACTCGTTCTCGTTCACCGGCGGATTCCCGGGCCCGGAAGCCTCGGCCGGCGAGATCGTCCACTCGGGGAGTGGTCACGGCACCGGCGGGAGTGCCCACGGCGGCGCGGGCACGGCCCTCTACCTGGAGGNCGCCGCCGGGGNGACGGNGTTCCTGCTCGCCGGCCGATTCCTGGAGTCACGTGCCCGCCGGCGTTCCGGCGCGGCCCTGCGGGCGCTGCTCCACCTCGGGGCGAAGGACGTCACCGTGCTGCGCGTCCGGCCGGCGGACGGCGCGCGGGGGACTGGCCCGCGGCGGGTCGAGGAGCGGATCCCGGTCGAGGCGCTGCGGATCGGGGACGAGTTCGTCGTCCGTCCGGGCGAGAAGATCGCCACCGACGGCGTCGTGCTTGATGGGCTGTCGGCGGTGGACGCGAGCATGGTCACCGGCGAGTCGGTGCCCGTCGAGGCCGGCCCGGGTGACGCGGTTGTCGGGGCGACGGTGAACGTCGGCGGGCGGCTCGTGGTCCGGGCCACCCGGGTCGGTGCCGACACGCAGCTGGCGCGCATCGCCCGGCTCGTGACGGAGGCCCAGAGTGGCAAGGCCCGCGTCCAGCGCCTCGCCGACCGGGTCTCGGCGGTGTTCGTTCCGGTGGTGATCATTTTCGCACTCGTCACCCTCGGGGTCTGGCTGGCTCTCGGGCAGCCGGCGACCGACGCCTTCACCGCGGCCGTCGCCGTGTTGATCATCGCCTGCCCCTGCGCGCTGGGCCTGGCCACGCCGACGGCGCTGCTGGTCGGGACGGGACGCGGTGCGCAGGTGGGCATCCTTATCCGCGGCCCGGAGGTGCTGGAGTCGACGCGGCGGGTCCAGACCGTCCTACTCGACAAGACCGGCACGGTGACCAGCGGGCGGATGCAGGTTGTCGCGGTGCTGCCGGCTCCCGGCGAGGACGCCGCCGAGGTGCTCCGGCTCGCCGCGGCGGTGGAGGACGCGAGCGAGCACCCCATCGCCCGGGCGATCGCCGACGCGGCCAGGGAGCACGCGGTGGCCGCTGGTGCGGCTGGGGAGCACGCGGTGGCCGTCGGTGTGCTGCCGCCGGTCGCGGACTTCGCGAACACCGCGGGCCTCGGCGTGCGCGGCACCGTCGAGGGGCATGCGGTGCTCGTCGGGCGGCCCCAGGTGTTCGTGGAACTCCCGGACGCGCTCGCCGCCGAGCTGGACCGGGAACGGGCCGCCGGGCATACCGCCGTCGTGGTCGGCTGGGACGGCCGTCCCCGTGGACTGATCAGTGTCGCCGACACGGTGAAGCCCACCGCGGCCGCGGCCGTCGCCGATCTGCGTCGGCTCGGGCTGCACCCGGTCCTGCTGACCGGGGACGCCGAGGCGGTCGCCCGGTCCGTCGCCGCCGAGGTCGGCATCGCGGACGAGGATGTCATCGCCGAGGTCCTGCCCGAGGAGAAGGTCGCGGCGGTCCGTCGCTTGCAGGCGCAGGGCCGGGTCGTGGCCATGGTGGGCGACGGGGTGAACGACGCCGCCGCGCTCGCCCAGGCCGATCTGGGCCTGGCGATGGGCGGCGGCACCGACGCGGCGATCGAGGCGTCGGATCTGACGCTTGTCAACGCGGATCCCCGCCTGGTGGCGGATGCTATCCGACTGTCGCGCGCCACCCTGCGCACGATCAAGGGCAATCTGTTCTGGGCGTTCGCCTACAACGTGGCCGGGCTACCGCTTGCCGCGACCGGTCTGCTCAACCCAATGATCGCGGGGGCGGCGATGGNGTTCAGCTCCGTCTTCGTCGTCACGAACAGTCTGCGGCTGCGGCGTTTCACCGCACTGCGGCCGGCCTGAGCGGGTCCGGCCTGAGCGGGTCCGGCCTGAGCGGGTCCGGCCTGAGCGGGTCCGGCCTGAGCGGTTCCACGGCGTCGGTCAGGTCGTGGCCGGTTCGGCCGGCGGGGCCTCCAGGCGCGGGAACACCGGGCTGGGACCCGCGACCCGCGACCCGCCGTCGCCGCACTGCGCGGCGATGCGCGGTGCCGAGTCAGGCAGGAAGGGCGCGAGGTGCTCCGCCAGCTCCCGGCACGTGGCGACCAGTTCGGCGAGGACTGCGTCGAGGGCGTCGCGCGACGCTCCCTCCTTGCGCTCCGCCTTCGCGAGCTCCCAGGGCCGGGCAGCCTCCACGTAGCGGTTACCCTCGTCGCCGATCCTCGTGATGACCTCGGCCGCCCGGCGGAAGTCGAAGGCGGCGAAGGCGTCGTCGATCGTCCGGGGGGTCTCGTCGCGCACTGCCCGCAGCTTGGCGGCCGCGGGATTGTCGAGGGCGAGTGGGGGAATGAGCCCGTCCCGGTACCGCTTCACCATCGACACGGTCCGGTTGACCAGGTTGCCGATGTTGTTGGCGAGGTCTTCGTTCGCGCGGGTCACGAGCCGTTCGGTCGTGTAGTCGGTGTCGCCGGCTCGGGCGACGTCGCGCAGCATCCACCACCGCAGCGCGTCGGTGTTGAAGGCGGCGACGATGTCGGCGGGATCCTCGGCGTTGCCAGCCGACTTGCTGATCTTCATGCTGTCGGCGGTGAGATACTCGTGCACGAAGATGGTGTCGGGCAGGCGCACCCCGGCCGAGAGCAGCATCGCCGGCCAGTAGACGGCGTGAAAGCGGATGATGCCCTTGCCGATGACGTGCACTCGCCTGTCGGCGTCGTTCCACCAGTACTGGAAGCTGTCGTCGTCGTTGCCGTACCCGGGGGCGGTGATGTAGTTCCCGAGCGCGTCGAACCACACGTAGATGACCTGCTCGGGGTCGCCGGGGACCGGAATACCCCAGCCGCGGGCCCGGCTCATGCTCCGCGACGCGCTGAAGTCCTCCAGACCGGCCTCGATGAAGGACAGCACCTCCCGCTTGCGGGCGGCGGGCTCGATGCGCAGCCGGTCGGTGGAGATGAGCGCGTGGAGCTGGTCCTGATAGCGGCCCAACCGGAAGAACCAGTTGCTCTCCTCCACCAGGTCGGGAACGGTCCCGTGTTCCGGACAGCGGCCGTCCACCAGCTCGTCGGGCTGGTAGAACAGCTCGCATCCCACGCAATACAGACCGGCGTAGGTCTTGCGGTAGAAGTCCCCGCGGTCGGCGCAGGCCGACCACAGCTTCTCGACTCCCGGCCGATGACGGGGGTCCGTGCTCGTCTTGATGAAATCGTCGAACGAGAGGCCCAACGGACCGCGAAGGCCCACGAACCCGGTGGCGACCCGCTCGACGTACTCGGCGGGTGTAATCCCCTCGGCCTCGGCCGCCTGGACGTTCTTCAGGGCGTTGTCGTCGGTGCCGGTCTGGAACCGGACCTCGTGGCCGCGCTGACGAAGATGACGTGCGTACGCATCGGTCTCGATCAGTTCGAGAGCGTGACCTACGTGCGGCTTGCCGTTGACGTACGGAATCGCCGTCGTCACGAAGTAGCGGCCCATCTGGTGTGAGTCCTTCCGCCCCGGTAGCAGCCTCACCGACGAGGCTCCGTCAGGGCCTCATCGGTCAGTCTGTCAAGACGCGCGGAAGAGGCCGGACGGCATGTGCATCATCATCTGGCTGGCCGGCGTCTCGGCCGTGGCATGTGTCCTCGACACAGGGTGAATCCTACGCGACCTCGCGCCCGGTAGCCTCCCGGGGAGTGTGGCCCGATCCGCATGATTCGGATCATGGTTTCCGACTGAGGTCGCCATAGACGCTGNCCNCCGCGTTCATGCCCATGCGGGCCATCGCGGCCGGCGCTGCCGGCNCCCCCCGCCGGTCGGCCAAGCGTCGGCGTCGGTCGGCGCCGGGCTGCTTCCGCCGATCGTGACAACGATCGTCGGCGGAGGTACTTCGTAACCGTCGCCGTTCGCCAGACTAATCCGGGTCTCGACAACGATCCGCGGGATGTGGCGTTGATGTACTTTGTCCATCGAATTTTGGCTCCCGTCTTCAGGGTTTTCTAAGAATCACAGAAAGGCTTCATGAAAAACACACGAGAATCACATGTGATCTGCCGCCAAATGCTTCCGGCCATCTCTGGCGCGAACACGCCGGGCGCAATCCAGCCAGGCGCCGGTGCGTACGGCTAGTCTTCCCATCGCAAGTAGTCGATCGATATTTTTGATGACGGGAGAATCATGACAAGATCCCTGAAGAGGAAAGCGGTGGTCGCCTCCCTGTCCGCCGTGTCGGCAGTCTGTGTGACGGTGGGACCGGCGGCTTCAAGCGCCTGGGCCGACGACCGCGTTCCCGTGCGGAGTGTCAACCATTGGCACGCCACGGACGGCTGGAAGCGGAACGACTGGAACGGCTGGAACAAGGGCGGTCGGGGCATCGGGCGGCAGGACCAGGGCCGCGAGGACGAGCGACGCCACGACGACAGCCGCCAGAGCGGCGGTAGCCAGGACCAGTGGCGCCGGGACCATGGTCGTCAGGGCCGGGACCAGCTACAACGGGACCAGGGCCAACGGGACTGGGGTCGCCAGCCGGGTGGAATAGTTCGATAGAAAGGGCCGACGGGTGATCGGCCCGGCGCCTTTCCGCCGGCCGGTCGTGCGGGTGCCGGGACTAGCGGTAGCCGACACCCGCATCCGTCAGCTTTCTGTTGACGTCGGAGGGCGTGCCCCCGGTCGCCAGCCGGGTACGGGCTGGCCTCCCTCAGGCGTTCAGCCAGTTACGCCGGTCTCGTGGCGCGGGACGTCGGTCCGCCGGCGTCGGGCACCGCCGTGGGGCCGTTTCCGCCCGTGTCCGCCGGGCCGGTCTGCGGCGGCCCGTCCCCGGTCTGCGCTGGCCCGTCGTGCGAGTCGGCGGAGGCGGGACGGATCGACCACGGCACCTCACAGAACAGGCGGGGGNATTCGGCAAATAAACGCTAACCGCACTATCCGATTCTGCCAAGCGCGTGCATTCTGCCGACCACTCCCGCTCGTGACCATGATTAGATAGGATGCCAGTAATGGCATGACTCTTGGCCTACTCTTGGCCTACCCGGGTACGTGCCAGATGCTCGCTGAGCTGCACCGATGCGCCGCCTCAGACGTACCCAATTAGCGGGTACGCCGTTGGGGGTCCGTTGGGGTGGTCGGGTACGCGTATGACGGTCTAGGGATCTGTAGGGATCGCGGACAGATGGCCACTCACCGTGATGGTTGGCCAGTAGATGGCCGCTGGCCGTGGTAGTTGGCCAATCTGCGGGAGACGTCGGGTGATGCCGGTCCGGAGCGATTCTGCCGCCGTCGCGGGTGCGGAAGGTCGGCGCGAGATCGTCGGCTCTCCGGCTGAATGGTTCGCGGGGTGCCAGCCTCGGATAATCGTCATTTCGATCTGTAGGAACTCGCTGATTGCCGTGTTCTCTGGGGCCGCGGGTGTGGTCCGAGGTGTGCCCTGCGATGCATTGCGGCGGTTCCGGCCTCCTGGCGCCCTACCTTTCGGACATCGACGGNGAACTGGTCGCGCAGAAGCGGGCTTCGGGTTCGGCCTGCGCGGACGGGGAGGACCTGCCTGAGCCGGTCGTGTTGTTGCGCACGGCGGAGGGTGAGGTCGAACGCCCGATACGGAACGTTACGGCAGCGCAGGTGATGGCGGCTGTGCCGTGGCGGACGGTCCGAAGCGTGCGAGGGCAGCCGCATTTTCCGGGTTGGTACTGGTCTGCGACGACGGGCGGTCATGTCGTCTACGAGAGCCGGTTGGAGTTGGCGCGGCTGCCGGTCGCGGACTTCGACACGCAGGTGGTCGGGATCGCGGCGCAACCGTTCCTGCTGCGGGCGACGGTCGGTGGCCGGGTCCGCCGGCACGTGCCGGACCTCCTGCTGGTGCATGCGGATGGGGCGGCGCGGCTGGTGAACGTGAAGCCGGTGTCTCGGCTGGAGGACCCGGTGGTCGCCGAGGCGCTGCGGTGGCCGGGCGTCGTGGCGCGGTCGCACGGCTGGGCGTATGAGATCTGGAGCGGCACCGAGGCGGTCTATCTCGCGAACCTGCGGTTTCTGGCCGGCTATCGCCGGCCGGGTCTGCTGCCCGACGGGTTGACGGATGCCGTCGTCGCGGCGTTCCGGCCCGGTGACACGATCGGTTCGCTTGTCGGTCGCGCGACGCGGGAAAGCCCGGCGGGGCAGGTCAAGGCCGCAGCGCTGACGCTGCTGTGGCAGCGAAGGCTGTCGACGGACCTGCACCGTCGGCTGGGCGACGACAGCACGCTGGAGACGGCGCTGTGATGGCGCAGGCGCGGGTGGACGTGGCGGTCGGTAGCCGGCTGGCGCACGACGGCCGGTGGTGGACGGTGACCGAGCTGACGGCGGGCTCGGTGCTGCTCACCGACGTCGGTGGCGGGGTCCGGCAGGTCGGGCTGGCTCATCTGCTGGCGCATCCCAGCACCCGGCTGCTCACCGACGTCCCGGTCGACGCGGTGGCGGGCGTGGGCGCGGATCTGGCGGGCTTGAACGCGGCTGGCCGTGAGGCGCTGGCCGATCGGGTCGGGCACGTGCAGGAGGTCCGCACGGGGTTCCGGCGGGGCTGGTCGACGAGCGGTGGCGGCGGCGACAGACAGCGCTGAGCGTGGTGGATGGCCGCTGGGTGGATACGGCGCGGGGCGTGCTCGCCGAGTTCAGCCACGCGAGCACGCCGACTCAGGACTTGGTTCTCGCGGCGATCGAGGCTCGGCTTGAGCAGGAGCACGGCCCGGGGGTGGTGCGCCTGCCGGGTCGGACCCGGGCGCGGGCCCTGCTGCGGGAGCTGAGCCGCGGCACCAGCGCGTTCGGTGGAGCCAAGGGCCGGCGGGAGATCGCGGGCCGCCCGGTGGCGCCTTACGGGAAGCTGCGGGCGCACCNGCCGGGTGAGTACCTGCTGGTGGACACGACCAGGTTGGACGTGTTCGCGATGGAGCGGGTGACGCTGCGCTGGGTGCAGGCGGAGCTGACGGTCGCGATGGACCGCTACGACCGGTGCATCACCGGGCTGCGGCTGACCCCGGTGTCGACGAAGGCGGTCGACGCCGCGGCGGTGCTGTTCGAGTCGATCCGTCCGTTGCCGGAGCCGGCGGCGGGCTGGGTGGATGTCCGCCCGCCCTATCACGGTGTTCCTGGGCGGGTGGTGGTCGATGTCGAGCGGCTCGTCGACGCCGGCGGCGTCCCGCTGTTGCCGTCGGTGGCGGCGGAGACCCTGGTGGTCGATCATGGCCGGATCTATCTGTCGGAGCATCTGCTGTCGGTCTGCCAGCGGCTGGGGATCTCGGTGCAGCCGGCGCGGGTCGCCCAGGCCACCGACAAGGCAGCGGTCGAACGCTTTTTCCGCACGCTGCGCGAGCAGCTACTCGTCGCGCTTCCCGGCTACAAGGGCCCGGACGTCCACCACCGGGGCGCCGATGTCGAGGAGCAGGCGTTCTACTTCCTCGACGAGCTCGAAGAACTCATCCGCCAGTGGGTCGCGGACTGCTACCACCGTCAGCCCCATGGCGGCCTCGTGGTCCCGGAGGTGCCGGGGCTGGCGGTGTCGCCGTTGGAGATGTTCGCCCACGGGGTGGCGCGGGCCGGTCATCTCCAGGTGCCCGCGCGGGCGGACCTGGTCTTCGACTTCCTGGCGGTCGAATGGCGCACGATCCAGCACTACGGGGTGGAGATCGGCGGGCTGCGCTACGACGGGCCCGCCCTGTCGCCCTACCGCAACCGGACCAGCCCGCACACTGGCGTCCACGCGGGCAAGTGGCCGATCCGCGTCGACGCCGATGACGTCAGCCGGGTCTACTTCCAGGACCCGGCCGACCAACGCTGGCATGTGCTGCGCTGGGAGCACGCCGACGCCCTGGGCGGCCCGTTCAGCGCGGACGCGCTGGCCTACGCCCGCCAGCTCGCCACCGCGACCGACCGGTTCCCCGACACCCGCCGAGCACTGGCCCGGCTGTTGGAACGCTGGGACGCGGGCCTGGCCGGCAACCGGGCCGAGCGGCGCATGGCGGTGCGTCTGTCCGAACGGCGGCTGCGTCTCGTCGGCGACACGGCCGTCCCGGACGAACCCGCCCCGGCGGTCGCCTCGCCCGACCAGGACCGTTCGGCCGAGGAGACGGCGGGCGATGACGACCGCGACGACGAGCTTGGCGCCCCGTTCCCTGGCGAAGACGACTTCTACGCCGACGCGATGGAGATCGTGTGACCGCACCGCCGGACGGCGGCGAACGCGCCTACAGCCTGTCGACGAAACAGGGATGGACGACGTTCGTGACCGCCCCGGACCGGCCACGCCCCGAAGCGTTGGACCGCGCCGGCCTGGCGGCGCTGTCGGCGACGGCGCGGGCGGACTACGACGAGCAGCGCACGGTCTGGCACGCCAACCTCGGCCCGATCCGCACCCCGCAGATGCGGGCTGTCCACGACGACCTCGATGACATCGTCGAGGCCAACCGGCAGGACGGCGACAAGGTCAAAGGCGCCGCGGTCATCGACGCGTTCCCCGGGCTGGGGAAGTCCACGGTCGCGCAGACGTTCGCCCGCGGCTTCCACCAGCGCCAGCTGGCCCGCTACGGGCCGACGACCACCGGCGGCCATGAGCGGGTCCCGGTCGCGCACGTCTGCCTGACCTCGTCGACGACGAAACGCACGTTCAACACGATGCTCNGCCGGTTCTTCCACCTGCCCGGCTCGGAGCGGGGCAACGCCGAGCACCTCGGCCACAAGGCCGCCGATGCGGTCCTGGCCTGCGACACCCGGCTGATCGTGATCGATGACGTCCACTTCCTCGACCCGCGGCGCGCCGACGGCCGCGATGTGGCGAACCATTTCAAATATTTGGCGAACACCTTCCCGGTCACGTTCCTCTACGTCGGTGTCGGGATCATCCGCCGCGGCCTGCTCGCCGAGGGACTCGGCCCGTCCGAGGAGGAGCTCGCGCAGAACGGCCGCCGGTGGACGACGCTGTCCGTCGACCCGTTCGAGATCGAGACCGAGCCGGGCCGGCGCACCTGGCGGCGGCTGCTCCTGGCGATCGAGAAGAACCTGATCCTCGCCGAGGGCCATCCGGGGATGGTCGCCGACGAGCTGTCGGACTACCTGTTCGCCCGCAGCACCGGCCACTTCGCCTCGCTGATGACCCTGATCGTCCGCGGCTGCCGCCGCGCGGTCCGCACCGGCCAGGAACGGCTCACTCCCGCCTTGCTCGACCAGGTCCGCAACGACGCCGCCGAAGCCGCCCGCCAGGAACTGCACGCCGCCTTCACCCNCCGCCGGCTGACCAGCCGACCCGCCAGCACCCCACGCGCCGAGCCGGCGCTGCCGGCGGCGGGATAAGCCGGTGGTCGACAGCATCCCGATCCGGCTGGCCCCGCTGCCCGGTGAGGACCTCGACAGCTACCTGCACGCCTACGCCCGCCTGCTGCACGCCGAGGTCTCCGACATCCTCACCCTCGCGGGCCTGGCAGGTCAGCCGAGCACCGAGAAGCTCGGCCACCGGCCCTGGACCTACCGGCTCGACCCCGTCGAACGCGCCGCGCTCGCCACCGTCACTGGCCTTCGGCCACAGACTCTCACCGCGATGACCCTCGCCCGCTACGACGACACCGGCCTACTGAGCGGTATCCGGCCGACCGGACGGCCCCGGCCGCCCCGCTGGTGGAACCAGCTCAAAGGATCACGGTTCTGCCCCCGGTGCCTCGCCGGCAACGGCGGACGGTGGATGCTGGCCTGGCGGCTGCCCTGGACCTTCGCCTGCACCCGTCATCATCTTCTGCTCGTCGACACCTGCCTCGCCTGCGGCCGGGCTCACCGCCCCGCCCTTGACCAGCCGCCCCGCGGCCCCGGGACGGTGCGACACGACCGGCCTGCCGCTCCCGTCACACCCGCGCGGACGCCAGCCGCCCGCCTGCACGGCCCCACCCGCCGACACCGACGCGGTCGCGCTGCGTCCCGATGGTCCGATCGTCACCGCGCAACGTCACGTAGACAATCTGCTCGCCGAGCTCGGCCGCAGCCATCCTGGCACCGTCGCCCGGCCGGCGGGTGTCGCGCAGCGCCTCGACGACCTGCACGCCGTCGCCCGCGCGGCGCTGTTGGCGCTGCGCGCCCCCACCACCGCGCCGCCTCTGGCCGTCGCGGTCCTCACCGAACTCGGTGGCGGCACCGGACAGCCTGCCCCGGCCGGGCGGAACAACGCAGCCGCCGGACGACGCGCCACGGACCTGGACACCGTGCTCGCCATCCTCATCCAGCTCGCCGACGCCTTCGACACCCACGGCGCCCCCATCGATTACGCCCGCCGCCGGCGATGGCGACGCCTGCGCCAGCCTGACTTCGACGAGACCGCCTGGCGCGATCGCTTATCTGCACGACCGCGCCGCACACATCCTGCGCCGCGGCAGGATCGACGAACCTGTCACCTGGGAACCGCCCTTCGACTGGATCACCGGCATCACCTGGCCCGGCCTCGACCCCNCCCGCGTGCACCGCCGGGAACTCTGGGCCCACCGACCCCGCCCCCATCGAACCGCCCCACACTGTCCAGCCCCCGACCATCACGGAGCCCACCCAGCTGTCCGGGCGCGCGATCCTCGCCGCGGTCGATCCCGCCTGGCTACGCGAGCAATACGAAGTCAAGCGACGACACTTCGCCGACATCGCCGCCGAGCTCGGCATCCATGGCACCGACGTCAGCGCCCGAGCACGCGCCCTCGGCATCCCCACCCGCCGCGGCACCGCCGCCCACACCCACCCCCTGGCCCCGCACGGAGGACCCGACGCGTTCACCCCGCTGACCTGGACCGTCCTCGACGGCCGAGGCGCCGAACAGCGTGTCCGCAGACTGCTCGCCACCCCCGGCCACGCCCACCTCCGCGACGCCGCCCGCGCCCTCGGCATCCGCACCGACGCCCTCAGACGGCAGATCCACCACCTTGAACACACCGTCGGCGCCGCACTGCTGCACACCGACGATCAAGAACACCTCATGCTCACCCCGCACGGCGAACACCTCGCCCACACCCTCCTGCCCATCCTTGATCTCCTCGACCGCACTCGGAATCCGGGGAGGACACCCTCCTGACCCACTCCGTCATGACTGTTCCTGGGGCGCGACGCCACGGGCATTCGTGATGAACCGGGTTAACATCCGACGTCGTCGAGGAGGAACTCGCCGCCCCGGCCGAGGGCCGGTTCCGCATCGAACCGCTGATGTTCCACCTCGCCGCATCCCGTCCTCAGACAGGCCACGACGGTCGCAGCAGTGTCAGCCGTCGAACACTGACCAGCAGATGTCGTTGCGCAGTCGCTGATCGTCCAGAACCAGTTCGCGAATCGCGTCCGGGAGCTGTTCTCGCTGCCAACGGCACTCAAGCCGTGCGGCGGCCTCAGCTTCGCCCGCGGGCGCCGCCGCCCGCGCGGCCTTGATCGCGTAGGCCGCGGCACCGAGTTCGTGTGCGGCGACATGGGCGACCNCCCCGGCCTGACCGGCGGCGAACGCCGCGTGACGAGCCGCTCCGCTCATCACCCTGGCGGCGGCCATGGCATGGCCGCCTGCCGAGCGGGACTGGGACATCGTGATCTCGCCTCGCGACCAGGCTCGAATCTGCTCGATCGCATGGCGGGGCCGGGGGTCCGACGGCTGCACCGACTCGAAGAGGTACAGAACGTGTTCTGCGCAGGCTGCCGCCCACACGGCCAGGAGCTGATGATCGGAGTCCGTGAGCGTGCCCCCACGGCGAACCGTGATGAACCGGGGGTCCCGCTCCTTGGGGAGGATCACGGGTTCCACCGTACGGCCACGCAGACATCGCAGGTCTGCCCGCAGACAGCGACGAACCGGCGGGCCCGATGGGACGATGGGTTCGAAGGAGGGGCAGCGTGGACGACCCGCATGTACATGTCGAGTGGGCCGTGCCGAACGCCAGCGCCGATCTGCGCGCGGTGACGGCATCAGTGTTCGGGCTCGTCGGCGACGCACCTCACGCGGTGCGGACGGGATGCGGCACGCAGGTCTCGTATGCCTCGACCTCCACCCATCCCGAACGTGTCACCTGCCTGCCGTGCCGGGACTACGCGCGAGACCGCTACCTGCGCTACGCGACCAGGATGGAGGAGTCAGCGATCCTGCCAGGCGGCGGTGATGTTCAGGACGTCCTCGCCGCGGCACGCAGACTGCGCGACCTCGCCGATCGGTTCACCTGACACCAGGTTCTGCATCACGACGAACAGCGCCTCCGCCGCCTCCTGGATCGCCAAAAATGGCCAAGTAGACGCTGCCCGTCGGCCCCTCCTCTGGCCGCGCCGAGCGACGGCGAGGGGGCCGGTTGCCTGAGGATGGGCTGTTTCGGATGTGAGGTGGTCTCGGTGCCGGTACGGGCGTAATCCGGTGGAGGCCTACGTCTGCTGGGGGCGGCGGGCCAGTAGCTGGGCCTGTCGGCCTCGTTCTTCGTCCGTCGGTGCTCGTACCAGCTGGGCGACCTCGACCAGTCCTGCCTGCCGTGCCAGCTCGGTGAGGTGGTCGGGTGGCCAGCGGTACGCGCCGGTGACCCGGTGGTCATAGGCGTGCACCCCGGCCGCGGGCTCGTCGGTGGCCAGAAAGCCGAGGAGCAGGTGGCCGCCGGGTGCAAGGACGCGGTAGATCTCGGCGAGGATGGCGGGGATGTCGGCGGGCGGGGNGTGGATGAGCGAGTAGCGGCACAGGGCGCCGCTGAGGATGCCGTCCGGCAGGTCCAGCGCGGTCATCGTGCCCACCTCGAAACGCAGCTGTGGATGTGAGCGTCGAGCGATAGCGATCATCTCCGGTGACAGGTCCACGCCGAACACGTCCAGCCCCAAGCGGTGCAGGTGGGCCGTCGCATAGCCGGGCCCGCAGCCGAGGTCGGCGACCGGGCCGGGCAGGGGGCGCGTGAGGTCGGCGAACGCGGACAGCAGCGCACGCTCCAGCGGCTGGCGGTCGAGCACGTCGGCGAATAGCTCGGCATACACCTCGGCCACGCCGTCATACGCCGCCGCGACGGTCGTCAGATAGTTCGGGGCAGACTCGGCCATGGCCGATCATCCTAGGCGTGCCCCGGCTGGCCAACTACGGTGGCCAGCCGGGGCGCTGGCGCTGGCCAACAACCGCGACCTGCCAGCTCGGAGTGGCCAAGTAGATCCGTTTCCTACAACGGTCTAGGGATCGCAGATAGATGCCCGATCCGTTGAAGCCGGGCCAGGTCGTCGCTGCTGTAGCGGCGGGTCCCGCCGTCGGTGCGGGCCGGCTCCAGCAGCCCGCGCCGCTCGTACAGACGCAGGCTCTGCGGGTCCATCCCGACCAGATCGGCGGCCACCGAGATCCCGTACACCTCTCACTAGGCCCCGGGATGGCCAACGTCGCGCGATCCCTACAGACGGCGGGCTGTGGGGATCGGAACGGCCGCATTGTGCCGATCGCCGGTTCGGGGGTGCGGAGGGGTACGGACGTCCGAGCGAGTCTGGAAACGATCAGAAGCCTCGACTGGTGTGACGTCCGCCACTTTCACGGAGCGTGAAAACCTGCGTCGACTGGGTCGCTTGGGGGAGGGGTGGTGGAAGTTCCATCGGCACCGTCCCGGCCCGCGGCCTGAACCAACACCGCCGGGGGCCTCGTCGGCTGCGTGCTGGCCCAGCCGCTGCACTCGTCCTCGCCCGGGTCGGACAGGGCGCTGGCGGACCGGGGCCGAGCGATGCTCCGACTGAGGGCTCGGATCGGCTGTGCCAGCCCGGCCACCGTGCCGACGAACCGCCACGAAATCGTCCGCACGAAGCCCAACGCCCAACATGAGGAACGGGCAAACACCGCCTCCACCAGCCAATCTATGCCGCCCTGATAAACTCTGGGCCGTGAATATGCTTGCCCAGGTGACCTCCACGCGTAGGCGTGATATCGAAGATCTCCGCGACCGGGTTCGCGGGTCTCGCCCCGCGGCCTTTCCTTCGTCACGCGACTATCCGCTGGCAAGGCTAAGTGCGATCGTCACGCAAGCATTGCAGGAGNAGTTTGCGCGTTCCGATCTCACGGCGGAGATCGAGTTGATCTCCCGAGAGAAGTTCGGCGCCGACGTGACGGTTAAGATGCCGATGCTCCTTAAAGAGGCGGGCGCGAAAGAGTTCGTTAGGACCTACATTCCGCGGGCCATCGAGGCCCTGCAGGTCGAGGAGCTCAAGAAGGTAATTTCCGAGGCCACCGCCAAAGGCATCTACATCAATCTCACGCTGTCCGATAACTGGCTGGCGCAGGCCGTCCAGGGGATCAACAGCCTTGGCGATAGATTCGGCGAGAACGACAGTGCCGCCAGGCGGACCCTCATCATCGAATACTCGTCGCCGAACGTCGCGAAGAAGCTTCACGCCGGACACGTCCGATCAACTATCATTGGGCATGTGCTCGGCAATCTACACCAAGCATGCGGTGCGCTCGTATACCGGTTGAACCACATCAATGACTTCGGCGGATTCGGTTTTATGCTGGAGGGGTTTCGCCGTTTCGGCGATATGTTTCCCGCGGCCATGACCGAGAACGATCGCCTGCTGGAGATCTACGCCATCCGCCGCGCGCTGGAGAGGGTGGTTGCCTCCGGCGGAGGGCTGGGCGGCGCCAGCGAATCGGACGCCGCCGTGCTCCAGCGCTATTTCCCGGGCGTGGACAGCAAGGATGCGCTTGAGTCTGCGTTCAAGGGTTACGTGGAGGCGTCGGATGCCCGCTTTGCGAGGCTGGAAGGCGGAGACTCCGAGGAGGTGGAACTCTGGTCCAAGATGGTGGACTGGAGCCTTGCAGATTTCCGTTCTTTCTATGAAGCACTCGACATCCACATCGACTTCACGATCGGTGAAAGCTTTTACTTCCAGGCCGGTAATGAGGTGATCGAGACCGCTCTGCGCGACGGCCGGGCATTCGAGTTCACGGAGAGTCGCCTGCGCGAGGAAATCGCCAAGATCGAGCAGGCCATGTCTGCCGGTGAGATCACCTCCGCCGTTCGCGACCGGACTGTGGAATTCGCCCGGAAGGATCTCGGAGCCATCGTCGTTCCTCTTCCAGGAAACGAGCGGTTCGTGGTCCGCAGGTCGGACGGCCGGAGCATCTACGCGACACGCGACGTCGGAGCCATCAAGCTCCGCCGTGATATCTTCGACCCGTCCGGCATCTACTATGTCGTGGGCCAAGAGCAGCGCGTCCATTTCGCGCGGCTCTTTCAAGCTGTCGAGGTCCTGGGCATCGCAAGCCGTGACGAACTGGACCTCCGACACATCTACTTTGGCTTCTACGTCGATGAGAAGACTGGCCGGAAGCTCTCAAGCCGAGACAGCGTCGCCGGAGTAAACGATCTACTGAAAATGTCATTCGAGCACTTTTGGAAGAGGTCTGCGGAGCGCGGCACGATGACGGAGGAGGAACTCTCCGTCGCCGCCCAGCAGTTGGCGGTCGGCTCGCTCGTCTTCAACGACCTCAAGCAGGACATGAAGACGACTGTCGCCATGGCTCGCGGAGATCTTTCTCCGACCTTGACGGCCTTCGAGAAGTCAGGAGGACCGTATGTTGTCTACACCGCATGCCGCGCACGGGCAATCCTACGGAAATGGGGCAAGCCCGTGCCGAGTCTGGTTGACCTGACACATTTCGAGGTCAGCGACCAAGAGGCGCAGCTCATTCTCAGGTTGCAGGAGTTGCCTAGCAAGATTACCAGAGCAACAGGCGAGGATAGCCCGGCCATTCTCGTCCGCTATCTACTGGATCTGGCAGCACTCTACAATTCCTACTATACGACCTCGCCGGTCCTTGCGGGTGAGGCCGCCAACGAATTTCGACTAATGATCACTCGGGCTGTTCAGTACACGCTGGTTAACGGACTGCGTCTCTGCCACGTCGAGTGTCCCCCGAAGATCTGACGTGTAGTACCCCGAAGACGGCGTGCCGCGAATTCTGAGGTTATCAGACGGGCCCACGGGCGAGTATTACCTGCCTCGGCGAGAAGCTCCTCATCCCGCGGCCGTCCCGAGACGGAATCCGTCCGGCGTGGGCCAGGCTTGCCTCAATGATCCCTAATGATCATTGACTGGAGTGGGTCGTGTGGGCGGCGTACCGGGCACCATTAGGGCAAGCAGCACCAGGACAACCACCAGGACAACCACCAGGACAACCACCAGGACAACCATCGGGACAACGTCGTCGTCTTCCTTGTAGCCCTCGCGGTAGTCCTCGCCCATCGAGATCGGGCCGACCGGCGGTGGATCGCCGAACGCCGGGGCCTGGGAGGGACAGCGGCCGACCGACGGCCGCGGGTGTCCGGGGAGGACCGGGCGCACGAGCCGCCGTCGGTGGGCGGCCGGGGCAGACCCCCGTCCACCGGCGGCTTCCAGCGATGGCTTCCAGCGATGGCTTCCAGCGATGGTGGCGGGTGGGTCAACGCGGAGCATGGACCGGGGAGGAGGACGCGGCGTGCCACCGGACACGCGGGGCGCGGGAGGCGGAGCCGACCTGCGAGGATCGTGGGCATGGTGGTTCCGTCTGCCGCGCCGGCATCCGAGGAGCTTTTCCGGCGCGCCGAGCGTGTTGTTCCCGGTGGGGTCAATTCTCCGGTCCGAGCCTTCCGTGCCGTCGGCGGCACGCCGCGCTTCATGGTGGCGGGCAACGGCCCCTATCTGACCGATGCGGACGGGCGTACCTACATCGACCTGGTGTGCTCGTGGGGGCCGATGATCCTCGGGCATGCCCATCCGGCCGTCGTCGAGGCGGTGTCGCGCGCCGTCTCGGTCGGCACCAGCTTCGGCACCCCCACACCGGGGGAGGTGGAGCTCGCGGAGCTGATCGTCGACCGGGTCGGCCCGGTCGAGAAGGTGCGCCTGGTCAACTCCGGCACCGAGGCGACGATGAGCGCCGTGCGACTGGCCCGGGGTTTCACCGGCCGGTCGACCATCATCAAGTTCGCCGGCTGCTACCACGGGCACGTTGACGCGCTGCTCGCCTCCGCCGGTTCCGGAGTGGCGACCCTCGGGTTGCCGGACACCCCGGGAGTCACCGGCGCCGCCACCGCGGACACCATCGTTCTGCCCTACAACGATCTCGCGCTGGTCGAGGCGGTCTTCGTCGAGCGCGGTGAGACGATCGCGGCGGTCATCACGGAGGCCGCCGCCGCCAACATGGGGGNCGTCCCGCCGCTGCCCGGCTTCAACGCCGGGTTGCGCCGGCTGTGCGACATCCACGGCGCGCTGCTCATTCTCGACGAGGTGATGACCGGGTTCCGCATCTCACGCGCCGGCTGGTGGGGCAACGAGGGCGCGATCGAGGACTGGTCGCCGGACCTGTTCACCTTCGGCAAGGTGATGGGCGGCGGGCTGCCGGCGGCGGCCTTCGGCGGGNGGGCGGACGTGATGGCCAGGCTCGCACCCGCCGGCCCGGTGTACCAGGCGGGCACGCTGTCGGGTAACCCGATTGCCGTCGCCGCCGGACTCGCCACCCTGCGGGCCTGCACCGATGAGGTCTACGCCACCGTCGACACCCGCGCCGCCGACGTGGCCGGGATCGTCTCAACCGCGTTGACCGAGGAGGGCGTGGCCCACCTGCCGAGCAGCGCCGGATCGCTGTTCAGCTTCTTCTTCACCGACGCCGCCACCGTGGTCGACTACGCCGGCGCCCAGGCGCAGAACACCGCCCGGTACGCGGCGTTCTTCCACAGCATGCTCGACGCCGGGATCTACCTGCCGCCGTCGGCGTTCGAGGCGTGGTTCGTCTCGGCCGCGCATGACGACGAGACGGTGGAGCGGATCGCCGCGGCGGCACCGGCGGCCGCACGTGCCGCCGCGGCGGTACCCGAACCGGTGACCGTCTCCGCCTCTCCCGAGGGGCGGGCATGACGGAGCCGACTTCGTTGACCCGGGTGCATCTGGTCCGCCACGGCGAGGTCTTCAACCCGGAGAAGATCCTCTACGGCCGGCTGCCGGGGTTCCGGTTGTCCGACAAGGGCCAGCAGCAGGCGAAGGTCACCGCCGAGTTCCTCGCGGAGCTGGACGTCGCGGCCGTGGTCGCGAGTCCGCTGGATCGTGCCCAGCAGACCGCTGCGCCCATCGCCGCGGCGCACGCACTCGCCGTCCAGGTCGACCCGCGGCTGATCGAAAGCCGCAACGCCTTCGAGGGCAGAACGTTCGAGGCCGGCCCGGCGGTGGTCCGGTACCCCGCCCTGTGGCGCCTGCTACTCAATCCGTTCCGCCCATCCTGGGGCGAACCGTACGACGAGATCGCCGCGCGGATGCTCGTGGCCGTCGTGGAATGGCGCGACGCCCACCCCGGTCGGCACGTCGTGCTCGTCAGCNACCAGCTTCCGGTCTGGACGGCTCGGCGTGCCCTGGAGAGAGTGCCCCTCTGGCACCGTCCCGACCGGCGGCAGTGCGGGCTGGCGAGCGTCACCACGGCCGTCTACCGGGACTCCGAGCTCGTCGGCGTCGAGTACGCGGAGCCGAACGGGCCGACCGCGAACACGCCTGGATCGGTCGGCGCCTGACGANCNCCNCCGGNCCCGAGTCNCCGGCGCCGGCCGTCGCTGCCCCGCCGGCCGTCGCTGCCCCGCCGGCCCTCGCGGCCCTGCGGGCCGTGCTGCCGTTTCTGCGCTGCCCCGTGTGCGGCCACGCGCTGCACCCGGCGGACAGATCCCTGCGCTGTCCCGCCGGGCACGACTTCGACGTCGGCCGCGGCGGCTATGTCAACCTGCGCACCGGCCGGACTCGGCGGGNCGTCGGCGNCAGTGCCGTCATGGTCGCCGCGCGGGNGNCCTTCCTCGGTGGTGGCCACTACGGGCCGCTCACCGCCCGGCTGGCCCAGATCGCGCATCCCGTCCCCGGGGGGCCATTCGGGCCGCCCGGTCGGGTGATCCTCGACATCGGTGCCGGGACCGGGCACCATCTGGCCGGCGTGGTCGGTGCGCGACCGGACGCCGTCGGCCTCGCCGTCGACGTCTCCAAGTACGCCCTGCGTCGCGCGGCGCGTGCCCATCCCCGGATCGGCGCGGTCTCCTTCGACGTCGCAGCCCCCTGGCCGGTGGCCGACCACGCCGTCGCCGTGCTCCTCGACGTCTTCGCGCCGCGCAACCTGGCCCAGATGCACCGGGTGCTGCGCCCCGACGGGCTGCTCATCGTCGTCACCCCCGGGCCGGGCCATCTCGCCGAGCTGCACGGCCCGCTCGGACTCGTCGGGATACAGACGGGCAAGAGCGACCGGCTCGACGAACGGACCACCGGACGGTTCGAGCCGATCATCGTCGAGCACGTTGACGTTCCGCTCACGCTGAACACCGAGCAGATCGTCGACCTGGCTCTGATGGGCCCGACCGGCCATCACCGGGCGCCCGACCAGCTGCGCCGACGGGCCGAAACCGCCTTCCCCGGGAGCGCCACCGTCACGGCCCGTTTTCAGATCCGCGGTTACCGTCCGCTCCCGGTCCCGCCGGTGGCCGGCGGCCGGTGAGGCGGCGGAACGGTGCCCGCCTGGCAGATGAAGCCCACAGGTGTCCTTCGTCGAGAAGCCCATGCGCGTCTCGCGGCCCCTCCACCTACCCTGAGTTGAGTTCTACAGTTGGTCGTAGACAGGTTCCCGGGTGGGAAGGGGCAGGGCACATACTGGTTCGCGTGGCGGAGAAGGGATGGCGGTCCGCGTCGGATGACAGGTCGGACCCGCCGGTGACAGGCATTGCCCCGATGCGGCGGACGCGCCGGGCCTGGTCGGCCCGCCGTGTCCGCCGGGCGGGACGCATCGCCTTGGCCGCCGTGGCGCTCGCGGCGGCCGGGCTGCTGGCCGCCTGCTCCCCCGGGGCGAACTCGGTCGACGCCACCGGTGGTGGGGGCTACGGCTTCGTCCAGCAGGCGGCCGGGCAGGACTTCGCCGCCCCCGGAAACCGGCATCCAGCACCCCCCCTGTCCGGTAAGACTCTCGACGGGACCTCCCTCGACCTCTCGTCCTACCGAGGGAAGATCGTTGTGATCAATTTCTGGGCCTCGTGGTGCGCTCCCTGCCGCGCGGAGACGCCAGGCCTGGTCCAGCTGGCCAAGGACAACCCCACGGTGGCGTTCCTCGGTGTCAACGAGAAGGACACCGTCTCCGGTGCGAAGGCCTTCACGCAGGACTTCGGCAGGTCCTACCCGAGCATCGTCGACAAGCTGGGCACCCTCGCCGCGGGCTGGCCGGTCGCTCCGGGCCTCCCGTCGACGTTCGTGCTCGACCAGAACGGGCGGATCGCGGCCCGGTTCACCGGTGGTGTGCTGCCCGACGACCTGAAGCCCGCGTTGAGCCGTCTGCAGGCCGAGGCGTGAGCGGGCACCGTTTGCCCGGGGCGGAGGACCCGCGGTGAGCGTGGTCGGGCTCATCACCGACGGGCCGGTCCTGCTCGCCGCGCCGGTCGCCGCCGCGGCGGGACTGCTCTCTTTTNTCTCCCCCTGCGTCCTTCCGCTGGTGCCGGGCTATCTCAGCTTCGTCACCGGCCTGTCCGGGGCGGAGCTTCAGGATCGTTCGAGGCGAGTTGCCGCCACCCCGGGCGGGCTGCCGGGCCGGGCACCGGCGATGCCGGCGGTGTCCGTAGCGGTGCCGGCGGTGCCGGGCATGGCGGTGGCCGGCGGGGCGGCGGTCTCCGGTGCCCTCGCCCGGGACGACGAGGGGACCGGGTCGCCCGGGCCGCGGCTGTACCGGCTGCGCGCGGGTGGGCGGGTCGCCGCGGGCACGGGTCTGTTCGTGCTCGGCTTCACCGCGGTCTTCGTGTCCTACGGCGCGGCGTTCGGTGGGCTCGGGCAGTGGCTCACCCGCCATCAGGTCGGCGTCAGCCAGCTTCTCGGGGTTGTCACCATTGTGATGGGACTCGCGTTCGCCGGCGTGTTCTCCCGGCTGTCCTGGGCGAACAGGGAGTGGCGCATCCACCGGTTGCCGGCGCCCGGCCTGCTCGGCGCGCCCGTGCTGGGGGTGCTCTTCGGAATCGGCTGGACGCCTTGCCTCGGCCCGACGTTGTCGGCCGTCCTGGGGCTGGCGGTGACGAGCGCGACGGCGCAGCGGGGAGCGTTCCTCTCCGCGGTGTACTGCCTCGGGCTCGGGCTGCCGTTCCTCGCCGTCGGACTGGCTTTCCGACGTGCCGTCGGCGCCCTGCGGGTGCTGCGACGGCATACCCGCATCCTGACCCTGCTCGGCGGCATGCTGCTCGTCACGGTCGGAGTGCTTCAACTCACGGGGGAGTGGGCCGACCTGGTTGCGAACCTACGGCCCTACGCCCCCGGCTTCTCGGAGACGCCGCTGTGACCTCCTCAACCCGTTCGAACGCCCGGCTCGCGCCTGCGTCCGGAACCGTCGATCCCGCAGCACTCGCCGTCGATCCCGCGCCACTCGCCGCCGGGTCCGTCGACGTCGAACCCATCGACACCGTCGAGGTCGAGTCCGACCTTGAGAAGTCCGACCTCGATTCCGCCGTCGAGTCCGCGGGATTCGACTCCGACGCGGCGGCCAGCGCGCGCCGTCTGCCCGAGGGGCACGCCGACGCCNGCGCCGCCGCCCCCGAGGCGTTCGATCCGCCGGACAGCGCGGCCGGTCCGTCGTCCGACGACCCCGGTACGCCGACCGGCGGACCGGGGCGCGCTCCCGGCGCCGGTGGCCGGTTCACCCGGCATCCGGCCCTTGCCCTCGCCGTCCGGTCCTGGCGTCAGCTCACCAGCATGCGCACCGCGCTGCTGCTGCTGTTCCTGCTGGCCCTGGCTGCCGTGCCCGGATCGCTGCTGCCGCAACGCGCCATCAACCCGATGCGGGTAGAGCAGTACCGCGCCGACCACCCCACCCTCGGTCCGCTGCTCGACCGGTTCTCCGGGTTTGACGTCTTCGCCGCGCCCTGGTTCGCGGCGATCTACCTGCTGCTGTTCATCTCCCTGATTGGCTGCCTGTCGTCCCGGATCCGCTGGCATGCCAGGGCGCTGTTCACCGCGCCGCCGAAGGCCCCGGCCCGGCCCGGCCGGCTGCCCGGCGGCAGCGCCTGGACGAGTCCGATGGAGTCCGCCGACGCGATGGCGGCTGCCCGGCAGGCGCTGCGCCGACGGCGCTTCCGGGCCACGGCCACAGCTGGGGAGGCCCACGACGCGAAGGGGACTGCCGACCACTCCGTCGCCGCGGAGAAGGGGTACCTGCGCGAGACCGGCAACCTCGTCTTCCACATTGCCCTGGTGGGGCTGCTCGCCGCGGTGGGCTTCGGTTCCTGGTACGGATACTCCGGGACCGTGCTCGTCGTTTCCGGGAGCGGGTTCGCGAACACGATCATCTCCTATGACCAGTTCAACGCTGGTCAGCGCGTCGACACCGCGAAGCTGCGTCCGTTCTCGCTCACGCTGGACCGGTTCAACGCCACGTTCCAGCCAAGCGGCCAGCCGTCCGACTTCCGCGCCGACGTCACGTATGCCGCCGCGCTGAACGCCCCGACCCGCAAGGCGACCATCCGCGTCAACCATCCGCTGGTGATCGGCAACGCCAAGATTTACCTCATCGGGCATGGATTCGCCCCGCACTTCGTGCTTCGCGACGCCGCACGCAAGGTCGTCTGGGAGGCGAACGTGCCGTGTACCCCGCGGGACGGCATGTTCACCTCAACCTGCACCGTCAAGANCCCCGACNCCGGACTGCCCGCGCTGGGCGTCCGCAAGGAGCCCCAGCAGCTGGCCTTCAGCGGCGTGTTCACGCCGACCACCCGCCTCGACCCGACCCAGGGATACGTCTCCGCGTTCCCCGCCGCCCGCGCGCCCGGTCTGACGATCACGGGATTCGTCGGCAACCTCCATCTCAACGAGGGCATTCCACAGAACGTCTACACGGTCGACACCCGCGACCTGCGCCAGATCACGATGACGGGTCCGGCGGGCAGCGAGCGCACCGCGCAGGTCCTGGCCCTCGACAACCCGCGGCAGCGCACCCTTACCGGGCTACCCGGCGGGATGAGCCTCGAGGCCGACCGCGTAGCCGAGTTCGCCACCTTCCAGGTCAAGTCCGACCCGTTCAAGGGTGAGGCGTTGCTCTTCGCGGTCCTCATCATCGTCGGGCTGATCGCGAGTCTTCGGGTGCGCCGCCGCCGGGTATGGGTGCGGGCCCGGCCAGCGGCCGCCGGTGGGTGCACGGTGGAGATCGGTGGGCTGTCCCGCTCCGACGCCGACGGGTTCGCCGTCGAGCTGGCCCAGCTCACGACCCTGGTCCGCGAGGCCACCGGGCCCGCGGGCACCGACCGGTCCGTGCCGACCGCCTCGGAATCGAGCGGCGCCGAACCAGCCAGTACCGAACCAGCCAGTACCGAGCCGGGCAGTACCGAACCCAGTAGTACCGAACCGGGTGGCACCGCAGCCGGCGATGCCGCGTCGAGTGCCAGCGAACGGGAGCACTGATGGCGGTCAACGAGGGCGTAGCCAGCCTTTCCGATCATCTGTTTGGCAGCGGCGAGGCGGTGTACGCCACGGCGATGCTCGGCTACGCGGCCGAGTTCGCGTTCAGCCGGCTCGGCCTGCGCCACGACGTGGCTCAGGAGGCGGCGGCCGTCCCGGCACGGCAGGGGGCCGGGCTGCCGGCAGCGCTGATCGGGGCGGCGGCCGGCGGGATCGGCGGCGCCGCCGATCCCGCCGAGGCGGCCGGCCCGACCGACGGGGCCGCGACCCCGATCGACCCGTCCGACCCCGCCGCCGTGGCCCTCGCTGCGGCCCGGGCCCGGGAGATCGAGGCTGTCCGGCGGCGGGCGAACGCCGCGCACACGCTGGCCGCCGGTAACGACGGCGACGTGGCGGTTCCCGCGCGTGCCCGGTGGATCGGGCGGATCGCCGTCGCGCTGACGGTCGTCGGCTGGACGCTGCACCTGGGGTCCGTCATCACTCGTGGCCTCGCGGCGGACCGGGTGCCCTGGGGCAACATGTACGAGTTCTCGTCGATGATCTGCCTGATCGCGGTCACGACGTTTCTCGCCCTGATGATCCGGCAGCCGGTCCNGTGGCTGGGCGTCTTCGTCATGCTGCCGGTCGTGCTCTCGCTCGGTTTCGCCGGCACTGTGCTCTATGTCGCAGCGGGACCGCTGGTGCCCGCGCTCAACTCGTACTGGCTCAAGATCCATGTGGTCGGTGCGATCGTCGCCAGCGGGGTGTTCCTGGTCTCCGCCGTGACCACGGTGTTGTTCCTCGTCAAGGAGCGTTGGGAAAATCGGCTGGCCGAGGTCGCGGCCGGACGGGCTGACGCGAGCCAGGCCATGCAGCGCCGGGGCGGCATCGTCATGCGCCTGCCGTCGTCGGCGGCGCTCGACACCCTGTCCTACCGGGTCATCGCGTTCGCGTTCCCGATCTGGACCTTCGCGATCATTGCCGGGGCGATCTGGGCGGAATCAGCATGGGGCCGCTACTGGGGGTGGGACCCCAAGGAGACGTGGTCGTTCATCACCTGGGTCTGCTACGCCGCCTACCTGCACGCCCGCGCGACGGCCGGATGGCGTGGGCGGCGGGCCGCGGCGATCTCGCTGCTGGCCTTCAGCGCCCTGTTCGTGGACTACTACCTGGTGAATCTGGTCATCTCGGGGCTGCACTCCTACGCCGGCATCTGACCCTCCCCACGGCTGCTGCTCCCTGGTCCCGGCCTGGCCCCGCCGGGGAGAACGGGCGGGCCACCCGCAGCCTGCGGAGAACACCCCGCTCGGCCGCGTACCGGAACGACGGACCGCTGCTCGTCCCGGTGCGCGGAGCCGGTCAGCCGCGGGCTCGTGCCCCTGGATCCCCCGCGTCCATGCGGCTCAGCCGCGGGACGATGACGACGGAGGTCCGGCCTCGCCCTTGCGGATCCGGGCGGACAGCTCCCGCATGAAGTCCGGGTCGTCGTCGGGACCCTTCGGCCGGACGGCGGCCCGGCGGGTGCCCGTCCGCGCGCTGTACCGGCCGAAGCCGCCATCACGCCGGCTGTCGATGCCCCAGGACGATCGTTGCCCGAAGGCCGGATGGTCGGAGACCGGCCGGCGCAACGGCCGCTCGCCGACGCTGTTCGCGCGAGGTCGACCGAAGAAAAACCATCCGGCGGTGCCGAAGATACCAAGGAAGATCACTGCTACGATCCACGCGAGTTTGGGCATGATCCGAACCTCCTCGGGGGGTGTCCCGAAGACATCGATGATCGCGTAAGCCCAAACACCAATGATCACAAACGTCAGCGCGAGGCCCAGCACCGGCCGGTCGCTCCTTCCTGCTTTTCTTGATCGTTATGTCCGTCTTGGCCTGTCAGGTATGGAACATCCGATCCGCGGGCATCTAATCCCCGACCCGTGGCGAAACCCCCGACCCGTGGCGACGTCACGGACGGATGGCGCCACGGACGGGCGACCTCACCAGATGGGTCAGGCGAGCACGTACCGTCCGCTATGGCCCGCGACGGACGTACATGTCGTGGTGATGGCCGGCCCGTGTATCTCTAGTGTGCCTTCCGCGCCGGCTCCTCGTCCTCCNGGTCCGTTATCCGACGAGGCCGTGCCCGGGACGTGACGTGTTGAACTGGGATCGTGACCACCTGTGGGCGGTCGGGCATCCACCCGTGGCGACTGCGAGGATGGAGCTCATGGCCTGGGCGGATCTGCGTGCGTTCCTTGCTCATCTCGAAAGGCGGAAGGATCTGCGCCGCGTCACCGTACCCGTCGACCCGCGTCTCGAGGTCACCGAGATCGTGACCCGGGTGGTACGGGAGCGCGGGCCGGCTCTGCTGTTCGAGTCCCCGGCCGGCGCCGACATGCCGCTGGCGATCAATGTGTTCGGCACCGAGGAGCGGATGGCTGCCGCGCTCGGCGTCGAGGCGCTGGACGACATCGGTGAACGGCTCGGCGCGCTGCTGCGCCCGCAGCTGCCGATCGGCCTGTCCGGGTTGCGTGAGGCGTTCGGCAAGGCAGCGTCGCTCGCCTCGGTCCCGCCCCGCCGGGTCCGGACCGCGCCCTGCCAGGACGTCGTCCTCAAGGGTCCGGACGTCGACCTGTTCCGGCTGCCGGGGGTGCACGCCTGGCCGAACGACGGCGGGGCCTTCCTCAACCTCGGTCTGACGCACACGAAGCACCCCGAGACCGGGGCGCGTAACCTCGGGATGTACCGGTTGCAACGCCATGACGCACGCACCGTCGGCATGCACTGGCAGATCCACAAGGACTCCAACGCGCATCACGCGGTCGCCGAGCGGCGTGGGGAGCGGCTGCCGGTCGCCATCGCGTTCGGGTGCGACCCGGCGGTCACCTACGCCGCGTCCGCCCCCCTGCCTGCCGACCTCGACGAGTACCTGTTCGCCGGTTACCTGCGCGGCGAGCGGGTGGAGATGGTCGACTGCCTCTCCGTCCCGCTGCGGGTGCCCGCGAACGCACAGGTGGTGATCGAGGGCTGGCTCGAGCCGGGGGAGCGGCTGCCCGAGGGGCCGTTCGGCGACCACACCGGCTTCTACACGCCCGTCGAACCGTTCCCGGCGCTGCACGTCGACGTGATGACGATGCAGCGTGACCCGGTGTTCCAGACGATCGTGGTCGGTCGGCCGCCGCAGGAGGACGGTCCGATGGGCAAGGCCACCGAACGGATCTTCCTGCCACTGGTCAGGATGATGATTCCCGAGATCGTCGACTACGACCTGCCCGAGGCGGGGGNGTTCCACAATTGCTGCATCGTCTCCATCGAGAAGCGTTATCCGAAGCACGCGCAGAAGGTGATGAACGCGGTCTGGGGGGCCGGGCTGCTGTCGTTGTCGAAGCTGATCGTGGTCGTCGACGCCGACTGCGACGTGCACGACTACCACGAGGTCGCTTGGCGCGCCTTCGGCAACGTCGACTATGCCCACGACCTGATCACCACCATCGGGCCGGTGGACCATCTCGACCACGCCGCCTACGAGCAGTTCTGGGGCGGCAAGGTCGGTGTGGACGCGACCCGCAAGCTACCGAGCGAGGGTTACCGGCGCGACGGCGGCTGGCCGGAGGAGATCGTCANGGANGNGGCGGNCCGCGAACGGGTCNCCCGCCGATGGAAGGAGTATGGCCTGTGACCGTCCTCCGTTTTTCTTGCCTAGCCAGAGGGACAAAAAGGACGCTGGGGCCTCTGGCTGGGCAAGGAACAAGGAGTGGTGATCGCGGTGAGTGACGCCGCGTGGGTGCCTGGCGCGTCGGAGTCGGTCGGGCGAGGGTCGGGAGCCGGCCCGGGACACGCCACCGGCCGGGTACGGGCGTTTCTGCGGCTCGTCGTCATCGAGCACTCGGTCTTCGCGCTGCCGTTCGCCTACATCGCGGCGCTCGCCGCCTCGTTCGCGGATTCCCGGTCGGTGCACTGGTCGGACCTCGCCCTCGTCACCGTGGCGATGGTCGCGGCCCGAACTTTCGCCATGGCCGCAAACCGGGTCATCGATCGCGCGATCGACGCCCGTAATCCGAGGACGGCGAACCGAGAGCTGGTCACCGGCGTGGTCTCGGTGCGTACGGCGGTCGTCGGCGCCGCGGTCGCGCTCGCCGTCTTCCTCACCGCCGCCGCGGCCTTGTCCTGGCTCTGCCTGCTGCTCGCGCCGGTCGCCGTCGCGCCGCTTGTCGTCTACCCCTANGCGAAACGGTTCACCGACTTCCCGCACGCCGTGCTCGGCATCGCCCAGGCGGTGGCCCCGGTCGGCGCGTGGATCGCGGTCACCGGTGAGTGGTCCTGGGCCGCACTGGTGCTCGGCCTTGCGGTCGGTAGCTGGATCGGCGGCTTCGACGTGATCTACGCCTGCCAGGATGCCGAGGTCGACCGGCGCATCGGCGTGCGTGCGGTGCCGGCCCGGTTCGGGGTGCGGGCCGCGCTCATTGGTTCCACGGTTACGCATATGATCACCTTTGCGTTGTTCATCGTCTACGGGCTGATGGACAACGCCGGTCCGTGGTGGTGGGCTGGGCTCGTGCTGACGGCGGCGGCATTCTGCTATGAGCACGCCATCGTGTCCCCGAACGACCTGTCGCGGGTCAACCGGGCCTTCCTNACCGCGAACGGATTCGTCGGCATCGTCTTGTTCCTCTTCGCCGTTGTCGATCTCGCCAGCCGTGGTCTGGCCGTCTGAGCATCGGATTCGTCATGGCCGATGTGTTCAGTGCCCCCGAGGAGGGGGCCGGAGCGCGCCTGCCGTGGGTGGTCGGGGTGAGCGGCGCCAGTGGAACCCCCTACGCGGCCGCGGTGCTGCGTGGCCTGCTGGCCGCTCGGCTGCCAGTCGATCTGGTGCTGTCCCGCGCGGCCCGCCTGACCCTGCTCGATGAGACGGGTATCGCCTGGCGTGACTCCGCCTGGGCGAAAGCCCTGGTCACGTGGCTGTCCATGCCCCTGGGCGGGGTGTCACCTCCGGAGGGTCTGTCGGCGCGGCTGGCCGATCGTGACGTGCTGGCCGATACGGTGTCCACCCTCGTCGCGGTACATGCCCCTGGTGATCTGGGGGCGCCGACGAGCAGCGGTTCGTACCCGACTCGCGGGATGATCGTCGTCCCGGCGAGCACCGCCTGCCTGGCCGGCATCACCCTGGGACTGTCCAAGGATCTGTTGCAGCGGTCGGCGGATGTCACGCTCAAGGAAGGCCGCCGTCTGATCGTCGTCCCGCGGGAGATGCCCTACACCCGCGCGACGCTGCGCCACATGCTGGACCTGCACGACGCCGGGGCGGTGGTGGCCGCGGCGAGCCCGGGGTTTTACGCGGGTGTGCGGACGGCCGGCGATCTCGTCGACTTCGTGGCCGGGCGGGTGCTCGACGCCGCCGACGTGCCGCACACGCTCTTCCGGCGTTGGACCGGCGAGCTCGGCGGCGCCCGCCGTGACCTGGCGGACCGCCGTGACCTGCTGGAGGTCGAGACGGCGCCACCGGCCGGGTGACGTCTGTTCCCCCTGGCGCAGGCCCCACCCGGACAGGCACAGTTGTCGGGAACGGGCCCCGACCGGGGCCGCGGTGCCGGCGGGATGAGGACGATATGGCGACGGGNGGGCGCGGACCGACGAGGAACCGGGGCCGGGGAACCGGNGGGGNGGACGGGGCCACGGCACGCAGATCCGCCTCGGCGCGGCCGGGTCGTCCCACTCGCGCCGAGCGGCCCGCGCCGCAGGACGTGAACCTGCGTGCGCAACTGCCGTATTTCCTGATCCGCGTCGCAGCCCTCGCCGTGATTACCGTGATCCTGGTGGCCGTCGGGCTGAACCTGCTGATGGCGCTGCTCGTTGGGTTCGCTGTCGCCGGACTGCTGACCTGGCCGCTCGGGCGGATGCAGCGCAGGGCCGCACAGCGGGCCGCTCAGCGCCCGGATGCGAGGAACGCCGGGAACAGCGGGAACAGCGGGAACGCCGGGTAGCCGCGAGTAGTCGGACGCCCCGCCGGATCGCGGGGCGGATCGCGGGGCGGATCGCGGGGCGGCTGTGACCGGGCAGCCGTGCTCGCCTCCGAGGACACCGAGACCGGCGGGNNAG
>NZ_JPGU01000002.1:129063-134575 GCF_000732115.1 Frankia sp. CeD
AGGNATGGNTGCTGGGNTCAANCGGGNGATCGAGGCCAAAGTTTCCGCCGGCGAGAGACTGAGCCGTGCCGACGGGGAGGCGCTGTACGCCAGCGACGACCTCGTCTGGTTGGGCGGTCTCGCCCACGAGGTTCGCACCAGAAAGAACGGCGACAAGACCTTCTTCAACGTCAACCGGCATCTGAACCTGACGAACGTCTGCTCGGCGTCCTGCGCGTACTGCTCGTTCCAGCGCAAGCCCGGTGAGTCCGATGCCTACACCATGCGCATCGAGGAGGCTGTCCGGCTGGCGAAGGAGATGGAGCCGGCCGGGATCACCGAGCTGCATATCGTCAACGGTCTGCATCCGACGCTGCCCTGGCNTTACTATCCGCGCTCGCTGCGGGAGCTCGGCAAGGCGCTGCCCGGCGTCGCCTTGAAGGCGTTCACCGCTACCGAGATCCACTGGTTTGAGAAGATCAGTGGCCTGTCCGCCGATGAGATCCTCGACGAGCTCATCGACGCGGGACTCGAGTCGCTCACCGGCGGCGGCGCGGAGATCTTCGACTGGGAGGTCCGCCAGAAGATCGTCGGTCACGAGACGCACTGGGAGGACTGGTCGCGCATCCACCGGCTCGCCCACGCCAAGGGCCTGCGCACTCCGTGCACGATGCTGTACGGGCACGTCGAGGACCCCCGGCACCGGGTGGACCACGTGCTGCGGCTGCGTGAGCTGCAGGATTCCACGGGCGGGTTCACGGTCTTCATCCCGCTGCGCTTCCAGCACGACGCCGCCGGCGACCCGCGCAACCGGTTGATGAACCAGCCGATGGCGACGGGGGCCGAGGCGTTGAAGACGTTCGCCGTCTCCCGGCTGCTGTTCGACAACGTGGACCACATCAAGTGCTTCTGGGTGATGCATGGTCTCACCACGGCGCAGCTCGCGTTGAACTTCGGCGCCGACGACCTCGACGGTTCCGTTGTCGAGTACAAGATCACGCACGATGCGGACCGGTTCGGGACGCCGCACACCATGACCCGCGAGGATCTGCTCGCAATCATCCGCGACGCCGGCTTCCGCCCGGTCGAGCGGGACACCCGCTACCGGGAGATCCGTGTCTACGACGGTCCCGACCCGGCTCGGCGTGACGTCCCGACCTCGATCGACGCCTGACCGGTGGACCGGATGGGCACCGGGGAGGGGCCGGGGCCGGCCCGCGGATCCGAGGAGTCGCCGGCGCCCGGGGGTTCCGGGCCTGTCCGGCCCCACGGAGCACCCGGCATCGGATCGATCTTTGTGCTGGCCTTCCTGGTGATCCTGTTTCCGGGGGTGGCCGGGTATGTGGTGCTCGACTGGATCGGTCTGCCGATCGGTGCCGCCGGCCTGCTGGGTCTGTTCGTCGTCTTCCTGGGGCTGGGCTTCTTCCCGACCGTGCTGCGCCGGCTCGGCTGGGTGCCGACGAAGAGACGGAGGACGTGATGGCGCAATCGCGTAGGCGGCTGGTTTCGTGGCCACAGCGGGTTTCGTGGCCACAGCGGGTTTCGTGGCCACAGCGGGTTTCGTGGCCACAGCGGGCGATGCCCGACTCGCCGACCGAATCGGGCCAGGCGGGCGAGCGCGGCCTGCTCGGCATCAACCTGCGGTACTTCGCGGTACGCGTGGTGCTCTTCGGAGCGGTGCTGGCCGTGGTCCTGCTGCTGGGGGTGAACGGGCTGCTGGCCTTCGCCCTGGCCGTGGTGTTCAGCGGGCTGCTCAGCTATCCCCTGGCGTTGCGCCAGCGCCGCGCGGTCATCGAGGTCATGGAGGAGCGCCGGGGCGGACGGTGTTGACCGGAGCCGGAGCGGACGACGACGGCGATACCCAGGCCCGTCCCCGGGTGGGGCACATCCAGTTTCTGAACTGCCTGCCGCTGTACTGGGGACTGGTCCACTCCGGTGCTCTGCTCGACATCGAGCTGACGAAGGACACCCCGGACCGGCTGAACGACGCGCTGATCGTCGGCGATCTCGATATCGGTCCGATCAGCCTGGTGGAGTACCTCCGGCATGCCGACGAGCTCGTCGTGCTGCCCGACCTCGCGGTCGGCTCCGACGGTCCGGTCCTGTCCGTCGTGCTGAGCACGGCGGCGCCGCTCGCGGAGATCCGGACCGTCGCGCTCGGCTCGACGTCCAGGACCAGCGTGCTGCTCGCCCGGATGTTGCTGGAGGAGCGCCACGGCCTGCGACCGGAGTACGTGACGATGCCGCCGGACCTGCCGTCGATGCTGCGGGAGGCGGATGCCGCGGTGATCATCGGGGATACCGCGCTACGGGCGACCTACGACGCCGAGCGGGGCGGTCCGGACCATCCTCTCCGGCTCATCGATCTCGGTGCCGCCTGGCAGGAGTGGACCGGCCTGCCCATGGTGTTCGCCGTGTGGGCCGCCCGACGGTCCTTCGCCGAACGCCGTCCCGGGGTGGTCAAGGAGGTGCACGGCGCGTTCCGCTCCGGACTCGACCTGGCGCTGCGTGATGTGGACGAGGTCGCGGCGCGGGCGGCCCGTTTTGAGGTGTTCGACCCGGGCACGCTGGCCCGGTATTTCACCACTCTCGACTTTCGGCTTGGTGCGCGCCAGCAGGCGGGGATTATCGCCTTCGCCGGACGTGCCGCGCGGCGAGGTGATGTTCCGGCGCTGCGCGAACTGCGTTTCGCGGACGTCTGAGCGCCACTCAGGCCGGCGGTCGGAACCCCGCTCAGACCGGTGGTCGGAACGCGCGGGAGATACTGGTCGGCGGAATCGGAACCGCTCGGCGCGTACTCGCCGTGGCGAAGCGCGCGATACGGCCCTTTACCAGCGCGATCAACCGGGGCGGGGTGGCTCGCCCGCCCGGCGCGATCAGCATCTCGTCGAGAGTCTCGCCACCGGAATCATCCCCGTCGGCCAGAGCATACCTCGGAGCGCTGGGCTCACCTGGCGGCCCGGACCGTGGGTCCGGTGGCACGGGGGCCCCGGGGCCGTCGCCGGACACGATGCCGGGTTCGGTGCCGGGTTCGGTGCCCTCGCAGACCTGCCGGGCGGCCGCGTCGATGAGGCTGTTGACCGCGAGGGTCCAGGCCCGTAGTCCTTCGTGACCGGTCAGCTCGGTGAACACCGCCGCCTCGAGGCAGCAGGTGCTGGCTCCCGCGAGCTCGTCCACGTCCAACAGGGAGATGGCGAGCAGCCCGGCCAGGTGACCCGCGAGCATGAACAGCCGGAACTGCTGGTGCGGCAGCATGGGCGTGTGTAGCAGGTTGTCGACGACGTTCTGCTGCTCCAGCACCTGGGCGGTGACGTCCTGTGGATCGAGCCGATCGGCCTTGGCGATCAGATCGGCCACCAACCGATCGAGGTAGTCCAGTTCGGTGTCCGACCGGCGGTGGTCGAGCAGATCCGAAACCCGGCGGCGGGACTCCCGCTCCGGATCGGGCCTGCGACGCAGGCGTTCCGCCCGGGCGGCGACGGCTGCCTCACGCAGGTCGATGAGGGCGCCCCCGGCCTCCAGCGCCGCGTCGACTGCGGCGATCACCGGCCGGGAGGGGATGCCTCGGCTGGGCTGTTCGAGCTGACCGATGTACTGGCGGCTGTAGCCGGTGCGTCGGGCGAGCTCCTCCCGAGAGAGGACACGTTCACAGCGCCGCCGTCGGACCTCAGCGGGTAGCAGGTCTTCGGNGGTCGCCGCATCGTGCCGGCCTCGGCTCCGTTGCCGCATCTGTGACGTCCTTCCGCGTGGCAAGGTCCCGCCTCCCGAGGAGGGAAGCTCAGCAGTCGTGTGCTGTCTCTGCCCGCCCGCCTGACGGTCGCCCGCCCGATGGCCAGCAGAGAGTCACCGATAGTGATCAGATTACTCCAGACTGCACCCTAGTAGACTAGAGGTCAAAAGTCCCATACACATCCAGTTCCAATGATTACTCTCAGCTGTCGGGTGGCAGGCGAAGTTGATCGGCGTCGCGCTTCGTGGTCGGCCGATTGATCGTAGCGTGGAAGTCGTCCGTCGTACCGCGCCTCCGTCGAGACATTNTGCCGACCTTCTTGGGTTATTGTTGGGAAACGCGAGCGTTGCCACGGAAGTGTTGGCAGAAAGCGGCGGAATCGCCGAGGGCTCGTCCGGACGGGCTATTCCCGCATGGTGTGCTATCGCGGCCGCGTCCAGGCTGCGGTGCTTCGCGACGGTCTGCGGGTATCGGCCTGATGGCCANCGTGGGTCATCCTCGGAAACCATCCTGAATGACGATGCGCGGGGTCGGGCGGGGCGCGTACAAAAGAATGGTGGATACCGGCCGTTCGGTGGATGCCGACACCGTCGGGCTCGTCGGGGAGAAGGCCGTCGGCCTGGCCGGCGGTTCCGCTGTGGGCCGTGGTTCCCCTCCGGGGGAGCAGGTGCCTCCGCCCGGTCCACGGCGCGTCGTCGTCGTTGACGACGCGGACGGCGTGCGCGAACTATTGTGCCTGTTGCTGGAGACCGAACCCGACTTCGTGATCGTCGGCGCCGCGTCCAACGGCGCGGAGGCGATCGACGAGGTCGTCCGCACCGAGCCGGACCTCGTGCTGCTTGACCTGGCCATGCCGGTCCTCGACGGCATCGCCGCCCTGCCGCGGATCCGGCGGGTCGTGCCGCGGGCCACGGTGGTGATTTTCACGGGATTCTCCGAGGATGCGTTGCTCGACCAGGTGCTGGAACTCGGCGCGGACGCCCTGCTGGAGAAAGGGCTGGCCACCGGTCCGCTGGTGGAGCAGCTTCGACGGCTGTGCGCCGTCCACCGGACGATCTGAGCGATCTTGCGACTGGCAGAATTGTTCATTTTCTCCACTGGCATGATAGAGTTTTATGTTCGGTGGCTGTCATGGTTGCCGCATCGGTCGCATCGGCCATGATGGACGATCTCGGGGCTGGCTGTCCGGTTTGTTGCAGTTTGGAGCAGCATGGCGGGTCGAAGTAGGCCGGACAGTGCCCCGACTTGCCCATCGGCCGTACTTCTGTGGAAACATGGGCTCGTGACTACGTGCGCCCTCGCTGGTGGGGTGCCGGTTGGGCAGGCGTCGGGCCTTCCGGTCGATGCCTCCCGCCGGCGCCGGGCTGCGTCGTCCCCCGCGGTGCCGTGCCTGGTGATCGAGCCGATGCTCGTCGCCCGTCTGCACGTCGACCTGCTGCGGGTTTCCAGCGCCGGCTGTCGCCGCCCCCGCTGACGTCTCCGTTCGTGGCGCCCGCTGTCGGCGCCGCGACTTCCTCGCGCACCGAGAGATCTCATGACTTCTCCTGCTCGTCCTGCCCGGTCCGCGCGCCCGTCCCGACCCAAGGGAGCGGGCCAGTGGGCGTTGGGATATTCCGAGCCGCTCAACGCGAACGAGCGGATGAAGAAGGACCAAGGCGGCCTGGAGGTGCGGGACCGCATCCTCAACCTCTACCCGCGCACCGGTTTCGACGGGATCGATCCCCAGGACCTGCGGGGCCGGTTCCGGTGGTGGGGTCTGTACACCCAGCGCCGGCCGGGGATCAGTGGCGGGCGGNCGGNNNT
>NZ_JPGU01000002.1:134586-226789 GCF_000732115.1 Frankia sp. CeD
AGGAACTGGACGACTCCTACTTCATGCAGCGCATCCGGCTCGACGGCGGCCGGATGACCTCGGATCAGCTCCGGGTGATCGCCGACGTCTCCACCTGCTACGGCCGGGACGTCGCTGATGTCACCGACCGGCAGAACATCCAACTCCACTGGATCCGGATCGAGGATGTGCCGGCGATCTGGGCGGCGCTGGAGAACGCCGGCATGACCACCGCCGAGGCCTGTGGCGACACCCCCCGGGTGATCCTCGGTTGCCCGCTCGCCGGGGTCGACGGTGACGAGATCATCGACGGGAGCGAGGCGATCGACGAGGTCGTCCGCCGGTTCGTCGGCGACCCCACGCTGGCCAACCTGCCCCGTAAGTTCAAAAGCGCCATCTCCGGCTGCGCCGACCACTGCACGTTGCACGAGATCAACGACATCGCGTTCGTCGGGGTCGTCCATCCGGAGCTGGGAGCCGGCTACGACCTGTGGGTCGGTGGCGGTCTGTCGACGAACCCACGGCTCGGCGTGCGGCTGGGCGCGTTCGTGCCGCCGGCGCGGGTTGCCGAGGTCTGGCACGGCGTCGTATCGCTGTTCCGAGACTACGGCTACCGACGGCTGCGCACCCGCGCCCGGTTGAAGTTCCTGGTCGCGGACATGGGCGCCGAATGGGTGCGCGCGACTCTGGAGAAGGAGTACCTGGCTTCGGCGCTGCCCGATGGCCCGCCGCCGGCCCCGCCGCGCAGCGAGGGGCGCGACCACATCGGGGTGCACCGCCAGCGCGACGGCCGCAACGCCGTGGGGTTCGCACCGCGGGCGGGTCGGCTCAGCGGGACCACGCTGAGCGCGGTGGCGGACCTCGCCGACCGGTTCGGGCAGGGCCGCATCCGCGCCACGACGACGCAGAAGCTCGTCATCCTCGATGTCGCCGACGCGGACGTCAACGCGCTGGAGGCCGAACTCGGTGCGCTCGACCTGGTGGTCCGCCCGAGCGTGTTCCGGCGCGGCACGATGGCCTGCACCGGTATCGAGTTCTGCAAACTGGCGATCGTCGAGACCAAGGGTCGGGCCCGCGACCTCATCGACGAGCTCGAACGCCGGCTGCCCGACTTCGACGAGCCGATCGGGATCAACGTCAACGGCTGCCCCAACGCCTGCGCCCGCTTTCAGGTCGCCGACATCGGGCTCAAGGGCTCCCTGGTACCGGACGACGCCACCGGTGAGATGGTCGAGGGCTTCCAGGTCCACCTCGGCGGGCACCTGGGCACCAGGTCGCGGCTGGGCCGCAAGTCGCGTGGTCTGAAGGTGACCGCCGACGGCCTCGTCGACTACGTCGTCGCGGTGCTGGAGACCTACCGGGCGGACCGGACCGCGGGGGAGAGCTTCGCGGACTGGGCGGAGCGGGCCGACGAGGCCCAACTGACGGCGCTCGGTGCCGCAGATGGCTAGCGGTGAGCGGGTGGTGCCCTTCTACTGCCCGTATTGCGGCGAGGAGGACATCGTCCCGGACACGCCGCCGGAGGGCTCCGGCGCGGGACATGGTCACGGGTACTGGGCGTGCCGGTCCTGCCTGCGGGGCTTCCGGCTGAGCCTGACGGCCCTCGCGGTCGCCTCGGGCGGGACCGCCGTCATCACGGGCGGGGCGTTCGGCGCGGCGGAAGAGCAGGCGGCACGGTGATCGGCAATGGACAGCACCCGGGCGGCTGCCCGGTGGACGACCGCGGCATCCGCCTGCGGCGTCGCCGGAGCCGGGTTGCGTGACGACGAGGAGACGAGCTGATGGATGCCGCGTTGCAGGCCCGGGCGCTGCGGGCCGGGGACGACCTCGAGGGCGCGCCGGCGGAGGAGATCCTGCGCTGGGCGGTCGGGGAATTCGGGACGAAGCTGGCGATCGCCGCCTCGATGGCTGAGGCGATCCTCGTGGACATGCTCGCCCGGATTCGGTCCGACGTCCCCGTGGTTTTCATCGACACCGGTTATCACTTCCCCGAGACCGTCGGTACCCGGGACGCGGTGGCCGGAACCTACGACCTGCCGATCATCAGCGCCCGTCCGCAGCTCACCGTCGTCGGCCAGGACGCCGTCTACGGCCAGGACCTCTACCGGACCGACCCGGACCTGTGCTGCCGGATGCGCAAGGTCGTTCCGCTGGATCGGGCCCTGGCGCCCTACCGTGCCTGGGCCGCGGGGTCGCGGCGGGCGGAGTCGCCCAGCCGGGCGAAGCTCCGGGTCGTCGACTGGGACGCCCGACGGGGCAAGGTGAAGATCCACCCGCTCGCGGCTTGGACCGACGAGGACGTCGAACGCTACGTGGCCGAGCACGGCGTCATCGTCAACCCGCTCCTCTCCGATGGTTACGACTCGGTCGGCTGCTGGCCGTGCACCCGGCGGGGCGCCGGCCGGGAGGGCCGGTGGGTCGGTTCGATCAAGACGGAGTGCGGCATCCACTGACCTCCTCGGGCCTGCCGGCTGCCGGTGTTCGAAGGCAACCGAGCAGGTACGGTGCACGCCGTGACGGACGGGCGAAGTGTGGGTGAGGTCTGGCTGGTCGGCGCGGGTCCGGGCGATCCCGGTCTGCTCACCGTTCGCGGCCGTGAGGTGCTGGCGAACGCGGACGTCGTGGTCACCGACCGGCTCGCCGCGGCCGTCCTCCTCGGCGCCGCCCCGGCCGGCGCCGAGATCATCCACGTGGGCAAGAGCCCGGCCGCCCCGTCGTGGACCCAGGAGGAGATCAACGCGGTCCTCGTCGACCGGGCGCGCGCCGGTGCGCGCGTCGTCCGCCTCAAGGGCGGCGATCCCTACATGCTCGGGCGAGGCAGCGAGGAGGCGCAGGCCTGCGCCGCGGCGGGGGTCGCGTGCACCGTCGTGCCCGGCGTCACCTCGGCGCTGGCCGTACCCGCCTGTGCCGGCATCCCGGTCACCCATCGTGGTCTCGCGCAGGAAGTTGCCATCGTCTCGGGGCACCTGCCACCCGGCCATCCGGAGTCGACGGTGGACTGGGCCGCTCTCGCGGCCTCCCGGGCGACCATCGTCATCCTGATGGGGGTGGCGCGTCTCATGGACATCGCCGACGCGCTGCTCACCGGCGGTCGCCCCGAGGCGACGCCGGTCGCGGTCATCGAGCGCGGGGCGACCCCGGCGCAGCGGGTCCTGCGGACCACCCTGGACGCGCTGGCGATCGACGCGATCGCGGCCGGTGTGCGGTCTCCCGCGGTGATCGTGGTCGGAGAGGTCGCGGCGCGCCGGGACGCGCTGGCCTTGGAGGCGGGGCCGCTCACCGGGATCCGGGTACTCGTGGCCCGTACCCGGCCGCGGCCGGGTCTGCTGGCTCGCCGGCTGCGGCAGCTGGGCGCGGATGCGGTCGAGACCGTCGTTGCCCGGCCCGCGCCGGTCGAGGACGCCGGTGCCGCGCTGGTGGCGGCGCTGCCGGGAGCGGGCGGCCTGCTGCTGGCCGATGCGGACGAGGTCGCCGCCGTGGTGACCCTGCTGCGTCGAGCCGGCACCGACGTGCGGGCGTTGGCCGGCCTGACTCTCGTCGCGGCCCGCGAGGACGCCGCGGAAGCGCTTGACGGCCTGGGCCTCGCCTCGGTGCCCGTCGCCGAGCTGTCCACGGATCCGCTGTCCGCGGATCCATCGTCGACCGGTCCCGCCGGTCCCGCCGGTCCGACCGGCTCGTCGCGGGTGCTGATCGCCGGCGCGGCGGACCCGCCGGACGCGGTGTGTTCCCTGCGCCGGGTGCCGCTGCTCACCGACGTGACCGCCGAGCCGGATCCCCGGATCGCCGAGGAGCTCCGGCATGGCGACTTCGACGTCGCGGTCTTCGCGTCGTCCACCGCCGCCCGCGGCACCGCCGAGATCTACGGACCTCTCCCGCCCGATCTGCTCATCGCGGCGATGGGTCGACGCAGCGCGCTGGCCTGCGCGGCGGCGGGCATGCGGGTGGACATCGTGCCCACCGAACCCGGGGTCCATCCGCTCGCGGCCGCCGTCGCGGACTTCGTCGTCACCAGCCGGTCCACCGGCTCGCCTGGGGGTTGATCTTCAGGGTGGCGGCATCGGCTTCGCGGACCAGGAGACGCAGGGTGTCGTCGAGTCGCGCGCGGACCGCGTCGACGACGCTCGCGTGCAGCCCGAGCGGCTCCGACAGCACCCATCGGGTCGTCGGGTGCCGGCACCGGGCGCCCTCCAGTGCCGCCGGGATGTCCCGGCGGGTGTGGTTGCCGTCGAACAGGAAGAACGGGTAGGCGACGATTTCGGTGCATCCCGCGTCGGCCAGCGTGGCGTACCCGGTGGCGATGTCGGGCTGGGCGATTTCAAGGAAGGCGGCTTCGACCGCCCCCCACGTCCATGGCGCGGCGGCATGGCCGGGATCGACCACATGGCCGGGATCGACCAGGAGCCGGTGGGCGAGTTCCCGAACCGTCGCGTTCGCCTCGTCCCGCCGGGATCCGTGACCGATCACCAGTAGACCGCGCATGTTCCCAGTGTGCGCCGCGGGTCCGCCGGTGCCCGGTCGGAAACGGCCGCATCCGTCGGCCACGTCTGTCGGCCACGCCCGCCGGGCGCTCAGCCGCCGGTGCCGTCGTCGGAGCTGTGCCCCGGGAAGATCTTTGCCGACGGGTCCACCAGCGGCGCCGCGTTGTTGACCGCCGTCGCGGCCTCCCCGAAACCCGTCGCGATCAGGCGGACCTTCCCCGGGTACTCGGTGATGTCGCCGGCCGCGAAGATCCGCTCGACCCCGGTCGCCATCGTCGGGTCGACGACAATGTGCCGCTTGTCAATGGTCAGATTCCAGCGGGTCAGCGGTCCGAGGTCGGCGGTGAATCCGAGCGCGGCGACGACCGCCTGCGCGGGTCGGACATGTCGGTCGCCGGTGCGGGTCTGCACCAGTTCGACCTTCTCGATCCACTCCTCACCGTGGACCATGGCGACCTCGGTGAAGGTCAGGATCTCGACGGAGGACGCCTCGACCCGCTCGACTGTGGACATATGCGCCCGGAACCGGTCCCGCCGGTGCACGAGGGTGACCGAGCGGGCGATCGGCTCCAGGGCCAGCGCCCAGTCGAAGGCGCTGTCCCCGCCGCCGACCACGATGACGTCCTGGCCGGTGTGGACGTCGAGCTTGGGCACGAAGTAGACCAGGCCGCGGCCCAGATGCGCGGTGCCGGTGGGCAGCGGGCGGGGGGCGAAGGTGCCGAGACCGCCGGTGATGACGACGACCTTGGCGCGTACCCGAAGGCCCTGGCTGCTGGTCACCACCACGGCGTCCGGCTTGTGGGCCAGCTCGGCGGCCTGCTGGCCCAGCAGGTAGGTGGGGGAGAACTGGTTCGCCTGGATCAACAGGGCGTCGATCAGTTCCCGCCCCCGGACGGCCGGCAGACCCGCGATGTCGTAGATCACCTTCTCCGGGTACATCGCGGTGACCTGACCGCCGGCCTCGGGCAACGAGTCCATGAGCGCGACCGACATGCCGCGGAATCCGGCGTAGTAGGCGCCGTAGAGACCGGCCGGACCGGCGCCTACGATCAGCATGTCGACGTCGGTGTCGACCGGGGACGTCCCCGACCGCACGGCGCCGGTGACGCTCGCTCCGGCCGCGGGGTCGGTCTCCGTGACCGCGTTCGCGGGCTGGTGCGCATCGGCGGACTGCGTGACCACGGGTGACTCCCTAGGCTTGGCGGCCGACCGGCGCTGTCGGGGCAGCCGGTCGGTAGCAGTGGATGTTCCCTCCCTCATCCTGCCGGAGACACACCTCACCCGCCTTCATCCGCGGAATGGTGAGTCGTCGACCACCTGTGGTTGTTGTCGACCACCTGCGGTCTCCTCGGATACGGCTGGCGGGAACGATCGGATCCGCCGCGTCGGCTGGCGGACAACGCTCGACATCGATTTACTCGAGAGGGTTAGCGTGACTTCCGCGCCGTTGCGGATGCCCGTAGGGACTGGGCGACGACGGACTGTGGCGTGATGATGGGTTCATCTCCCTGCACGGGGAGACAATTGCGGCACCGGTGACGGCTCCCAGGCCGGAACGGTACCTGGGCCGCGGCCGGAGGTATAACACGGGCGGGAGAACAGTGACGGAACGATCGGCGCGTCGGGTTTCGCCTATCGGCGGATATCCGGCCGAGGCGCCGCATCCCGATGATCCGACCACGATCGGTGTTTACCAGGTCGTCGGTCGGCTGGGCGCGGGTGGGATGGGAACGGTGTTCCTCGCCCAGGACGCGGCCGAGAAGTTCGTTGCGATCAAGGTGATCAGGTCGGACCTCGCCGCCGACCCGGAATTCCGGGCACGTTTCCGGGACGAGGTGGCGGCCGCTCGGCGGGTCGCGCCCTTCTGCACCGCCCAGGTACTCGACGCCGATCCCGACGCGCGTCGTCCTTATCTGGTCACGGAGTACATCGACGGCGTCCGGCTTGATCAGGCCGTCACCGAGTCCGGTCCGCTGCCGCTGTCGACACTGCAGGGCGTGGCGGTCGGCGTGGCGTCCGCGCTCACCGCCATCCACCGGGCCGGCATCGTGCACAGGGATCTCAAACCGAGCAACGTCATGCTGTCGTACTCCGGCCCCCGGGTCATCGACTTCGGGATCGCCCGCACGCTCGACATGACGAAGGGCCGCACCCAGACGGGTCTGGTCCTCGGCTCGGTCGGCTGGATGGCGCCCGAGCAGATGGAGGGCGCTGCGCTCGGTCCGGCGGTCGACGTCTTCGCCTGGGGACTGCTGATCGGCTACGCGGCCACCGGCGGTCACCCCTACGGCCACGGCACCTACCTGGAGATGTCGGAGAAGATCCTGACGGGTCAGCCGGACCTGCGGGCCATGCCGCCGGATCTCACGCCGATCGTCCGGTCCGCGCTCGCCCGCGACCCCCGGGACCGGCCCTCCACCGAGAACCTGCTGCTCACCCTACTCGGCGAACGCGGCCGGGCCGGTGACGCGCGGGACGCCGCGACCGCACTGCTCGACGGGACCTGGCCACGGGGGCGCAGTACCGCCGGGGCTGGGGCGGCCGCGCTCGCCGGGGGTGCCGGGGCCGGTTGGCCGGATCCGACCCACGTTGCGACCCCGTATGAACAGCGGCGCTGGTGGGAGAATGAGCCCCGGCCCCTCGGCGGCGACCGTTGGTGGAACGACTCGGCCCGCGACAGGCCCCCGCCGGCCGGTCCGCCTGTGCCGCCACCCGCGCTGGCACCGCCACCGGCCGCCGACCGTGCCGCGGGCCCGCGGCACGGGGTGCCGCGGGCCCGTCGACGGCGCCGCGGCGGATTCGTCCAGTACGACGATGAGGCCGACGGGAACGNCCACCGATCGGGTTTCGACAATTCCGGCGAGGGGGGCCATCCGCCGCCGGCGCCGGACGCCCGCCCGAGGCACGGCGGCCAGCCCCGGGTGGATTCTCCGCACGCCGGTCAGCCCTACCCGGACCAGGCCCACGCGGGTCGGCCCTACGCCGGTCGGCCCTACGCCGGTCAGCCCTACGCCGGCCGTGCCGCGGAGGCGGCACCGTCTCCCCAGGCGCCGGCCCGGCCCCGCCCCGTGGCCCAGCAGCGGCCCCCGTCGGCGCCCGCGGGTCCCGCGCCTGCCCCGGCCCCGCGGGTGGCCGAGGCGCGGCCGGCGCCGCGCGGACGCGCGCCGGCTCCCTACGCCGAATCGGTGCCGCGACCGCGTCCCCGGCGTCGGTTCCGGCTGCGGATCCCTTTCAAGCGCACGATCCTGTTCGTTCTTGTCGTCCTGCTGCTGCTCTCCGCGGCGGACCAGATCGCCTTGATGGTCGACGAACAGCGCCAGCGGTTGTGGAACAAGGTCGTCACGTCCGTCAAGGATGACACCCATGACCAGCTCGACAGCCTGTGGAACCGGGTGAGGGACACGTTCGGCGGCTCCTCGGGCGGGTCGTCGAACGGGTGACCGGCAGGCGTAAACCCCTGCCCGGATAGGTACACCGTTGTCATGGCCAGTTTCTCGAACAAGATCACGGACTTCCTACACAGCCCGAAGACCAAGGAGATGGTCAACAAGGCCAAGGCCGCGGCCAACCGGCCGGAGAACCGGGCCAAGATCAAGCAGCTCCAGGCGAAGCTCACCAGCCGCGGCCACGGTCACCACGACGCCGGTCCCGCCAGCCCGGCCGGCTCCTCGACAGCCGGCTACACTGACGCCACCCGTGGTGGCTCCAGCCCGGTGGANCCGAGGACGCGATCCGGACACTGACCGTTCATCCCCCGCGTCGCGCCGAAGGCTCCGACGGCTACCCTGGGAGGATCGCCGAAGGTGATTCGACGGAGACCCCGAACGGCGCCCGATGCCAGGGGTCCCCGCGTCGCGCNGAAGGCTCCGACGGCTACCCTGGGAGGATCGCCGAAGGTGATTCGACGGAGACCCCGAACGGCGCCCGATGCCAGGGGTCCCCGCGTCGCGCCGAAGGCGCTACGCGGGGAGGGCCGTATGGATGTCGATGGTGAGATTCCGGTGGGTCGGGGTGGTGGCGAGATCCGGTCTGTGCTGGACCGGGCCGCAGCCGGCGGGCGTATCTCCGCGGAGGAGGCGCTGCTCCTCTATACGAGGGCGCCGCTGCACGCGCTCGGCGGCGCGGCGGACACGGTCCGTCGGCGCCGTTTCCCCGATGGCATCGCGACGTACATCATCGACCGGAACATCAACTACACGAATGTCTGCGTGACCGCCTGCCGGTTTTGCGCCTTCTACCGCGCTCCGAAGCATGCCGAGGGCTGGGTCCGCGACGTCGAGGACATCGTCGCCAAGTGCGGGGAGGCGGTCGAGCTCGGCGCCACGCAGATCATGCTGCAGGGCGGGCACCATCCCGACTTCGGCATCGAGTGGTATGAGCGTACCTTTGCCGCCATCAAGAAGGCATATCCCCAGTTGGCGCTGCACTCGCTGGGCGCCAGCGAGGTTGTGCACATCGCCCGGACGTCCGATCTGACTTTTCCCGAGGTCATTACCCGGCTGCGGGACGCGGGCCTGGACAGCTTCGCGGGCGCGGGAGCGGAGATTCTCACCGAACGGCCCCGGCAGGCGATCGCTCCGCTGAAGGAGCCCGGTCACGTCTGGCTGTCCGTGATGGAGACCGCCCACAACCTCGGCCTGGAATCCACCGCCACCTTCATGATGGGCACGGGGGAGACGAACGCCGAGCGCATCGAACACCTGACGATGATCCGGGACGTCCAGGACCGGACCGGCGGGTTCCGTTCGTTCATCCCCTGGACCTACCAGCCGGAGAACAATCATCTCGGCGGGCGCACCCAGGCGACGACCCTGGAGTACCTCCGCCTCGTCGCGGTCGCGCGGCTGTTCTTCGACAACATCACGCACCTGCAGGGCTCCTGGCTGACCACCGGCAAGGAGATCGGCCAGCTCACCCTGCACATGGGCGCCGACGACCTCGGCTCGGTGATGCTGGAGGAGAACGTCGTCTCCTCCGCCGGGGCGCGCCACCGCACCAACCGGTCGGAGCTGATCTCCCTGATCCGTGCTGCCGGCCGCATCCCCGCTCAGCGCGACACCCGCTACCAGCACCTCGTCGTGCACCGCGACCCGGCGCAGGACCCGGTTGACGACCGGGTGGCCTCGCACTTCTCCTCCACCGCGCTACCGCTCATCTCCGCGTAGCCGGGCGCACCATACAGTGACCGGGTGAGTGACCCCTCCGGATTCGCGGTCCCGTCCCCGACCGGGCCGAAGATCGAACTCCACGTCCATCTGGAGGGCACGGTCCGTCCCGCCACCCTGCTGGAGATGGCGCGCCGCAACTCCGAGGCGCTGCCTGCCCGCACGGTCGAGGGCCTCGCGGACCTCTACCGCTTCCGCGACTTCGACCACTTCCTGAAGGCCTGGATCCTCACCACCCACGTGATGCGGACGGAGGCCGACTTCCGCCAGGTGGTCGTCGACTACGCCGCCGAGGCGGCCCGGGCGGGCGCCGTCTACCTGGAGGGCATCTTCTCGCCCTGGTTCCGGGTCCATCGGGGGGTCCGCGTCGAGGAGATCTTCCACGGCTACGCCGACGGGGCGATCGAGGCCCGGGAACGCTATGGCGTCGAGGTGCGCCTCACCCCGGACATCGAGCGGGTGCTGCCGGTCGAGGCCGCGATGGAGGTGGCGCGGTGGGCGGTGCGGTTCGCCGATCGCGGTGTCGTCGGCATTGGGCTCGGCGGACCGGAGGTCGGTCATCCCCCCGAGCCGTTCGCGCCGGCGTTCGCACTGGCCGCCGACGGCGGGCTCGCCGCGGTCCCGCACGCGGGGGAGACGGCGGGCCCGGTGTCCGTACGGGGCGCGCTCGACGCGCTGGGAGCCAGGCGGATCCGGCATGGGATCCGGGCCGCCGAGGACCCCGAGCTGATGCGACGGCTGGTCGATCAGGGGATCGTGCTGGACGTCTGCCCGGTGTCCAACCTGCGGACTCGGTCGGTGGCATCCCTCGACGACCACCCCTTGGCGGCGTTGCTGCGGGCCGGGGTCGCGTGCTCGCTTGCCACCGACGATCCCGCTATGTTCGGCACCGATCTGGAGACGGAGCACGCGGTCGCGGCAGGGCTCGGTGCCCGGGCCCGCGACCTGTACACCGCCGGGGTCGCGGGCGCGCTGTGCGACGAGCCGACCCGCACGCGGCTGCGGCGGATCGGCGAGAGCACCGACTGGGACACCGTCGAGAGGGCCGCCCGCGACGCCTCGGCGGCGGCCTCGGCGCGGTTCGGCGGCGGGGAAGGGGCATGGTGAGCGGGGAAGGGGCATGGTGAGCAGAGCGGGACTCGACAAACGTCCGCGGGACGTCGCGTCGATGTTCGACGGGGTGGCCAACCGGTACGACCTGACCAACACCGTGCTCACCGGCGGGCTCGACCGGACCTGGCGGCGCGCCGCGGCGGGCGCGCTGGACCTGCGGCCGGGGCTTCGGGTCCTCGACCTCGCCGCCGGGACGGCGACCTCGTCACGAGCCTTCGCTCTCGCCGGGACCGATGTGGTGGCCTGTGACTTCTCCCTGGGGATGCTGCGGGCCGGGCAGCGTCGGCTGGCGTCGCGGCCGTTGCCGGGGGAGGCTGGGCGGATCCTGCTGACCGCCGGGGACGGGCTGCGGCTGCCGTTCCGGGACGAGACCTTTGACCGGACGACGATCTCGTTCGGTCTGCGCAACGTCGCCGACACGTTCGGCTGCCTCACCGAGCTGCGTCGGGTGACCCGTCCGGGCGGGATGCTCGTGGTGTGCGAGTTCAGCCGCCCGGTCTGGGCGCTCTGGCGGACGGTCTACGTCGAGTACCTGATGCGGGCCTTGCCGGCCGTGGCCCGCGCGGTGAGCAACAGCCCGGACTCGTATGTCTATCTCGCCGAGTCGATCCGGGCCTGGCCCGCCCAGGCGGAGCTGGCTNGCCTGCTGCGGGAGGCGGGCTGGTCCCGGGTCGGCTGGCGCAACCTCACCGGCGGCGTGGTGGCGTTGCACCGGGGTCACGCCCCGGACTGACGGTCCTGGACCGGTCATGGTGCTGGACCGGTCATGGTGCTGGACCGGCCGGCGCCACGGCAGGCGGGGTGGGCTCAGCCGGGAACATGCGAGTCGAACCAGGTCAGCATGCGTGACCAGGCGTCCTTCGCCGACGGGCCGTGGTAGGCGCCGGCGCGGGCGTCGTTGTGGAAGCCGTGCCCGGCCTGTGGGTAACGGACGATCTCGGCGGGCACGGACGCCTTCCGTGTCGCCGCCCGCAGGTCCTCCACCTCCGAAGCGAGGATGCTCGGATCCTGGTCGCCGTACAGGCCGAGCCACGGTGCCTGCAGGCGGTCGGCGAGATCCAGCTGGGCGGGTTCCCCGAAGCGGCGCATGGTGATCCCGCCACCGTAGAAGGTGCTCGCGGCGCCGAACGGCCGGGCCACCGCAGCCTGGAAGGCGATGCTCCCGCCGACGCAGAAGCCCACGACGGCGCAGCGGTCGATGGCGGTGCCCTCCTCGGCGAGGATGGCCAGCGCGGCGTCGATGTCGGCGAGAAGGTCGGTGCCGTTGAGCTCATCGAGGATCTTCACCGCGGAGGCGAGGTCGTCGTAGTCGAAGACGGGCGAGCCCGCGCGGTGGAACAGGTCGGGGGCGATGGCCCGCCAGCCCNCGCGCGCGAACCTCGAGCAGACATCGGTGATGTGCTCGGTGAGGCCGAACGCCTCGTGGAGGACGACGACGCCGCCGCGTGCGGGACCATCGGGTTCGGTGAGCGTGGCCGGGGCGGGCCCGTCGGGGGNGGGGATGACGACGGTCTCTGCGGTGGTCATCGCGTTCTCTCGTTCCCAGTCCGTGCTGCTTTGGGTGACGGTGTTCGGGTGACGGCGTTCGGGTGATGATGCGTCCGTGTCGTCGGGACACCGGCGGCGACCGCGGACGAGCCACCGCGTTTCGGGTGACCTGTGGAGGGACTACCCCGCACGGGCGCTGATCCCACCCCGGGGGCGAATATGGGCCACCGGCGGGCGGTGGGGCCCGGCTTCGTGGTTTCTCCGTTGCGCTTCACGCTCCGGGCGAGTGTTGCGGACCGACACCAGGCGGGTGAGCTGGCCTGATCCAGGCTGATNGGGCGAAGNTTTTNCCCGCCGCTCACGATGGCGATCGGCGGCCGAGCCCCGGCGGCGGGCGTCCGGCGCCGCGAACTATCGCTCACGGTAACGATAGGGTGTACGAAATCAACCCGTCCGTTCTTCGCAGCATCCTGGTTGGTGCGATTGACCTGTGCAAGGCCTACACTCGCCGGGAACGCTCGTGAAGAATTTCACGAGCACACAGGTGGAGGGCCCCCGGTGGGGCGCCCCCGGGACGAGTGGTCTAGCAGATCCGGAGCAATTCGTGACCATGGCGACGACAAGGGCTGATGGTGCGGCCGGCCGGTCGAAGGCCGACGCCGACGTCATCGTGGTCGGCGCGGGTCCGGGTGGCTCCTCGGCCGCCTACCATCTCGCCAGCGCCGGGCTCGACGTGCTCCTGCTGGAGAAGACGACCTTCCCCCGCGAGAAGGTCTGTGGCGACGGGCTGACCCCGCGGGCCGTCCGCAGCCTCGTGGACATGGGTGTCGACACCTCGCCCGTGGCCGGATGGGCCCGTAACCGGGGGCTTCGCATCATTGGCGGCGGCGTCCGCCTGGAGTTGCCCTGGCCGGAGCTGGCGAGCTGGCCCGACTACGGCCTGGTCCGTCCGCGGCTTGACTTCGACGATCTGCTGGCCCGCCACGCGGTGAAGGTTGGTGCCCGGCTGCACGAGGGGACCGCCGTGACCGGTCCGCTGCTCGACGAGCGCACCGGACGGGTCGTCGGCGTGCACGCCAGGACCGGCACTGACCGGGCACCTGTGACGTTCCGGGCGCCATTGGTCGTCGCGGCGGACGGTAACAGCGCCCGCATCGCGCTCGCCCTCGGTATCCGCCGCCGGGAGGACCGGCCGCTCGGGGTCGCGGTCCGCCGCTACTACCGCAGCCCCCGCACGCACGACGACTTCCTCGAGTCCCATCTGGAACTGTGGGAGGGCAGGCCGCGCGAGAGCCGACTGCTGCCCGGCTACGGCTGGATCTTCGGGGTCGGTAACGGCACGAGCAACGTGGGCCTCGGCCTGCTGAACACCACGGACGCCTTCCAGAACACCGACTACCGGGACCTGTTGCGCCGCTGGCTCGCCGCATTGCCGCCGGAGTGGGGATACACCGAGGACAACGCCATCGGCCCGGTGCGTGGCAGCGCCCTGCCGATGGGCTTCAACCGGACCCCCCATTACCGCGACGGCGTGCTGCTGGTCGGTGACGCGGGCGGGATGGTGAATCCCTTCAACGGCGAGGGCATCGCCTACGCGCTCGAATCCGGTCGGTACGCCGCCGAGATCGCCGTGCAGGCCCTCGCCCGCCCGGATGGTCCGGCGCGGGAGCGGGCACTCGGCCAGTACCCGGAACTCATGCGGGCCCGGTACGGGGGCTATTACACCCTGGGCCGGTTCTTCGTCCAGCTCATCGGCAATCCGACGATTATGGCGTTCGGTACCCGCTACGGGTTGCCGAGACCGGTCCTCATGCGTTTCGTTCTCAAGATCATGGCAAATCTCACCGACCCCCGGGGAGGGGATGCGATGGACCGGCTGATCAACGCGATGACCCGGCTCGCTCCCGCGGCCTGACGTGTCCGAAATGGCCACTGGTTCCGCGGACCGAGTCCGGACCGTTCGCGGTCCGTTCACCGGCGAGCCGTTTCACCCCAACGTCCGGTAACAAACTCTCGAAGGAGAGGAGTTCGGCATGCTCTCGAACTATGTGCCGATCCTCGTTCTGCTCGTGATCGCGGCCCTGTTCGCGGTCGGTTCGGTCGCGGCCGGTGCGCTGATCGGCCCGCGCCGGTTCAACCGTGCGAAGATCGACGCATACGAGTGCGGGATCGAACCCTCCCCGGCCCCGGCCGGACCGCAGCGTTTCCCGGTGAAGTACTACAACACCGCGATGCTCTTCATCGNCTTCGACATCGAGATTATCTTCCTCTTCCCCTGGGCGGTCGCCTTCGACAGTCTGGCGGTATTCGGTCTCGGCGCGATGGCGTTGTTCATGGCGACCATTTTCGTCGCGTACGCCTACGAGTGGCGGCGTGGAGGTCTGGAATGGGACTAGAGGAGAAGCTGCCGGGCGGTGTGCTTCTCGCCAGCGTCGAGAAGCTCGCCAACTGGTCACGGCGCTCGTCGCTGTGGCCGGCGACCTTCGGGTTGGCCTGCTGCGCGATCGAGATGATGTCGACGGGAGCCGGCCGCTACGACCTGTCCCGATTCGGCATGGAGGTCTTCCGGGCCAGCCCGCGCCAGGCCGATCTCATGATCGTTGCCGGCCGGGTGAGTCAGAAGATGGCGCCGGTGCTGCGGCAGATCTACGACCAGATGCCCGAGCCCAAGTGGGTGCTGTCGATGGGTGTCTGCGCCAGCAGCGGCGGCATGTTCAACAACTACGCGATCGTGCAGGGTGTGGACCACATCGTCCCGGTCGACATGTACCTCCCCGGCTGCCCACCGCGGCCGGAGATGCTCATGGATGCCATCATCAAGCTGCACGAGAAGATCCTCGCCGGCCCGATCTCTGGCCGGATCGAGCACACGAAGATCGGCTCCTCGCCGTATCCGAAACCCATCGAGGTGGCCACCGCCCGGGCCGGTCTGCCGGAGGGCGCGTTCGACACCCGGACCCTCTCGGTGAACGACCGCAAGCGCTTCTCGATCCCGGCCGGGGCGCCGGCGCCGACGGGTGGCGGGGCGGTCGAACCCGCCCTGGACACCCGCCGCCCCGCCGCCCTCGCGCCGCCGTCGGTGTTCGGGCGCGCCAAGCGGATACCGGTCGACCCCAAGCCGAGTGACGAGGCCCGGGCGCACGGGCCCGGTCCAACCACCGAGAGCATCGGTGATGTCGACGGCCCGGATCGGGGGATCTAGGCAGTGAGCGACGAGAGCACAGCCTCCGCCGACCTGATACCGGGCGCCGCCGGCGTGCCCGGCGGTCCGGGTGGGCAGCGCCGGGACGCGTTCGGCGCCGGTGACAGCGGTGACACCTCCGGGTTCGGCGGGCTCGTCACGCCCGTTCCGATCCTGAGCTCCACCGCCCGCCCGTTCGGTGACGCCGACGCCGACGCCGTCTACGACGCGCTCGAACGTGCCTTCCCCCAGCTCGGCGACGCCGTCGAACGGGTGGTGGTGGACCGCGGGGAGCTGACCGTCCACGTGCGCCGGGAGAGCCTCGTCGCCGTCGGGCAAACCCTGCGCGACGACCCCGACCTGCGGTTCGAGCTGCTGTCCTCGCTGTCCGGCGTGGACTACCCGGACGACGTCACCGGCCGTCGCCTGCACTCGGTGGCCCACCTGACCTCGATGACGCACCGTCGCCGGGTCCGGGTCGAGGTGTCCGTCACCGACGCCGATCCCACCGTGCCGAGCCTGACCTCGGTGTGGCCCACCGCGGACTGGCACGAGCGCGAGACCTACGACATGTTCGGCATCGTCTACACGGGTCATCCGGGCCTGACCCGGATCATGATGCCGGACGACTGGATCGGGCACCCGCAGCGCAAGGACTACCCGCTGGGGGGCATCCCCGTCGACTACAAGGGTGCCACGATCCCGCCGCCAGACGAGCGCCGGAGCTACTCGTGACCCCGCGTCCGGCCCCGGCCGGCCGGCGGCACCGCCAAGGCGATATCCCACGAGGCGACATCCCACGAGGCGACATCCGAGGTTCGCTATGACGACCAACACGTCGACTTCCTCCACCACGGACGATCTGACCACCGGGGCTCCCAACGGCACCGGGGCCCCCGACGGCGCGAACGGCGTCGGGGGCCCGACCGGGACCGTCGGCGGACCCGGGGAGCATCCGGCCTACGAGGCCGGCTTCACCGAGTCGGCGAACGGGCGGGTCTACACCGTCACCGGCAGCGACTGGGAGCAGATCCTCGGCGTCGGCGAGGAGGAGAACGAGCGGATCGTCGTCAACATGGGGCCGCAGCNCCCGTCGNCCCACGGGGTGCTCCGCCTGGTCCTGGAGATCGAGGGCGAGACGGTCACCGAGACCCGCCTCGTCATCGGCTACCTGCACACCGGCATCGAGAAGAGCTGTGAGTACCGCACCTGGACTCAGGCGGTCACCTTCCTCACCCGGGCGGACTACCTCTCGCCGCTGTTCAACGAGGCGGCCTACTGCCTGTCGGTGGAGAGGCTGCTGGGCATCACCGAGCAGGTACCCGAGCGGGCCACGGTGATCCGGGTGATGGTGATGGAGCTCCAGCGGATCGCCTCGCACCTGGTGTGGCTCGCGACCGGCGGCATGGAGCTCGGCGCCNCCACCGCCATGATCTTCGGTTTCCGGGAGCGGGAGAAGGTCCTCGACCTGCTCGAGCTCATCACCGGGCTGCGGATGAACCACGCCTACATCCGGCCCGGGGGCCTCGCCCAGGATCTCCCCGACGGCGCCGAGCGGGCCATCCGGGCGTTCCTCGCGGACATGCCGAAGCGGATCAGGGAGTATCACGCGCTGCTCACCGGCCAGCCAGTCTGGAAGGCCCGGATGGTCGACGTCAACGTTCTCGACGCGGCCGGCTGCATCGCGCTGGGGACCACGGGCCCGGTGTTGCGCGCCGCGGGCCTGCCGTGGGACCTGCGCAAGACCATGCCCTACTGCGGCTACGAAACCTACGAGTTCGACGTGCCGACCGCGCTGGAGGGCGACTCCTTCGCCCGCTACCTGGTGCGGCTGGAGGAGATGGGCGAGTCACTCAAGATCGTTGATCAGTGTCTGGACCGGCTGCGTCCCGGCCCGGTCATGGTCGCCGACAAGAAGATCGCCTGGCCGTCCCAGCTTTCTGTCGGGTCCGACGGGACGGGCAACTCACTCGCGTACATCCGGAAGATCATGGGGACCTCGATGGAGGCCCTGATCCATCACTTCAAGCTGGTGACCGAGGGATTCCGCGTCCCGGCCGGTCAGGTCTACACCCAGATCGAGTCGCCGCGCGGAGAGCTCGGCTACCACGTGGTCAGCGACGGCGGCNCGAGACCCTTCCGCGTCCACGTGCGGGATCCAAGCTTCGTCAACCTGCAGGCCGTCCCGGCGCTGACCGAGGGCGGCCAGGTGGCGGACGTGATCGTCGGGGTCGCCTCAGTCGACCCGGTGCTCGGGGGAGTTGATCGTTGATGGCGTTCTCGCCGGAGACCCATGCGGCCGCGCAGGAGATCATCGCCAGGTACCCAGCCGGCCGATCCCGTTCGGCCCTGCTCCCGCTGCTGCACCTGGTACAGGCCGAGCAGGGGTGCGTGACCGCGCAGGGCGTCGCGTTCTGCGCGGACGTGCTGGGCATCACCCGGGCCGAGGTCGGCGCGGTGGCGACCTTCTACACGATGTACAAGCGGCATCCGGTCGGGGACTACCTCGTCTCGGTCTGCACGAACCTGTCGTGCGCGCTGCTCGGTGGCGAGGACGTCTACNAGCGGGTCTCGAAGCTCCTCGGGGTCGGCCATGACGAGACGACGCCGGACGGGTCGATCACCCTCGAGCACGCCGAGTGCCTCGCGGCCTGCGACTACGCACCGGTCATGACGGTGAACTACGAGTTCTACGACCAGGTCGACCCCGACTCCGCCCAGGCGATCGTCGAGGACCTGCGAGCGGGGCGGCGGCCGGCGCCGACCCGCGGCGGTCCGCTGTGCTCGTTCGCCGAGGTCTCCCGCCAGCTCGCCGGGTTCGGCGATCCGAGACCGGAGGGCGTCGCGGGCCCGGGGGTCGGCGAGCCGTCGGTCGTGGGTCTCCTCGTGGCCGAGGCGGCCGGCTGGAGCGCCGAGCAGGCGCCCGCGCCGCTGGTCACCCACGGCGTGGTGGCCGACGCGGCGGCGCCGCGGCCCGCCGCCCCACCGCCTGCCGGGCCGCCGCCCGCGGTGGTTCCAGCGCCGACGACCCCGGCCTCCTCGGAACGGAAGGGGAGCTGACAATGCCCGTCACCCCGGTCCTCACCCGGCGCTGGAACACGCCGGAGTCGTGGACGATCGAGACCTACACCCGCCTCGACGGCTACACCGCGCTGCGCACCGCCTTCGCGATGGCCCCGGACGACCTCATCAAGCTGGTGAAGGACTCCGGGCTGCGGGGGCGCGGCGGCGCCGGCTTCCCCACCGGGATGAAGTGGGGCTTCATCCCGCAGGGCGACGGCAGGCCGCACTACCTCGTCATCAACGCCGACGAGGGGGAGCCGGGCACCTGCAAGGACGCGCCGCTGATGATGGCGGACCCGCACTCGCTCATCGAGGGGATCATCATCGCGGCCTACGCGGTGCGGGCCGGCCGGGCGTTCGTCTACCTGCGCGGCGAACTGATCCACGCGGCCCGTCGGCTGCAGGCCGCCGTGGCCGAGGCCTACCGGGCCGGCTACCTCGGCCGGGACATCCTCGGCAGCGGCTTCGACCTCGACCTCGTCGTGCACTCCGGCGCGGGCGCCTACATCTGCGGCGAGGAGACAGCCCTGCTCGNCNCCCNGGNGGGCCGNCGCGGCCAGCCGCGGCTGCGCCCGCCGTTCCCCGCGACGCACGGCCTGTACGCCTCCCCGACGGTGGTCAACAACGTCGAGACGATCGCGTCGGTGCCGTACATCGTGAACTACGGCGTGGACTGGTTCCGGTCAATGGGCCGGGAGCGCTCGCCGGGGCCGAAGATCTACAGCCTGTCCGGGCACGTGACCCGGCCCGGCCAGTACGAGGCCCCGATGGGCACCACGCTGCGGGAGCTGCTCGACTTGGCCGGCGGCGTGCGGGGCGGTCNCGGGCTCAAGGCGTGGACCCCGGGCGGGTCGTCCACTCCGATGCTGACCGCCGAGCACCTCGACGCGCCGCTCGACTTCGAGGGCATGCAGGAGGCCGGGTCGCTGCTTGGCACGGCCGCACTCATGATCATGGATGACACGGTCGACATGCTCAAGGTCGTCCGCCGGCTCACCCAGTTCTACGCGCACGAGTCGTGCGGCAAGTGCACTCCGTGCCGCGAGGGCACCACCTGGATGGTGCAGATCCTGTCCCGGATGGAACGGGGCCAAGGCGACGCCGAGGACGTGGACACCCTCGTCGACGCCTGCGACAACATCTTCGGCCGGGCATTCTGCGCGCTGGCCGACGGGGCCACCTCCCCGATCGTCTCGGGGATCAAGTACTTCCGGGACGAGTTCATCCCGGTGAGTGCGGTGACCACGAAGCCGAACCCCACCCCGGGAGACGCCACGGCCGGCGACGGCTCGCCCGCGTCCGCCCCGGGTGCCTACGCGGGAGCGCACTGACCATCATGACCGTCGCCCCATCCAGGCCTCGCGCCTCCGAGCCGGCCCAGCCGGCCGCACCCGACCTCATCACCCTCACCATCGACGGGCTGTCGGTGAGCGTGCCCAAGGGCACCCTCATCATCCGCGCGGCCGAGCTGCTCGGCATCGAGATCCCGCGGTTCTGCGACCATCCGCTCCTCGACCCCGTCGGAGCCTGCCGGCAGTGCATCGTCGAGGTGGAGGGCCAGCGCAAGCCGGTCGCCTCCTGCACCACGACGGTGGCCGCCGACATGGTCGTGAAGACCCAGCTGACCTCGCCGGTCGCCCGCAAGGCCCAGGCCGGCACGCTTGAGTTCCTGCTCCTCAACCATCCGCTCGACTGCCCGATCTGCGACAAGGGCGGCGAGTGCCCGCTGCAGAACCAGTCGATGGCGAACGGCGGCGCGGTCTCCCGGTTCAAGGAGACCAAGCGGGTGTACCCGAAGCCGCTGGCGATCTCCACCGAGATCCTGCTGGACCGGGAGCGCTGCGTGCTGTGTGCCCGCTGCACCCGGTTCTCCGCCCAGATCGCCGGGGACCCGTTCATCGAGCTGTTCGAGCGGGGCGCCGCCGAGCAGGTCGCGGTGAGCGACGGGCAGCCGTTCTCCTCCTACTTCTCCGGCAATACCGTGCAGATCTGCCCAGTGGGGGCGTTGACCAGCGCCGCCTACCGCTTCCGGGCCCGGCCCTTCGACCTGGTCTCCACGCCCACGGCGTGCGAGCACTGCGCGTCGGGCTGCTCCCTGCGCACCGACCACCGCCGGGGCAGGGTGACCCGTCGCCTCGCCGGCGACGACCCGGCGGTGAACGAGGAGTGGAACTGCGACAAGGGCCGGTTCGCCTTCACCTACGCGCGCGCGGCCGATCGGCTCACCACCCCGCTGATCCGCGACGACGACACCGGGCAGCTCGTCCCGGTCTCCTGGAGCGAGGCGCTCAAGTACGCCGCGCGGGGGCTGGCCGAGTGCCGGGACCGGCGCGGGGTCGGGGTGCTCACCGGCGGGCGGCTGACCCGCGAGGACGCCTACGCCTACGCGAAGTTCACCCGGGTGGCGCTGGCCAGCAACGACGTGGACTTCCGGGCCCGGCCGCACTCCGCCGAGGAGGAGCAGTTCCTCGGGTATGCCGTCGCCGGTACCGGCATCGGCGTCACCTACGCCGATCTCGAGGCCGCCCCGGCCGTGCTCCTGGTGGCCTTCGAACCGGAGGAGGAGTCGCCCATCGTCTTCCTGCGGCTGCGTAAGGCCGTGGACAAGCACGCCGCGGCCGTGCACGCGCTCGCCCCCCTGGCGAGCCGGGGGCTGACCAAGCTCGCCGGCACCCTCGTGCCGACGCGGCCGGGCGAGGAGGCGGCCGTCCTCGACGCGCTCGCCGCCCCCGACCGGGGCGGGCCGGAAGCACCGACCACGCGGGCCCTGCGGGCGCCGGGGGCGGTGATCCTGGTGGGCGAGCGGGCCGCGGAGTTCCCCGGGGCCCTGTCCGCGGCCGTCCGGCTGGCCGAGGCGACGGGTGCCTCGCTCGCCTGGGTTCCGCGGCGGGCCGGTGACCGCGGCGCGGTCTCGGCCGGACTGCTTCCCTCGCTGCTGCCCGGCGGTCGCCCGGTCACGGATGCCGCCGGGCGCGCCGAGGTCGAGGAGGTCTGGGGGGGTCCGCTGCCCGGCGCGCCCGGCCGCGACACCGACGGCATGCTGGCTGCCGCCGCGGCCGGGCGGCTCGACGGGATGATCGTCGCCGGCGTTGACGCGGAGGACCTGCCGAATCCGGCGAGTGCGCTCGCGACGCTCGCCCGGATGCCGTTCTGCGTCTCGATCGAGCTGCNCCGGTCGTCGATCGCCGAGGTCGCGGACGTGGTTCTGCCCATCGCCCCGGTGGCGGAGAAGGCCGGCTCGTTCGTCGACTGGGAGGGCCGGCTGCGACCGTTCCAGCGGGCCCTGGACACCCCGGCCCTGCCAGACGTCCGGGTGTTGCACCTGCTTGCCGCCGAGATGGGCCTCGACCTCGGCCTGCCCGACGCCGGCGCGGCCGCCCGCGAGCTGCGCGCCCTGGGTCGGGCCGGCGACGGCGTGAGCCGGGTGCCCGCACCGTCGGAGCCGATCGCCGAGCCGCCCGTCGCGGGGGTGGGTGAGGCGGTGCTCGCGACCTGGCACCAGCTCGTCGACGACGGCGCTCTGCAGGCCGACGAGCCCTACCTGGCGGGCACCGCGCGCCCGGCGGTGGCCCGCCTGTCCGCCGCGACCGCCGCCGAGATCGGCGCCGTGGCCGGGAGACGGGTGACCATCACGGCCTCCCGTGGCTCGATCACCCTGCCCGTCGAGGTCACGGCGATGCCCGACCGGGTGGTCTGGGTGCCGACCCACTCGCCGGGCTCGCACGTGCGCCGGGCGCTCGCCGGGGACGCCGGGGTCCTCGTCCGGGTGGGCCCCGCCGAGGACGATCCCCCTGCCGAGGACGGCACCCCCGCCGGGGACGACACTCCCGGAGGCCGCGCATGAGCGCCACCCCGTCCACGCTCGTCTGGGCCGCGGCCGCGGATCCGGACCTGCACGCGTTCGCCGACGACCCGTTCTGGCTGATCCTGCTCAAGGCCGTGGCGGTGTTCGCCTTCCTGCTGCTGATGACGCTGTTCGCGATCGTGTTCGAGCGCAAGGTCGTCGCGAAGATGCAGCAGCGGGTCGGCCCGAACCGCCACGGCCCGAGGGGCTGGCTGCAGAGCCTCGCCGACGGCGCCAAGCTGATGCTCAAGGAAGACCTCATCCCGGTACTCGCCGACAAGCCGATCTTCATCCTGGCGCCGATCGTCTCCGCGGTGCCGGCGTTCCTCGCCTTCGCGGTGATCCCCTTCGGCCCGGAGGTCTCGATCTTCGGGGAGCGGACCACGCTGCAACTGGCGGACCTGCCGGTGAGCGTGCTCTACCTGCTGGCAGCCGCCTCCCTCGGCGTCTACGGGCTCATTCTGTCGGGCTGGTCGAGCGGGTCCACCTACCCGCTGCTCGGCTCGCTGCGTTCGGCCGCGCAGATCATCTCCTACGAGGTCGCGATGGGGCTCGCGTTCGTCGCGGTGTTCATCTACGCCGGCACGCTGTCGACCTCCGGCATCGTGGCGGGCCAGTCGGGTCGCTGGTACATCGTGCTGGTGCCGTCGTTCGTCCTGTACTGCATCTCGATGGTCGGCGAGACGAACCGGACCCCCTTCGACCTCCCCGAGGCCGAGGGCGAACTGGTCGGCGGGTTCCACACCGAGTACAGCTCCATCAAGTTCGCGTTCTTCTTCCTGGCCGAGTACATCAACATGGTCACCGTCTCGGCGATCGCGACGACCTTGTTCCTCGGGGGCTGGCAGCCTCCGCCCANCCCCGGCCTGTCCGGTCTGAACTCCGGCTGGGTTCCGCTGATCTGGTTCGTCCTCAAGCTGCTGGCNTTCCTGTTCTTCTTCATCTGGCTGCGCGGGACGCTGCCGCGGCTGCGGTACGACCAGTTCATGAGCTTCGGCTGGAAGGTGCTCATCCCGGTCGGTCTGGTCTGGGTGCTGGCCGTCGCGACCTTCCGCGTCTACCAGAAGCACGTGGACGACCGCACGCCCTGGCTCGTCGGGTTTGGCGTGGTCGTCGGCATCCTGCTGATCGTCGCGCTCATCGATCCCGGCGGCGCGAGGCNCCAACGGGAGCTGGAGGAGGCCGAGCAGCGCAAGCTGGCCGAGGCGCCGAGCCTCGACCGCATCCCGTGGCCCCCCCCACCGCAGGCCGCTGGACGGGGTCGTCCGGCGGTGTCCGCCGGTGCCTCGGCCAATGGGTCGTCCACTGTCATCCCCGCGGACCCCGGTCCGCGTCAGGAGCGTTGAGTCATGGGGATCCTCGACCCGTACAAGGGGTTCGGCGTCACCTTCGGGACGATGTTCAAGAAGCCGACGACCGAGCAGTACCCGGAGGAAAAAAAGGAGACCGCTCCGCGTTTCCACGGCCGTCACCAGCTCAACCGGCATCCCGACGGCCTGGAGAAGTGTGTCGGGTGCGAGCTGTGCGCCTGGGCGTGCCCGGCCGATGCGATCTATGTCGAGGGCGCGGACAACACCGAGGCCGAGCGGTACTCCCCGGGCGAGCGGTACGGCCGCGTTTACCAGATCAACTACCTGCGGTGCATCCTGTGCGGGCTGTGCATCGAGGCCTGCCCCACCCGGGCGCTGACGATGTCCAACGACTACGAGCTCGCCGACGACAGCCGACAGGATCTGATCTTCACCAAGGAACAGCTGCTCGCTCCGCTGCGCGAGGGTATGGAGGCGCCGCCGCATCCGATGCGGCTCGGCTCCAGCGAGACCGACTACTACACTCGCGACCCCGACGCCCCGCTGCCCTGGCAGGCCTCGGGGCAAGAGCAGGTCGCGGGGCAGGCCGCGGAGCTGGAGGCAGCAGACGTCATTGCCCGGCGGACGGCGGGCGAGCACTCCCGGGCGGATGAGGTTCCCGCCCACGGCGCCGGTTCGGAGCGACCACGATGAACCACGAGATCCTCGCCGCGGCGGGGGACATCACCAGCACCTCCACCGGTGAGGCCGCGACCTTCTGGATTCTCTCGCCGGTCGCGGTGCTGGCCGCACTCGGCATGGTGATGGTCCGCAGCGCCGTGCACTCGGCGTTGCTGCTGGTGGCCAACCTGTTCTGCGTCGCGGTGTTCTACCTGATTCAGGAGGCACCGTTCCTCGGGTTTGTGCAGATCATCGTCTACGCGGGCGCGATCATGGTGTTGTTCCTGTTCGTGCTGATGCTCGTCGGGGTCGACTCGTCCGACTCGTTGGTGGAGACCATCCGTGGTCAGCGCCTCGGCGCGATCGTCTTCGGCCTCGGCTTCGCGGGCCTGCTGGCCTTCCCGATCGGTTCGGCGATCGACGGCGGGAGCGCCAAGGGCCTGTCCGAGGCGAACACCGGCGGCAACGTCCAGGCGATCGGCCGTCTGCTGTTCACCGACTACGTCTTCGTCTTCGAGGCGATCTCGGCGCTGCTCGTCGTCGCCGCGATCGGCACGATGGTCCTCGGCCACCGGGAACGTGAAGGCGGCCGGATCAGCCAGCGGGAGTGGATGCGGCGGCGCTTCACCGAGGGCCGTCAGGTCACCCCGTTGCCCGGGCCGGGCGTCTTCGCCCGGCATGACTCCGCCGACACGCTAGGGCTGTTGCCGGGCGGCGGGCGCGCCTCGGGCATCGGGGGCGTCCCCGGGACGCCCGACGAGCCGGGCGGCGGCATCTCCCGGGACGCGGACGGCTCGGCGCCCGTCGGCGCCGGTAAGGGGGACGGTCGATGAACCCCGCGAACTATCTGATCCTCTCCGCGCTACTGTTCACCATCGGCACGGTCGGGGTCCTCGTCCGGCGCAACGCGATCGTCGTGTTCATGTCGGTGGAGCTCATGCTCAACGCCGTGAACCTGNCCCTGGTCACGTTCTCCCGCATTCACGGGACCCTCGACGGGCAGATCATGGCCTTCTTCGTCATGGTCGTCGCCGCGGCCGAGGTCGTCATCGGCCTGGCCATCATCCTCAGCATCTTCCGAACCCGTCGCTCGGCGTCGGTGGATGACGTGAACCTGCTGAAGTACTAGATCCCAGCCAAGCACGAGTACGAGCGCGAGCACCAGATCTTGACCAGCACTCCCACCGCGGACCGGGTCGGGTGGACTCTCCGGTCCGCTCCCGCCGCCGGAACGCGGCTGCGACCGGCCGTCGGCCACGGAAGAACGGACGACACTGCAGTGACGCATTATCGCCAATGGCATCCGCGGCGGAGTCGCGATGAACGCTGACCCGCTTCTGCTCGCTGCCGCCGAACATGGCGGCAGCAAGATCCATTATGCGGCCGCGTCGGGGGTCTTCTCGCTGACCTGGCTGCTCATCGCGCTTCCATTGGCCGGAGCCGCGGTGCTGTTGCTCGGCGGTCGGCGGACCGACGGGTTCGGGCATCTGCTCGGCACACTGACCTCCGCCGCCAGCTTCGTGATCGGTCTGGTGCTGTTCGCCGGCCTGCTCGACCGCCCCGGTGACGACCGGGCGCTGTCCCAGCAGCTGTACTCCTGGATTCCGGTCAACGGTTTCCGGGTGGACGTCGGTCTGCTGGTCGACCAGCTCTCGGTCGTCTTCGTGCTGCTGATCACCGGGGTCGGGACACTGATCCACATCTACTCGATCGGCTACATGGCGCACGACCCGGCCCGGCGGAAGTTCTTCGCCTACATGAACCTCTTCCTGGCGTCGATGCTGCTGCTCGTCCTGGGCGACAACTTCCTGTCGCTCTATGCCGGCTGGGAGCTGGTCGGGCTGTCGTCCTTCCTGCTCATCAAGTTCTGGGAGTACAAGCCGGCCGCCGCCACCGCGGCGAACAAGGCCTTCTACATGAACCGGGTCGGGGACGTCGGGCTGGCGCTCGCGATCATGTTCATGTTCGCCACCGTCGGGTCGACGAGCTACGCCGACGTGTTCGGCTCGGCCGCCGCGGGCGTCATCGGTTACGGCACGATCACCGCGATCGCGCTGCTGCTCCTGCTCGCTGCGTGCGGCAAGTCCGGCCAGTTCCCGTTGCAGGCCTGGCTGCCGGACGCCATGGAGGGCCCGACCCCGATCTCCGCGCTCATCCACGCGGCGACCATGGTCACCGCCGGGGTCTATCTCATCGTGCGGGCCGGGCCGATCTTCAACGAGACGCAGGCCGCCCGTACCGTCGTGGTGATCATCGGGGCGGTCACGATCCTGATCGGCTGCGTCATCGGCTGTGCCTACGATGACATCAAGAAGGTGCTGGCCTACTCGACAGTCAGCCAGATCGGGTACATGTTCCTCGCGGTGGGGCTGGGACCGGCCGGCTACGCGATCGGCATCATGCACCTGCTCGCCCACGGCTTCTTCAAGGCCGGTCTGTTCCTCGGATCCGGCTCGGTGATCCACGCGATGAATGACGACCAGGACCTGCGTCACTACGGCGGGCTCTGGCGGTATATGAAGATCACCTGGGTGACCTTTGGTGTCGGCTACCTGGCGATCATCGGGTTCCCCGGGTTCTCCGGCTTCTTCACCAAGGACCGGATCATCGAGACCGCCTTCGACAAGGGCGGGACGTCGGGATACCTGCTCGGCTCGATCGCGCTGCTGGGCGCGGGCATCACCGCCTTCTACATGTCCCGCCTGTTTCTGATGACCTTCCACGGCAGGCCGCGCTGGACGACGGAGGGCGAGCACGCTCGGCATCCGCACGAGTCCCCGGGGTCGATGACCGGTCCGATGATCCTGCTGGCCGTCGGCTCGCTCCTCGCCGGTGGCCTGTTCGTCCTCGGCCATTCGCTGCAGGACTGGCTCGAACCGGTCGCCGGGGCGGGGGTCGAGGGNGTCCACACCTTCTCGCCGCTCGTCCTCACCCTGCTCACGCTGGTGGTCACCGCCGGCGGCTTTGCCGGGGCCTATGTGCGCTACCAGCTGCGCCCGGTCGAGGCGACGGCCCCGCCGGACTCCGAGGTCACCCTGGCCACCGTCGCCGCCCGTCACGACCTGTTCGCGAACACCTTCAACGAGACCGTCGCGATGCGGCCCGGCCAGTACCTGACCCGTTTCCTGGTCTGGCTGGACCTCGTCGGCGTTGACGGGCTCGTGCGGGGCAGCGCCGCCGCCATCGGCGGCCTGTCGGGGCGGATGCGCCGCCTCCAGACCGGCTTCGTCCGGTCCTACGCTCTGTCGATGTTGGGAGGTGCCGTCCTCGTGGTCGGCGCGCTGCTGCTGGTGAGGGCGGGCTGACATGCACACAGTCCCCTGGTTGACGATCATGTTGATCGTCCCGGCCGCGGGTGCGGTGGTCGTCGCCGCTCTGCCCCGCCGGCTGTCGACCCTCGCCAAGCAGCTCACCCTCGGGCTCTCGCTGGCGGTTCTGGTGCTCGCGGTCCTTGCGACCGCGGCCTACAACCCGGACAAGGCCGGCTTCCAGTTCGCCCAGTCCTACGACTGGATCAAAACCTTCGGCATCTCCTACTCGGTGGGGGCCGACGGCATCTCGCTGGTGCTGATCCTGCTTGCCGCGCTGCTGGTGCCGGTCGTGGTCCTGGCGTCCTGGGACGAGGCAGGTGCGGATGGCGGGACGACCGGTGCGACGGATCCGACCGGCGCGGCCGCCGTCGGGGTGGACGGCGCCGGGGTGGACGGCGCCGGGGTGGACGGCGCCGGGGTGGACGGCGCCGGGGTGGACGGCGCCGGGGTGGACGGCGCCGGGACGCGGAGCAGGCGGTCGGTCCCGGCGTTCTTCGCGCTGCTGCTGGCGCTGGAGGCCGGGATGATCGGCGTGTTCGCCGCTACCGACGTCTTCCTGTTCTACGTCTTCTTCGAGGCGATGCTCATCCCGATGTACTTTCTCATCGGGAGCTACGGCCCGGTCCGGGAGCAGGCCCAGCGCTCCTACGCGGCGGTCAAGTTCCTGCTCTACAGCCTCTTTGGCGGCCTGCTGATGCTCGCTGCCGTGATCGGACTGTACGTCGTCTCCGCCGACAACCTCGGCAGCGGAACCTTCGACTTCGCCACCCTGCGGCAGATGGACATCACCCCCGGGGTGCAGAAGCTGCTGTTCCTCGGTTTCTTCCTGGCGTTCNCCATCAAGGCCCCCCTGTTCCCGTTCCACACCTGGCTGCCCGACGCCGGCGCGCAGTCGCCCACCGGCGGCGCGGTGCTGCTGGTCGGGGTGCTGGACAAGGTGGGCACGTTCGGACTGATCCGGTACTGCATCCCGCTGTTTCCCGACGCGGCCGACTACTTCGCCCCGCTGGTGCTTGGTCTGGCGGTGATCGGCATCTTCTACGGCGCCCTGCTCGCCATCGGGCAGCGGGACATGAAACGGCTGGTCGCCTACACCTCGCTGGCCCACTTCGGCTTCATCGCGCTGGGCACCTTCGCCTTCACCTCCCAGGCGGGCAGCGGCGCGGTGCTTTACATGGTCAACCACGGCCTGTCCACCGGCCTGCTTTTCATGGTCGTGGGCTTCCTGGTGGCGCGCCGCGGCACTCGTGACGTCGGTGCTTACGGCGGCCTGGCCAGGGTGACGCCGGTGCTTGCCGGGGTGTTCCTCGTCGCCGGACTGTCGTCGTTGGCGTTGCCTGGAACGAACAGCTTCGTCAGCGAGTTCCTGGTGCTGGTGGGGACGTTCACCCGGAACAGGCCGCTGGCGATCGTCGCGACCACCGGCATCGTGCTGGCCGCGATCTACATCCTGTACCTCTACCAGCGGACGATGACCGGACCGGTGGTGCACGAGGAGAACAAGGTCCTGGTCGACCTCAGCCTGCGCGAGAAGCTCGTCGTCGCCCCGATGGTCGCGCTCATCGTCGCGCTCGGGGTCTACCCCAAGCCGCTGCTCGACATCATCACGCCGACGGTGACGGCGACCTACGCCGATATCGGCAAGTCTGACCCGGCTCCGACGCACTCGGTGGCCGCGGAGTCCGGAGGCCACTCGTGAGCGCCACACCCGACCTTCTCCTGGCGCAGGGATCGAACCCGATGATCACACCGCCGTCGATCGAGTACTCCTCGCTCAGCCCGATCCTGATCGTGTTCGGGGTCGCGCTCGTCGGGGTGCTCGTCGACGCCTTCGCCACGAAGCGGGCCCGGCGGACCTTCCAACCGATCCTGGCGGGTGCGGGCTTCGTCGCCGCGCTCGTGGCCGTGGCGGTGCTGCACGGCCGGCAGGCCATCCTCGCCTCCGGTGCGCTGGCGATCGACGCGCCGACCTTGTTCATGCAGGGCACGATCCTGGTCTTCGCCCTGCTGTCGGTGCTGCTGGTGGCCGAACGCCAGCTTGACTCGTCCGGCGGGGCTATTGTGGCCTCGGCCGCGATCACCCCGGGCTCGAAGGGATCGACGGCGCAGCAGACCTCGGCAGACGTGCAGACCGAGGCGTATCCGCTGATGGTCTTCTCGGTCACCGGGATGATGCTCTTCGTCGCCTCGAACAACCTGCTAGTGATGTTCGTGGCGCTGGAGATCCTCTCGTTGCCGCTGTACCTGCTGGCCGGGCTCGCCCGGCGCCGTCGGCTGCTGTCGCAGGAAGCGGCGATGAAGTACTTCCTGCTCGGGGCGTTCTCCTCGGCCTTCTTCCTCTACGGCGTCGCGTTCGCCTACGGATTTGCCGGCAGCGTGGAGCTCGGGGCGGTCGCGGACGCGGTCAGCAACGCCGGTGCGAACGACACCTACCTCTATCTGTCGCTCGCGCTGCTGGCGGTGGGGCTGTTCTTCAAGATCGGCGCCGTGCCGTTCCACTCCTGGACGCCGGACGTCTACCAGGGCTCGCCGACGCCGGTTACCGCGTTCATGGCGGCGGGGACGAAGGTCGCCGCGTTCGGTGCCCTGTTGCGGGTCTTCTACGTCGCCTTCGGAGGGCTGCGCTGGGACTGGCGACCAATCCTGTGGACGATCGCCATCCTCACCATGGTGGTCGGCGCGGTGCTCGCCCTGACCCAGCGTGACATCAAGCGTATGCTGGCCTACTCGGCGATCGCGCACGCCGGGTTCCTGCTGGTGGGCCTCGCCGGCACCAACACCGACGGCCTGCGCGGCTCGATGTTCTACCTGGTGACCTACGGCTTCACGACGATCGCCGCCTTCGCCGTGGTCTCCCTGGTCCGTACCGGCGACGGCGAGGCCGGCGACCTGTCCCAGTGGCGGGGGCTCGGCAGGACCTCGCCCCTGCTGGCCGGGACGTTCTCGTTCCTGCTGCTCGCGCTCGCGGGGATCCCGCTGACGAGCGGGTTCACCGGGAAGTTCGCGGTGTTCCAGGCCGCGATCGCCGGGGACGCCACCCCGCTGGTAGTCGTTGCACTGGTGTGCAGCGCCATCGCCGCCTTCTTCTACGTGCGGGTCATCGTGCTGATGTTCTTCTCCGAGCCGCTTGCCGAGGGACCGGTGGTGGTGACCCGCCCGACGCTGACCTTCGCCGCGGTCGCCATCGGTACCGTGGCTACTCTTGTACTGGGAGTAGCGCCACAGCCACTCCTGGACCTCGCGACGACCGCCGCGACGTCCGGCTTCGTACGCTGACGGTGGTATGAGCGCTATCGGGCTGGACGTCGTGGGGATCAGGACCGATCCTGATCTGGAAAAGGCCGTGCGGGTGGGTCTCGCCCGGGTGGAGGATCTGCTGCGCGAGTCGGTGCGCAGCGAATCCGCCTTCGTGACCGAGACCTCCCGCCATCTTGTCGACGCGGGGGGGAAACGTTTCCGTCCGATCGTCGTGCTGCTGGCGGCGCAGTTCGCCGATCCCGAGGCCGTCGGCGTGGTGCCGGCGGCGGTGGCGATCGAACTCACCCATCTGTCGACGCTCTACCACGACGACGTGATGGACGAGGCGCCGCGGCGGCGGGGAGCGGCCTCCGCGAACACGCGGTGGACGAACACGGTCGCCATCCTCACCGGGGACTACCTGTTCGCCCGCGCTTCCGACATCACGGCGGACCTCGGCCCGGAGGCGACCCGCATCCTCGCCCGGACGATCGCGACCCTGTGCGAGGGGCAGATCCGGGAGACCGTGGGCCCGGCGCCCGGGCAGGACCCGGTCGAGCACTATCTGCGGGTCATCACGGACAAGACCGCCTCGCTGATCGCGACCTCGGGTCGGCTCGGTGCCATGCTGGCGGGCGCGGACCCGATCACCGTCGATACCCTCGCGACCTTCGGGGAGCTTTTCGGGGTGGCTTTCCAGCTGTCCGACGACATCATCGACGTTGCCTCGGACCCGGTGGACTCCGGCAAGACGCCCGGCACGGATCTGCGGGAGGGAATCCCGACCCTGCCGGTGCTCTACGCGCTGCAGGCCGACGACCGGGCGGCGGGACGGCTCCGGGAGCTCATCACCACCGGATTCGCCCCCGGCGACGGGAACACGGAGGACCGGGTGGGCGAGGCTCTCGATCTGCTACGCGGCCACGTGGGCATGGCCCGGGCCCGGGCGGAACTTATCTCCTGGTCGAGCCGGGCGCGGGAATGCCTCGCGTCGTTGCCGGACAACCCGGCGAAGACCGCCTTGGAGTCCCTCGCGGACTTCGTGGTTGACCGCACCGGCTGAGCGTGGTGTGGGGAGCGCCCGGAAATCCGGCGACCTGGCCGCATCTGGTGAGATCCGGCCAGGTCGCGAGGTCGCCAGGTCGTCCTGGGTCAGTGTCCCGACGCGACCGCCGCCGTGGCGGTGCTCGCGGACTGCGTACAGGTGTATGTGGTTCTGGCTGGGTCGGCGTGGCCCTTCGTGGCACCGGTCTGCGTATCGAAGAATGTCTCGAGCAGCGGAGTGACGTCGATCGGCGTTGGATGGAACGGCAGGGAGCCACCGGCCGAAGTCGGCGTCGGGCTCGTTGAGGGGGTCGGGTCGCCCCACGGCCACGAGTCGGTCGGCGACGGCGATGTCGTGGCCGCGCCGGCGCTCTCCGTCGGACTGGGCGCGATGGTACGCAGGTCGGTGGGGCTCGTGCTGGGTGAGCTGAGCTCGTCCCGCGGCGTCAGTGGCACGATCGGGATCGGCGAGGTGCCGGGGCCCAGATAGGCCTCGCCGGTGGCGTGGGAGGAACCTGACCGCCCGGACGGACTACCGGGGTGGGCGCCCAGGCCGGACTGGCTCGTGCTCGGCGCCAGCAGCGCCTGGGACGGAGTGGGCAAGGCGGCCTGCGGACGGTCGCGGGAGGCCTGCGTCTGGGAGGAACCGAAGGCGGTCCCGCCCGTGTACTGGACCCGAGGCGCCTCGCCGGCGTTCGGGCCGGTCGTGGCGCCCGTCGGATCGCCGCCCAGGGCTACGCCGGCGACCAGCGCGGACAGCCCGGCGAGCGAGACGGTTCCCGCCGCGGCGAGCCGCACCCGCCCGCTGCTTCGCCGATCGGCTGGTGCCCGGTGCGCGCCGGGCATCCGGCCGGGGCTCCCGGCGGACGGGTTCGTCGGATGGACGTCGGCGGGCCGGTGGCTCGCGGCGGGGGAGGCGGGCCCGGGAACGTGGAAGGGATTGTAGAGGGTGCCGAGGGTGCCGCCGGCTTGCACCCCGGCGGCGGCTGTCGTGGCTGTCGTGGCGAACCGTGGCCGGCCGGTCCGGGACAGCGTGTCCAGCGGCCGGCGACGCTGGGCGGCATCGCCGACCCGGCTGGCCGTGGCCTCCCGGGCCCGGCGGGCGGAGGTGCTCACCGACAGCGGGCCGGTAATCGTGTCGAGCTCGCCGGGTGGGGCGACCGGGGGCCGTGGCGGGGTCGGCGGTGGGAACGACGCGGCCGCCGCGGNGGAGGNCGTCGGCGCCGCGGCCGAATGGCGGCCGGTGGCCTGCCTGGCGGCTCCCTGGCGCTGGCGTGAATGCCGACCGGCCGAATGATTACCCACGGCGACCTCCGGGAGCGGTCCGGACGACGACGCCGACCGAGCCGCGGGGTTGCCCGGCGCGACCGGCCGTGATCGGAACGGTCATGTTGATGGTGCCCCTGGGCGAACGCGGACTCGCCACGGACCGCGGGCATAGGGCTCGATGAACCCGCACTGCGCCTCCGGCTGCATCGGTGTTGTGAGCCCCCCCGGGCCACACGGCACCCCCACGCGCGATGTCACCTTACCGGAAGGTGCCGGAGTGGCGCACTCCCCGGCAGATAGCTGCCAAGCGGCATTATCAATGACATAGTTCTGTGGTAATGCGGGCTCTGCCCGGCCGTCTGGGGCGCGGGGCCGCGCGCACGCCCCGGCCGGCCGGGCCACGGGCTGTGGAGTGCTGATCAGATCAGCGGACNGCTTTCAGATCACTCGATGGTCCAGGTCTCCCCACCAGCGACCAGCGACATCAGGTCCCCGTCGCCCTGGCGGGTCTTGGCGTCGGCGATCTGGGCGTTCAACGCCTCGTCGTAGGTCGGCGCGTCGACGTCGCGGAAGATGCCGATCGGGGTGACGCCGTGCGAGTCACCGGTGAGCCGGGACAGCGCGAACGCCTGGCTCGGATCGGCCGCCCAGGCGTCGTGGACGAGGACGTCCGGGCTGCCCGCCGGGACCACCTCGAGGCTGCCGTCCGGCGCCCGTCGAATGGCCTTGTCGCCCTCGGTGCCGAAGACGAGGGGCTCGCCGTGGGCCAGCTTCAGCGTCACGTCGTCCCGGCTGGTCCGGTCCTTGAGCGGGTCGAAGGCGCCGTCGTTGAAGATGTTGCAGTTCTGGAAGATCTCCACGAAGGCGGTGCCGGGGTGCTCCGCGGCCGCGCGCAGCACCGAGGTCAGGTGCGCCCGGTCGGAGTCGATGGACCGTCCGACGAACGTGGCCTCCGCCCCCAGCGCCAGCGACACGGGGTTGTACGGCCGGTCCAGCGAGCCGAACGGCGTCGACTTGGTGATCTTGCCGATCTCGGACGTGGGGGAGTACTGCCCCTTCGTCAGTCCGTAGATCCGGTTGTTGAACATGAGGATCTTCAGGTTGACGTTGCGGCGCAGCGCGTGCAGCAGGTGGTTCCCACCGATCGACAGGGCGTCGCCGTCCCCGGTGACGACCCAGACCGACAGGTCGGGACGGGAGGCGGCGAGCCCGGTGGCGATCGCCGGTGCCCGGCCGTGAATGGAGTGCATCCCGTACGTCTGCAGATAGTACGGGAACCGTGAGGAACAGCCGATTCCGGAGATGAAGACGATGTTCTCCCGGGCCACCCCGAGATCAGGCAGGAACCCCTGGACGGTGGCGAGAATGGCGTAGTCGCCACATCCCGGGCACCACCGCACTTCCTGGTCGGAGGTGAAGTCCTTGCGGCTCTGCTGGGCCGGCGCGGCCGGCACCAGGTCGAGCAGCCGGTTACTGATGCCGCTGCGATTCGTCGTGACGGTCACTGGTTGATCACGTCCTCCAAGACGCCCGCCAGCTCCGCGGCCTTGAAGGGCAGCCCGCGAACCTGGTTGTAGCCGATCGCGTCGACGAGGTACTCGGCCCGGATCAGGGTCCTTAGCTGCCCGAGGTTCATCTCGGGAATCAGCACCTTGTCATACGACCGCAGGATGTCCCCGGTGTTGGCGGGGAAGGGGTTGAGATGACGCAGGTGTGCCTGAGCGACGTGCATGCCCTTGGCGCGGACCCGGCGGCAGCCGGCCGCGATCGGGCCGTAGGTGGAGCCCCAGCCGAGGACGAGCAGCCGGGCCTGCCCGGACGGGTCCTCCACCTCCAGTGGCGCGACATCGTTCGCGATACCGTCGATCTTCGCCGCGCGCAGCCGCACCATCCGGTCGTGGTTGGCCGGATCGTAGGAGATGGCACCCTGGCCGTCCGACTTCTCGATGCCGCCGATGCGGTGCTCCAGGCCCGCCGTGCCGGGGACTGCCCACGGCCGGGCGAGGGTCTCCGGATCACGCAGGTAGGGCCAGAACTCCGGCCCCTTCGGCCCGGTGTGGTTCGGCTCGGTGGCGAAGGCGACGCTCAGGTCCGGCAGCTCCGAGCGGGTCGGCAGCAGCCACGGCTCCGAGCCGTTCGCCAGGTAGCCGTCGGAGAGCAGGAACACCGGCGTGCGGNACTTGGTAGCCAGGCGGGCGGCCTCGATCGCGGCGTTGAAGCAGTCCGCCGGGGAGCGCGGCGCGACGATCGGAACCGGAGCCTCGCCGTTGCGGCCGAACATCGCCTGGAGTAGATCGGCCTGTTCGGTCTTGGTGGGCAGGCCGGTGGACGGGCCGCCGCGCTGGATGTCGACGATCACGAGCGGCAGTTCGAGACTGACCGCGAGGCCGATGGTCTCGCTTTTGAGCGCGACACCCGGGCCGGAGGTCGTCGTCACGCCGAGTGATCCGCCGAAGGAGGCACCGAGCGCGGCGCCGATGCCGGCGATCTCATCCTCGGCCTGGAAGGTCCGCACGCCGAACCGCTTGTGCCGGCTCAGCTCGTGCAGGATGTCCGAGGCCGGGGTGATCGGGTAGGAGCCGAGGAACACCGGCAGGCCGGTCAGCTCGCCGGCGGCGATCAGACCGTAGGACAATGCCGTGTTCCCGGTGATCCGTCGGTAGGTACCAGCCTTCATCCGGGCCGGCGCCACCTCGTAGGTGACCGAGAAGGACTCGGTGGTCTCGCCGTAGTTGAAGCCGGCACGGAAGGCCGCGACGTTCGCCGCGGCGATCTCGGGCCGTTTGGCGAACTTCTTCTCCAGGAAGCCGACGGTGCTCTCGGTCGGCCGGTGGTACAGCCAGCTCATGAGGCCCAGGGCGAACATGTTCTTCGCTCGTTCGGCCTCCTTCTTGTTGACCCCGGCGCCGACACCCTCGGCGGCGTGCACCGCGTTGATGGTCATCGAGGTGAGCGGCACCCGATGCACCGTGTAGGCATCCAGCGTGCCGTCGGTCAGCGGATCCGTCGTATAGCCGGCTTTCTTGAGGTTGCCGCCGGTGAATGCATCGGTGTTGACAATGAGATTGGCCCCCGGCGGCAGATCCTTCAGATTCGCCTTCAGGGCCGCCGGGTTCATTGCAACCAGTACGTCCGGTGCNTCACCCGGGGTGAGAATGTCGTGATCGGAAAAATGTAGCTGGAAGCCGGACACACCGGCCGGCGTGCCGGCTGGGGCGCGGATTTCGGCAGGGAAGTCCGGAAGCGTCGACAGGTCATTGCCGAATGCTGCCGTCTCGCTGGTGAACTGTTCTCCGGTGAGCTGCATACCGTCGCCGGAGTCGCCCGCGAAGCGCACGACGACCCGGTCGAGCCGGCGGGTCTCCCTCTCCCTGACCTGCTCTGACACCTTCAGTGACCTCCTCGGGTACCGTTCCAGCCTACCGGCCGTATCAATGATGCGCGCGCACCGTGCCGCCGAGTTCGATCGCTCCATCCTCGTCGACGATCGACGATCGACCTCGGTCTCCGTAGCCGTCGCGCCGTATGGTGATTGTTTGCCAACTCTACGTATATAGTCTTTGTCGTTGCGATCGTCCGGCTGGCGTGTCTTGACCCTGATATCGCTGGTCAGAAGGGGTGTACCGCCCGATGGAGGTGATCGGCCGGATCCGGTTCAATGCGCTTCCGGTAATGCTTTCCACAATTTCGGGGGAGGCCCGGCCTGTCAGGGAATCGACAGGGTGATCTTTACGTCGGGCGCCCGGAGTGGTGAGCTCGCTCTTGCCGGCGACCTGGCCCGATCCGCGATGTTACCGATTGTAGCTATTTGGTGGCTTGTGGCTGTATGTCCGGTGAGGCCCGGCATCGGGGCATGCTGGCTGTGCGGGCGGCCGGGGTCGGCGGGTGGTCAGGTATCAGGGGCGGCCCCCTCGGAAGCGGCCGGCTCCGGAACGGGGAGCATCGGGACATGACGCATCGCCCGCACGAGCAGTCGGATGCCGCGAGCGGCCCGGATGACGGTCGACCCGACGCCGCACCTTCGTCCACGGCGGCGAGTGCCGGGCCGCGGGAGGCCGGGCCGCGGGAGAAGGTGGGAATCGTCGGGCCGGGCCGGGCCGGCACGGCGCTGGGCCTCGCTCTGGCAGCGGCCGGATATCCGGTGGTGGCCGTGGGAGTGCGCTCGCCGCGGCACCGATCGAGGGCCGTGAACCTGTTTCCGGACGCGGGGGTCGGCGGGGTGGCCGAGGTCGCCGGGCGGGCCGAGGTCCTCCTCGTCTCCGTGCCCGATGACGCGATCGGGCCGGTCGTCACGGACCTGGTCGCGGCGGGAGCCGTCGGACCCGGCCGGACACTCGTGCATCTCAGTGGGCGCCACGGCCTGGGCGTCCTGGCGGCAGGCGGTGACGTGGGCGCGGCCCGTATCGCGCTTCATCCGATCATGACCCTGCCGGGGATCATCGAGGACTCCGGTCTCCTCGTCGGTGTCCCGTTCGGGATCACCGCCGATCCCGTGGCCGAGGGGCTGGCCCGCCGCCTGGTCACCGACGTCGGCGGCATCGCTCTGCCCGTCGCGGATGACCGGCGGGATCTCTACCACGCCTCTCTCGTGCTCGGCGGGNACTTCCTGACCACCCTGGTGGCAGCTGCCGGCGAGGTGCTGGCCGCGGCGGGCGTGCCGGATCCGGCCGCGGCGCTCGGTCCGCTGCTGCGGGCATCGCTGGCGAACACCCTGACCGACGGCTGGTCGGCGNCGACCGGACCGGTGCGACGCGGTGATCTCGGCACCGTCGTGGCACATCTGACCGCGCTCGACCGGCTGGATCCACAGATCGCCGCCGTGTACCGACGATTGGCGATCTTCACCGCGGAGGAGCTCGAACGGGTCGGGCTGCTCGCCCCGGCCGTGGTCGCACGCCTGCGCGAAGCCGTCCCGGACGAGCCCGGCGACCGACCGGGCGAGGCCCGCCGCGGGCCGGCAGCCGTACGGGTCGGGGGCGGCGGCCACACGTCCGACGGGAACGTTCGGCCAGCGCCGTCGCGTTGAGACAGGTGTACCGGTTCGACAGGACGGACNCTCGATCGCCATGCCACNCCGCCACTTCAACGGTCTGAAGACCGCGCTGCTGCTGGGCGTGCTGTCCGCCGCCATCATCGTGGTGGGTTCGCTGTTCGGGCGCGGAGGTCTGGTCATCGCGCTCGTGCTCGCGGTCGGTATGAACGGCTTCGCCTACTTCTTCTCTGACCGGATAGCCCTGCGGGCCATGCGGGCCTATCCCGTGACGCAGGTCGAGCAGCCCCGGCTCTACGCGATCGTCGGGGATCTCGCCCGCAATGCCCGGATGCCCATGCCGCGGCTGTACCTCAGCCCGACCCGGGCGCCCAACGCCTTCGCTACCGGCCGTAACCCGCGAAACGCGGCGGTCTGTTGCACTGAGGGCATCATGGAGATTATGGACGATCGTGAGCTACGCGGCGTTCTCGGTCACGAGCTCAGCCACGTCTACAACCGGGACATCCTGATCGCATCGGTGGCCGGTGCCCTCGCCAGTGTTATCGTCTATCTGGCGAACATGGCCCAGTTCCTGGCTATTTTCGGTGGGCGGAACGATGAGGACGGTCCCGGCATCTTCGAGCTTCTGCTGCTGATGATCCTGGGTCCCGTCGCGGCGACGATCATCCAGCTCGCGATCAGTCGGTCCCGGGAGTACCAGGCCGACGAGTCCGGCGCGACGCTCACCGGTGACCCGATCGGGCTGGCGAACGCGTTGCGCAAGCTGGACGCCGGCACCGCGGCGCGGCCCCTGCCGCAGACCTCCAAGCTCGGTCCCGCCGCCGCGCTCATGATTGCAAATCCGTTCCGGGGTGGGGGGGTCGGGAAGCTGTTCTCCACCCATCCGCCCATGAACGAGCGGATCGAGCGTCTCGAACAGATGTCACGCATGAATCCGTATCGGTGACCGGGCCCGATGGCCACGATGTTGTCCGCGGCGCGTCGTCGCGGTAACACCCCGAAGTACTCGGAGTACGCTTTAACCGCGAACTGCCGGCCGAAACGGCGTCGGTTCACAACCAGGACCGCGGCGGAGCAAACCCCCCAGGTTCCGCCGCAAGCACCCCGCCCGAAACCCCCCATCGGGCGGGGTGCACCCTGTCTCCAGCTTTTCCGTCGCGTCAGCGGTAGTTGACGAACTGGAGGGGAACTTCGAAGTCCTCGGTTTTGAGTATCTGGATCACGCGCTGCAGGTCATCGCGCTTCTTCCCGGTCACCCGTAGCTGATCACCCTGAATCTGGGCCTGTACCCCCTTCGGGCCATCCGTCCGGATCTTCTTGGCGATGGCCTTGGCCTTGTCCTCCGCGATGCCCTGCTGAACGGTGACGGGCAACCGGAACTCCTTGCCCGACGGCTTGGGCTCGTCGAAGGTCAGGGCCTTGAGGGAAATGCCGCGTTTGACGAACTTCTCCTGCAGTACGTCGAGCACCGCCTTGACCCGCTCGTCCGTGTTCGCTACAAGCAGAATCGACTCGCCGGACAGCGTCGCGGATGCGCCGGTGTCACGGAAGTCGAAGCGGGTCCGGATTTCCTTGACCGTCTGGTTGACGGCGTTGTCTATCTCCTGGGCGTCAACTTTGCTGACGATGTCGAAGGATGGATCTGCCACGTGTGCGGACCTCCTGGTCGGTTCGATGTGGGTGAGGATCGTGTGGAGTCGAGTGCTGTGCGTGATCGTGGTGCGCGGCCTTCGTTTCGTGAGCCGCTACTCACCGTTGTAATCGATCGTCGGCGGCCGCAGCGGGGCGGTGCGGCATCACGATGCTCCGTCGGGACCGGTATGCTCCTCTACGACGGCAGGTTGCCCGAGCGGCCAAAGGGAGCGGTCTGTAAAACCGTCGGCTCAGCCTACGATGGTTCGAATCCATCACCTGCCACCATCCCGGAGTTCCCGGGGATCATGCTTCTACACAGGCTCGGATCCACAGGCCCGGAGCATCGCTCCGGGCCTGTGGATGTGCGGCCGCGGATGGTCCTCGTCGCCGGGCGGTCAGGTGTCCGCGGCTGCGGCCTCCAGGTCCGCCCGGGTCAGGACGGGATGCAACGTCAGACCGAGCTCGGCGAGTCTCTCCCGGCCGCCCTCCTGCCGGTCGATCACACAGAGCACGTGTTCCACNACCGCTCCGGCATCCCGCAGTACCCGGGTCGCGTCGAGCACGGCACCACCGGAGGTGACCACGTCCTCGACGAGGGCGACGTGGCGTCCGGTGACGTCGCCGCCCTCCGCGATGCGTCGGGTGCCGTATTCTTTGGCCTTCTTCCGGACGAACCGGGCGGGCAGACCGGTGCGCTGGGAGAGCAGAGTCACGAGGGGCACTCCGCCGAGTTCGAGTCCGGCGAGGATCTCCGCGCCGGGCGGCACCAGTTCGGTGAGCCCGGCCACCACCGCAGCGAGCAGCGCCGGGTCGGCTTCNAAGAGGTACTTGTCGAAGTACTCGGTGCTTGTCCGGCCCGACCGGAGCAGGAATGTCCCGGTCAGCTGGGAAGCAGTCCGAACCTGGGCGGCCAGCGCCGCGTTGTCGTTCACGTCTGCTCACTCTAGGACCGGTTCCCCGCCGGGATGCCGGCCGTGGACGGTCACCCATGGGCCGCCATGGCCGGGGCACTACCGTTGCCTCATGTCATCGGCTGAGGCGGAGCGCGCGGTCCCGCTGTTCGTCTACGGGACGCTGCTGTTCCCCGAGGTCGTGCGGGCGCTCATCGGACGCGTACCCGAGGTGGGGCCCGCCACGGTCACCGGCTGGCGGGCCGCCCGGCTGCGTGGTCGGCTCTATCCGGGCCTCGTGCCCACGGCCGAGGCGGACGGGCCGGATCGGGCCACCGCCGGCCTCGTCCTCCTGGGGCTTGCCGCACGGGAACGGGCGATCCTCGATGCCTTCGAAGGCGAGGCCTACGAGACCCGTCCGCTGCTCCTGACCGACGGGCTACCCGCCATGGCCTACCTTTGGCGTGATCTCGCCGAGGCGATGCCGGAGAACTGGGACGCCCGGGTCTTCGCCGACCGTCATCTCACCGACTACGCCCTGCGGTGCGCCACCTGGCGGGCGGGGCTGGCCGATCCGGCACCCTAACCGCGAGCTGACCGCCTGACCGCGAGCCGCCGTTCAGCCGCTGGTGGGCGGCCGCGGACCCTCTTCGCGCCGGACGCCGCCCCCGGAGGTCACCCGGGTGCCACCGGTCTCGGTGAGGCGACCGACTCCGGCCTCACGCCCGGCGGAGACCCCGGCCTGGTCGCTCGGATACGGCTCCTCGTACCCGGCTCTGGCCCGAGGAGCATCGTAGGTGCACAGTACGTAGATGACGACTACGTCGATCGCGATGATGACGACGGACCAGACCGGGAACGCCGCAAGGAACGCCAGCTGCCCGATGGCGTTGATCGTCGCGATTGCGACCCCTCCCCAGCGGGCGGCCTCGTTACGGGCCGCGATGCCGAAGGCGATCAGTATCTCGACGACGCCGACCACGATCCACAACCAGCCCCAGAAGGTGGTGTCGGCGTAGATCACGCTGGTCCCGCCGTTGAGGTTGTTCACCACGACGGTGTAGTCGCGCAGGGACGCAATGCCGTAGATCAGGTTGTGGAAGCCGNCGATGAACATGATGACGGCGGCGAAGGTGAGCCATCCGTTCAGCGGGCGTGCCACCCGTGTTCCTGCCATCTCATCCTCCCCGGTCGTACTCGCGGCGGATCGCTCTGCCCGCATGGTGCGGTCCGTCGTTGTTCGGTAGTCATACGACCACCTCTCCGCCGCGTAGGTGCGATACCCACGGTAGGCCGCCGTCACCCATCGTTGTGTCCGTCGGGCCGGAGGCGGTTCTCTCCGGCCCGGGACACGATCAGGGAGCGGTGCCGGCGCCACCCGCCACACCCACGCCACTCTTGCCGGTGCCGTTCTTGCCGGCCGGCAGTGTCGTGACCGCGTTCGTCGCCGCGCTCCAGCGGAGCTTGCCGAACTGAAAGGTGCTTTCCCGTCCGCCCGGGACCGAGTACTCGTCGGTGATCGGAAGCCCGAGGCTCGACGTCGTGCCACCGAGGCCCAGATAGGTCCGCAGGATGCGGCCGTGGACCTCGTGCGCGCCGATGGCCGGGTGCCAGTAGATCCAGCCACCCTGGAACTTCGCCTGAAGCGTCTCCGGGGCCGTGGCGTACTCGACACCGCTCACCGGCCGGCGCAGGAAGCTGTTCGTTCCGCCCAGCTCCAGGAACTTCGTCGCGATGGATCCGTGCAGGGCCTGTACGCCGGTCGCCACGGACCAGAAGGCCAGGCCGTTGGAGTAACGCTGCCAGCGACCGCCACCGCCGGCGGGCAGTTCGCTGTCGACGGGCGTCCCAACGGCCAGGCGGGTCAGCCCGGCGGTCGCGTACCACTTCTCGATCTCGCTGCGGGTGCCGTCGGCCTGTGCGGCGAGCGCGGTCAGCGTGCAGCACAGCACGTTCAGATCGACATTTCCCATGATCCCCGGGACATTTCCACTCGAGGTGTACTGCCACAGCGCCCACTTGGTCCAGCCGCCGGGCAGCCAGCCCGGGGTCGCCTTGTTGTTGTAGATGGCGAACCAGAACGGANACCGGGCGAAGCTGTGGTTGTCCGCCAGCTTCTTGGTCCAGAACGAGCGGTACGTGTAGAGGATGGGCGCCCGGCCGGTCTCGGTCTCGATCTTCTCGAGGAACGCCCGCGTCCAGGCGGCCAGCGCGGCGGGATCGAGTCCTCCGTCGTCCTCGAGGTCGAGCACGGGGGCCAGCTGCCCGGCGGCGCGGGTCAGCCCGCTCACCGTGATGAAGCGCTGTGCCTGGTCCACCGCGGTCGAGATCGGCCGCGCCGGCCGCGCGTAGTGATAGGCCCCGACCACCAGACCGGCTTTGGCGGCCGCGTCCCGGTCCGCGGCAAAGTACGGATTGGTGTAGTTCGGTCCTTCGGTGGCCTTAATGATCGCAAAGCTCAGGCCGGAGCCNCGCGCTGCGGTCCAGTCGATGGGGCCGCCGCCGGGATGCTGCCAGGAGGCCACGTCGATCCCCCGTGGCCAGGTCGGGGACGGCACCGCGCCCTGGGCGACTCCGGTGGTCGCGGTCAACGCCCCCGCGGTGATGGCCAGCGCCGCGATGCTCGTCACCCGCCGGGGGAGGGGGATTGGCAGCAGGGACGGGCGGGTGTCGACCCGCCGCCGCGTCGACCCCGGAGGAGGGCCGTGGCCTTCTTCATCCGGGTGGCCAGACGTGGGGGTGGTGGTCGGCAGGGTGGTGGTCGTAGGCACGGTGTCGCCGGCGGTGGGACCGGGCCGGACCTCGCGTGTCGTCGGATACCGGCTGGAACGGTGCATAGGACGCATGGGCAACCCTCGATGCTCGGGAGGCGATGCTGGGGAGGCTCGCCAGGCGGTTGGCCACGCCGGCAGCGGCGCACCAACGGGTGCTCCACACGCTAAGCATCGAAGAGATTACTTACAGCTATCAGTGTGAGTGGCGTCCAGGTAGGTCGCTACGGATAGTTGTTCCCGTCGGCAATCTCCGCATGTTTCGATGGAACGGAGTGAGGGTCGGGCGTACTGGCGTGTCATGGGGCGGACCTGGCGGTCAGGGCAGGGGGGTCGTTTCCGGCCGGCGTAGCGCCGACGGGGCCAGCGGGGGCCCTCACGCCGGTCGCCGGGAGGACCGGTCGCCGGGAGGACCGGCGGGNTCGGGGNCGAAGTGGGNGNGGGGGNCACCCAACCCCNCCTGTCGTCGTGTAACCTGAGCTCCGCGGCCTCGCCCCTTTAGCTCAGTCGGCAGAGCGTCTCCATGGTAAGGAGAAGGTCTACGGTTCGATTCCGTAAAGGGGCTCCACGTTCCGCCTTCGGGTGGGTTCGTGTCCGGGGGGATGTCCGCCGGTCCTCCCGCGGGGTAAGATGTTGGTCGGGCCGCCGCAAGCAGGTGGACCATCCTAGCGGTGTAGCTCAGTCTGGCAGAGCAAGCGGCTCATAATCGCTGTGTCGCCGGTTCAAGTCCGGCCACCGCTACCAGCAGTGTGCGGCCTACCGCGGAGCCCGTGCGGGATCGCGGTTTGCCGCGCCGCCTGACCTGTTCAGCAACCGACTTAGGAAGAGGCATCACGCCGTGGCCGCCACTGACGTACGCCCGAAGATCACGATGGCGTGTCAGGTGTGTAAGCACCGGAACTACATCACGCGCAAGAACCGTCGCAACGACCCGGACCGCCTCGAACTGAAGAAGTTCTGCCCGAACTGCGGCAAGCACACGGAGCACCGCGAGACGCGCTGACGTTGCTCCGGCGGCTGCCCATCGGCGCGTCCGGGCGCCCGTCCCCACCTGGACGGGCGGGGTCGCTGAATCCTCCGTGCACGTATCTACGTTCCGCACCGGTAGCCGGTCAGGGAAGTCCTTGGCCGGCTTCCTGGCATGCCAGCCAAGATTATCGACCGATGGCGGGCGATGTGGTAACCACGTAGAGACACCCTGGTCATCCCGCTGATGGCGCGATCGGAGTTGCGATGCCGCTCAATCAGGACTTCGTGGGACGAAGCTCGGTTTCCCCCGCCCCGTTCCAGGTCGGGCGCGAGCACATCCGGAGGTTCGCCGAAGCGATCGGGGACGACAACCCGCTGTACCACGATCTGGAGGCCGCGAAGGCCGCTGGTTATCCCGATCTCGTGGCTCCACCCACGTTCCTCATCACAGTGATCCCCGGAACCCTCGGGGTGCCCACCGACGATCCGGAGCTCGGCCTCGACTTCTCTCTGGTCGTCCACGGCGAGGAACGTTTCGTGTTGCTTCGGCCGGTGGTGGCCGGCGACGAGCTGATCTGCACCTCGACCCTGACCGGCATCCGGTCCGTGGGGACCAACGAGGTGCTCGTCGTCAACTACCAGTTCGCCACGATCTACGGAGAGCAGGTCGCCACCGGCGTGTGTGGGCTGGTCTCGCGCGGGACGGCTCCGCCGAGGCGCCAATGACACCTTTGCCGACAGGGTTGTCGGAGTCCCACCGGCCCCGCTCGGCTCCGGCGACCGCGCGTTGCGCACGTTCCGGGCGACCCCGGGCGTCCTCACGATCTGGAGAACGATGACCGCCACGGTGAGCTACGACGACGTCGAGGTCGGCACCGAGCTGCCGGAGCGACTTTTCCCGTTGCGTCGGGATGATCTTGTCCGGTATGCCGGTGCGTCCGGCGACTTCAACCCCATTCACTGGAGCGATCGGGCGGCCGCCGAGGCCGGCCTACCGGGAGTGCTGGCGCACGGCATGCTGACCATGGCGACGGCCGCGCGGTTGGTCACGGACTGGCTCGGGGACCCGGGCGCCGTGGTCGAGTTCGGGGTGAAGTTCTCCTCCCCGGTGATCGTGCCCGACGACGGCGCCGGCGCGACGGTGTCCGTGCGTGGCATGGTCGAGAAGAAGCTCGACGACAACCTGGTGGTGGTGAATCTCACCACCCGATGCGACGGAAAAAAGGTCTTGATGGCGGCCCGGGCGACCGTCCGGCTGCGCTGAGGCCTGCCGCGCGGCAGGTCCGGCCGCTGAGCCGCCCGGCGGCCTCAGGCCGCCTCGGCGAGCAGGGCGGAGAGGCGGCTGACTCCCTTGACGAGATCGTCGTCGCTCAGCGCGTAGGACAGCCGGGCGAAGCCGGGAGTGCCGAAGGCCTCACCCGGCACGATCGCGACCCCAGCCTCCTCGAGGATCAGCTGGCACAGATCCGCGGACGTGGTGGGGATACGGCCGCGCAGGGTGCGCCCGAGCACGTCCCGCACCGACGGATAGCAGTAGAACGCCCCGTCGGGCAGTGGGCAGCGGATCCCGGGCGTCTGCGACAGCAGGCGGTGCATCGTCTGCCGGCGGCGGTCGAAGGCGGTGCGCATCGTGGCGACCGCATCCAGCGGGCCGGCGACCGCGGCAAGCGCGGCGGCCTGGGCGACGTTCGAGACGTTCGACGTCGCGTGGGACTGGAGGTTGGTCGCGGCGGCTACGGCGTCCGCCGGCCCGACCAGCCAACCGACCCGCCATCCCGTCATCGCGTAGGTCTTCGCGACCCCGTTGACGATGATGCAGCGTTCGGCGAGCTCAGGTACCTCGGCGAGAACGGAGGCGAACCTTGTCTCGCCGTAGACCAGATGCTCGTAGATCTCGTCGCTGATGACCCAGATCCCGGCCTGCTCGGCCCACCGTCCGATCGCGCGGACCTCCTCGGGGGTGTGGACGGCGCCGGTCGGGTTCGACGGGGAGTTGAACAGCAGAACCTTGGTCCGCGGGGTGCGTGCCGCCTCCAGTTGTTCCACCGTCACCCGGTACCCGGCTTCCGGACCGGTGACGACGTCGACCGGGACACCCCCGGCCAGCCGGATCGACTCCGGGTAGGTCGTCCAGTACGGGGCGGGCAGGAGCACCTCGTCCCCCGGGTCGAGCAGCGTCGCGAACGCCGCGTAGACAGCCTGCTTGCCGCCGTTGGTCACCAGGACCTGGCTCGGCGAGACGATCACCCCCGAGTCTCGGGCGGTCTTCTCGGCGATGGCCTGCTTCAGCTCCGGCAGGCCCGCGGCCGGGCTGTAGCGGTGCATGCGGGGCTCACGGCATGCCTTCTCGGCGGCGGCGACGATGTGGTCCGGGGTTGGGAAGTCCGGCTCCCCGGCGCCGAACCCGATCACGTCGCGGCCCGCGGCGCGCATCGCCTTGGCGGTGGCGTCGACGGCGAGCGTTGCGGAGGGGGCGATTCCCCCGATGCGGTGCGAGATCCTGCTCATGGCCGCCATGCTGCCACGGCTGTCACACGCGTGTCGGATGCACGTCGGACGTACCGTGGGATCCGTCCGGACCCTCCGGCAACGGTCCTCCGGCCCGTCCGGCCGCATCCATTCGAACCTCCGTGACAGGCTGCCAGCCCCCTCGCCCCCCGCTACCCCCTCGACGCGATCGCCGTACGCGGAGTCCAGGCGGCAAAGGGGTATGCTCGATCCGCTCGGGTACCCATTCCGGTACATCGCCGTGCGGCTGGGCTATGCGCTACGTAGCGCATAGCCGGGGTATGGTGGCGTAGCGGTCGCAAGGATCCGGGTGTGTGTCTAGGGGCGTGGCTCAATTGGTAGAGCACCGGTCTCCAAAACCGGCGGTTGCAGGNTCGAGTCCTGTCGCCCCTGCGCTGTTCGACAGTTGGCTGGTTCGATGACGCTGGTTCGATGACGGAGNGNGNNNNGTTGAGTGGCGACCGATACCCGTGACGCGGCACCGCGCCCCAAGCGGGCTACGCGTGCCGCGGGTCGACGTCGGTATCGGCCACTTGTGTTCATCCGCGAGGTCATGGCGGAGTTGCGGAAGGTCGTCTACCCCGGGCGGAGTGAGCTGATCACCTATGTGCTGGTCGTGCTTGTCTTCGTCAGCGTGATGACGGCGTTCGTGGCTACCCTCGACTTCGGCCTCACGAAGGCGGTCCTCGCGATCTTCGGCTGACGGGTCCCACCGCCGGACAGGCCGGGGCCGAAGCAGGCGGTGGTCGCTGGAGCTGCCCATCGGCGAGCTGGCTGCCCGTCCGGCCCCACGCCCGCGCAGCGCCGCTTCGCGGGTCCACAGCAGCAGAAGTGTTCACGAGAGTAAGGATCGTCCGCGTGTCCCAGTCGCCCGAGCACGCCTCCTCCGAGCAGGGGGAGGCCCTCGCCCGTCTCGATCCCCTCGCGGCGTTCGAGCACGACGAGGTGGCGAGCACGGACGCCGGCGCCGAGCTCGGCGACGTCTACGCCACCGCCGAGGCCGATCCCACCGCCGAGGCCGATCCCACCCCCGAGGGTGCTTTCCCGGTCTCCCCGGCGGTCGGGACGGTGCCGCCGGCCCTGACCGACGACGATGCCGACGACGACGATGCCGACCTGCGGCGGGCGATCGAGGACGCGCCTGGCGAGTGGTACGTCGTGCACTCCTATGCGGGGTACGAGAACAAGGTCAAGACCAATCTCGAGACCCGGATCTCCAGCCTCAACATGGAGGACTACATCTTCCAGATCGAGGTGCCCACCGAGGAGGTCCCGGTGGTCAAGAACGGCAAGCGGCAGCTTGTCCAGCAGAAGAAGTACCCGGGTTACATCTACGTCCGGATGGATCTGACCGATCAGTCGTGGTCGGCGGTCCGTAACACCCCGGGTGTGACCGGGTTCGTCGGGCTCACCAACCGGCCCTCCCCGCTGCGCCGGGAGGAGGTCCTCTCGATCCTCGCCCCGGTTGTGCCGAAGGAGAAGAAGGTCGAGACCGTCCGGGTGCAGGAGTTCGAGGTCGGCGAGTCCGTCACCGTCATGGACGGCCCCTTCGCCACGCTCCCGGCGACCATCAGCGAGATCAACCTCGACGCCCAGCGACTGAAGGTGCTGGTCTCGATCTTCGGTCGGGAGACGCCCGTCGAGCTGCAGTTCAATCAGGTCGCGAAGATCTGATCCGCTCCGTAGAACCCCGGTAGGAAGACGAGCACATGCCTCCCAAGAAGAAGAAGATCACTGCGATCATCAAGCTCCAGATCAACGCCGGCAAGGCCACCCCGGCGCCGCCGGTCGGCCCCGCGCTGGGTCAGCATGGCGTGAACATCATGGAGTTCTGCAAGCAGTACAACGCGGCGACCGAGTCGCAGGCCGGCAACGTCGTGCCGGTCGAGATCACCGTCTACGACGACCGGTCCTTCACCTTCGTCACGAAGACCCCGCCGGCCGCGCGGCTCATCCTCAAGGCCGCGGGCGTGGAGAAGGGCAGTGGCACCCCGCACCGGGACAAGGTTGCCAAGCTCACCACGGCGCAGATCCGCGAGATCGCCCAGACCAAGCTCCCGGACCTCAACGCCACCTCGATCGAGGCCGCCGAGAAGATCATCGCCGGCACCGCTCGATCCATGGGTATCACGGTCGGCGAGTAGTACGCNCTCGCGTTCCCCCCACCACCGGACCGACCAGTGGGAGGGCGGCCGGGCGCAGGTGCCGGGTGGACAGGATGTGTCCACGTCGCCGCGTCCCTTCGACGGCCGTCCGCCATCACCACGAGGAGACAGACAGTATGAAGCGCAGCAAGGCCTACCGTGCCGCGGCCGAGAAGATCAACCCGGAGAACTTCTACAGCCCGCTGGAGGCGGTCCGCCTCGCGCAGCAGACCTCGACGACGAAGTACGACGCGACGGTCGAGGTTGCGATCCGGCTCGGGGTCGACCCTCGCAAGGCCGACCAGATGGTCCGTGGCACGGTCAACCTGCCGCACGGCACCGGGAAGTCCCCCCGCGTCGCTGTCTTCGCAGCCGGGGAGAAGGCCGCTGAGGCGAGCGCGGCCGGGGCCGACATCGTCGGTAGCGATGACCTGGTCGCCCGGATCCAGGAGGGCTTCCTGGAGTTCGACGCGACCGTCGCGACGCCCGATCAGATGGCGAAGGTTGGTCGGATCGCTCGGGTCCTGGGCCCCCGCGGCCTGATGCCGAACCCTAAGACCGGCACCGTGACGCTGGACATCGGCAAGGCCGTCTCCGACATCAAGGGCGGAAAGATCAACTTTCGGGTGGACAAGCAGGGTAACCTGCACATCGTCATCGGGAAGACGAACTTCACCGACACCCAGCTGATCGAGAACTACACGGTTGCCCTGGATGAGATCGTCCGGGTGAAGCCGTCCGCGGCCAAGGGCCGGTATCTGAAGAAGATCACCTTCACGACCACCATGGGCCCGGGTATCCCGGTCGACCCGAACCGCACCCGCAACCTTCTCGACGAGGGTGCCGCCGCCTGATCCGAGCCGTCCGGCGGCTCTCGCTCGTCCGGAGGCATCGCCGCACGAAGCCATGCGTGCGGCCGCCGGGCGAGCGAACAGGGGCGAGAACAGCGACGAACAGTCGCGTACACTGATATCCAGTTCCACACCGAAGACCGCTGGTTGCCGTCTCCGTTCCCGTCGAGGGCCACTCCTCGTCCGGTTCGACCGACGGCCGAAGGCCCCGGGTTCCCCGGGCGGCCCGCGCAGGTGACGGACGGGAAGTTCCGTGACGGATGCACGCAGCCGGGTGACACACCCGGTAGCGCCACCGCCGCCCTTCACGCCCCGTGCGCCTGCGCCGGGGCGTTCGTCATGTTCCAGGGGCGTTTCCGTATGACCAGCCGACACCCCGAAGGAGCCCCATGGCGAAAGCTGAGAAGACCGCCGCGGTGGCGGAGATCGTCGAGGAGTTCCGTGGCTCGACCGCTGCGGTGCTCACGGAGTACCGCGGTTTGACGGTGAGCCAGCTCACCGAGCTGCGGCGTGCCCTCGGCGAGGGCACGCGCTACTCCGTGGTCAAGAACACCCTGACCAAGATTGCGGCGGAGCAGGCCGGGGTCACCGGACTCGACGACCTGTTCGTCGGGCCGACCGCCGTCGCCTTCGTCAGCGGCGACCCGGTCGAGGCGGCCAAGGGCCTGCGCGACTTCGCTCGGGCGAACCCGGCACTGGTGCTCAAGGGCGGCTTCGTCGAGGGCAAGCCGATGACCGCCGACGAGATTCGCAAGCTTGCGGATCTTGAGTCCCGCGAGGTCCTGCTGGCGAAGCTGGCCGGGGCGATGAAGGGCACGCTGGCCGGGGCCGTCGGGCTCTTCGCCGCTCCGCTGTCCCAGGTGGCCCGGCTCGCCGAGGCGCTGCGCGAGCAGCGCGAAGGCCAGTCCGCCGGCGTCGCCGAGCAGCCGGCCGCCGAGGCTGCCGCCGAATAGCCGAGCGGCGCCACCATGGTGCCGCTCCGAGATCACAATCAGGTCGCTCGCAGTCACGAGCAGGCCACCCCGAATCAGGCATGACGAGGAAGGAACCGCCACCATGGCGAAGCTGTCGACCGAAGAGCTGCTGNACGCCTTCAAGGAACTGACCCTGCTGGAGCTCTCGGAGTTCGTGAAGCAGTTCGAGGAGNCCTTCGGTGTCNCCGCCGCGGCTCCGGTCGCCGTGGCCGCCGCTCCGGCCGCCGGTGGTGCGGGCGGCGAGGCGCCGGCCGCCGAGGAGCAGGACGAGTTCGACGTCATCCTTGAATCCGTCGGTGACAAGAAGATCCAGGTCATCAAGGAGGTCCGCGCGCTGACCAGCCTCGGGCTGAAGGAGGCCAAGGACCTCGTCGACGGGGCTCCGAAGCCAGTCCTGGAGAAGGTCGCCAAGGAGGCGGCGGACAAGGCGAAGGCGGCCCTCGAGGGCGCCGGCGCCACGGTCACCGTCAAGTAAGTACCGGCAGTCCGAGCAGTACTGGCAGCACCCCGCTGCCCTGGACGCCCCGTCCGNCGATGCCCGTCGCCGGACGGGGCGTCCCTTGCGGCCACCCGGCGTGGCCGTGGCGGACACCCCCGTGCCGGGGCACCCCTCTGCGGTGCCCCGGCACGTGCTGTCTGGAAGGCCCGAAAGGTCCACCGCAGGCGGCCCGATGCACAGATGGGCAGGTCGGGTCCGTTCGTGACGTTTTCCGAAGGGGGTTGACGGCCTCTGTGGATCGGAGTTCCATCAAGTTTGCGAACCCTCGTCGGGAGCGGATGCGGTGCGCTACGTCCTCCCTGCGTGGTCCCATCACGCAGGTCCTTGCCAGCGGTGTGCCCTTCGGCTACACTGCTAGTTTGCGCTGCCCTTCTCGTTGTATCGGCCTCGTCGACGTCGTGCCGTTGGTGATGGTCGGCCCTGTTCGGGGGCTGGTATGCACCGCGAGGCGGTTCCGGTTACGTGGTCCGGAGCGGTACTCGCGGTCAGTCCGGGACGATGTGGGGGCGCGCTGGTCGTGCCGGAGTGTGGCACGGCTGTACGGCTGCCACACCGAGGACCCTGAGCGAGACCCTTGCCCATACACCGATCCGTTGTTCTCAGCGGACACTCGTGTCGCCGCGCGCACATGCCGTGGCGAGGCTTCCGCGTGCCCGTTGTCGGCTTGTCGGCCGCACATCCGCTACGCAGGACGCCCGGGGGTCGGCCTCCACGTCCCGCGGCCATCATCTCACCGGTGGGGCACCCCCCGCCGCCGTTCCTGACAACCGTAGCGAGACACTGATCACCTGACCATTCCCCGACGGATACTTGACGTCCGCGACGCCAGCCCGACGATCAGGCCACCGGAAGGACCACCTTGGCCGCCTCGCGCTCTTCCTCCCGCATCTCGTTCGCTAAGATCATCGAGCCCCTCGAGGTCCCGGATCTCCTTGCTCTTCAGACGCAGTCCTTCGATTGGCTGATCGGTAGTGACGCCTGGGCGGAGCGGGTGCAGGAGGCCATCGATTCCGGCCGTGACGACGTTCCGATCACCTCGGGTCTCGAGGAGGTCTTCAAGGAGATCTCCCCGATCGAGGACTTCTCCGGCTCGATGTCACTGTCCTTTCGGGACCACCGGTTCGAACCGCCCAAGTACTCCGTGGAGGAGTGCAAGGACAAGGACATGACCTTCTCGGCCCCGCTGTTCGTCACGGCCGAGTTCACCAACAACAACACCGGCGAGATCAAGAGCCAGACGGTGTTCATGGGTGACTTCCCGCTCATGACCCCGAAGGGCACCTTCGTCATCAACGGCACTGAGCGCGTGGTGGTCAGTCAGCTCGTGCGCTCTCCGGGGGTCTACTTCGAGCGCAGCCTCGACAAGGCTTCCGACAAGGACCTGTACTCCTGCAAGGTGATCCCCTCCCGGGGAGCCTGGCTGGAGTTCGAGATCGACAAGCGCGACACCGTGGGCGTGCGGATCGACCGCAAGCGCCGTCAGTCCGTCACGGTGCTGCTCAAGGCGCTCGGCTGGGACNAGGCCCGCATCCTCGAGCGGTTCGGTGACTTCCCGTCGATGCGGATCACCCTGGAGAAGGACCACACCGCCGGCCAGGACGATGCGCTGCTCGACATCTACCGCAAGCTGCGCCCGGGTGAGCCGCCGACACGGGAGTCGGCGCAGACCCTGCTGGAGAACCTCTTCTTCAACCCGAAGCGTTACGACCTCGCCAAGGTCGGTCGCTACAAGGTCAACAAGAAGCTTTCCCTGGGTGTTGCCCACGACGTCGGTGTCCTCACCGAGAACGACATCGTGCGCACGATCGAGTACGTCGTCAAGCTGCACGCGGGTGCCGACCCGGCCGAGTACGAGGTCGACGACATCGACCACTTCGGCAACCGGCGCATACGCACCGTCGGCGAGCTTATCCAGAACCAGGTCCGCCTCGGCCTGGCCCGGATGGAGCGTGTCGTCCGCGAGCGGATGACGACCCAGGACGTCGAGGCGATCACCCCGCAGACCCTGATCAACATCCGGCCGGTCGTCGCCTCCATCAAGGAGTTCTTCGGCACCAGCCAGCTCTCGCAGTTCATGGACCAGACCAACCCGCTCGCCGGTCTGACCCACAAGCGCCGCCTGAACGCGCTCGGCCCCGGTGGTCTGTCCCGGGAGCGGGCCGGCTTCGAGGTCCGTGACGTGCACCCCAGCCACTACGGCCGGATGTGCCCGATCGAGACGCCGGAAGGCCCGAACATCGGCCTGATCGGCTCGCTGTCGACGTTCGCGCGGGTCAACCCGTTCGGCTTCATCGAGACCCCGTACCGCAAGGTGGAGAACGGCCGGGTCACCGGCCAGNTCGACTGGCTGACCGCGGACGAGGAGGACCGGCACGTCAAGGCGCAGGCGAACACCCCGCTGCGGCCCGACGGCTCGTTCGCGGAGGACCGTGTCCTGGTCCGCCGCAAGGGCGGTGAGGTCGAGTTCATCCCGCCGGACGAGGTCGACTACATGGACGTCTCGCCGCGGCAGATGGTGTCCGTGGCGANCGCGATGATCCCGTTCCTCGAGCATGACGACGCCAACCGCGCGCTGATGGGCTCCAACATGCAGCGCCAGTCGGTGCCGCTGCTGCGCTCCGAGGCGCCGCTGGTCGGCACCGGGATGGAGGCCCGCGCGGCCAAGGATGCCGGCGACGTGGTCGTCTGCGCCCAGGCGGGGGTGGTCGAGGATCTCTCGGCCGACTACATCACCGTCATGCACGACGACGGCACCCGGCGCACCTACCGGCTGGCGAAGTTTCGCCGGTCGAACCAGGGCACCTGCATCAACCAGAAGCCGATCGTGAACGAGGGCGACCGGGTCGGGGCCGGCCAGGTCATCGCGGACGGCCCGTGCACCGACAACGGTGAGATGGCGCTCGGCAAGAACCTGCTGGTCGCCTTCATGCCGTGGGAGGGGCACAACTACGAGGATGCGATCATCCTGTCCCAGCGTCTCGTCCAGGACGACGTGCTGTCCTCGATCCACATCGAGGAGCACGAGGTCGACGCCCGCGACACCAAGCTCGGCCCGGAGGAGATCACCCGGGACATCCCGAACGTCGCCGAGGAGGTTCTCGCCGACCTCGACGAGCGGGGGATCATCCGGATCGGCGCCGAGGTCTCGCCCGGCGACGTCCTGGTCGGCAAGGTCACGCCCAAGGGCGAGACCGAGCTGACCCCCGAGGAGCGCCTGTTGCGCGCGATCTTCGGGGAGAAGGCCCGGGAGGTCCGTGACACCTCGCTGAAGGTGCCGCACGGTGAGTCCGGCAAGGTCATCGGCGTGCGGGTGTTCTCCCGCGAGGACGGCGACGAGCTCCCGCCCGGGGTCAACGAGCTGGTCCGGGTCTACGTCGCCCAGAAGCGAAAGATCACCGACGGGGACAAGCTTGCCGGCCGGCACGGCAACAAGGGTGTCATCGCGAAGATCCTCCCGGCCGAGGACATGCCCTTCCTCGAGGACGGGACCCCGGTCGACGTCGTGCTCAACCCGCATGGTGTGCCTCGGCGGATGAACATCGGCCAGATCCTGGAGACCCACCTCGGGTGGGTGGCCAAGACCGGCTGGCAGGTCGACTCCGGCACCGAGGACTGGAAGGAGCGGCTGCGTGGCATCGGCGCGGACGCCGCCTCGGCCGGCACCAATGTGGCGACCCCCGTCTTCGACGGTGCCCGCGAGGAGGAGATCACCGGTCTGCTCGACTCCACCCTGCCCAACCGCGACGGCATCCAGCTGATCGGCTCCTCCGGCAAGGCCAAGCTGTTCGACGGCCGGACCGGTGAGCCGTACCCCTACCCGGTGGCGGTCGGCTACATCTACATCCTCAAGTTGCTGCACCTGGTCGACGACAAGATCCACGCTCGGTCGACCGGTCCCTACTCAATGATCACCCAGCAGCCCCTGGGTGGTAAGGCGCAGTTCGGTGGCCAGCGGTTCGGCGAGATGGAGGTGTGGGCGCTGGAGGCCTACGGCGCCGCCTACGCCCTGCAGGAACTACTGACCATCAAGTCCGACGACGTCGTGGGCCGGGTCAAGGTCTACGAGGCGATCGTCAAGGGCGAGAACATTCCGGAGCCCGGTATCCCGGAGTCGTTCAAGGTGCTCATCAAGGAGATGCAGTCGCTGTGCCTCAACGTCGAGGTGCTCTCCAGCGATGGCGTGCAGATCGAGATGCGTGACACCGACGAGGACGTCTTCCGTGCGGCGGAGGAACTCGGGATCGACCTGTCCCGGCGTGAGCCGAGCAGCGTCGAGGAGGTCTGACGGACGCCGGGGGTCCGACGCACCCGCCCTGATGGGCGGCGAGGCCCCCGGCGGCTCCATCCGNCTCCAGCGTCCCGACCGAGAAAGAGAGAGCAGGCGACAGTCTTGCTGGACGTCAACTTCTTCGACGAACTGCGCATCGGTCTCGCCACCGCGGATGACATCCGCCAGTGGTCGCACGGTGAGGTCAAGAAGCCCGAGACGATCAACTACCGCACCCTGAAGCCGGAGAAGGACGGGCTCTTCTGCGAGAAGATCTTCGGTCCGACCCGGGACTGGGAGTGCTACTGCGGCAAGTACAAGCGGGTCCGGTTCAAGGGCATCATCTGTGAGCGCTGCGGCGTCGAGGTGACCCGGGCCAAGGTCCGCCGTGAGCGCATGGGCCACATCGAGCTGGCTGCGCCGGTCACCCACATCTGGTACTTCAAGGGTGTCCCGAGCCGCCTCGGCTACCTGCTGGACCTCGCGCCGAAGGACCTCGAGAAGGTCATCTACTTCGCCGCGTACATGATCACAAAGGTGGACACGGACGCCCGCCACCGCGATCTGCCGACCCTCGAGGCCCGCATCGGCGTCGAGAAGCAGCAGCTCGAGGACAAGAAGAACGCCGACGTGGAAGTCCGGCAGAAGCGGCTCGAGGCCGACCTCGCACAGCTCGAGGCCGAGGGCGCCAAGGGTGACGCGCGACGCAAGGTCCGCGAGTCGGCCGAGCGCGAGATGCGCCAGCTCCGGGACCGGGTGCAGCGTAAGATCGACGATCTCGACCGCGTCTTCGACCGGTTCAAGAACATGAAGGTCCAGGACCTGGAGCCGGACGAGCTGCTTTATCGCGAGCTGCGCGACCGCTTCGGTGCGTACTTCGACGGCGGTATGGGCGCCGAGGCGCTGCAGCGGCGGCTGGCCGACTTCGACCTGGCCGCCGAGGCCGAGTCGCTGCGCGAGACCATCCGCAGCGGCAAGGGGCAGAAGAAGGCCCGCGCGCTCAAGCGGCTCAAGGTCGTCTCCGCGTTCCTGAACACCCGCAACTCCCCGATGGGGATGGTGCTCGACTGCGTCCCGGTGATCCCACCCGATCTGCGCCCGATGGTGCAGCTCGATGGTGGCCGGTTCGCCACCTCGGACCTCAACGACCTGTACCGCCGGGTGATCAACCGGAACAACCGGTTGAAGCGGCTGCTCGACCTCGGCGCGCCCGAGATCATCGTCAACAACGAGAAGCGGATGCTGCAGGAGGCCGTCGACGCGCTGTTCGACAACGGCCGCCGCGGCCGGCCGGTCACCGGCCCGGGTAACCGCCCGCTGAAGTCGCTGTCCGACATGCTCAAGGGCAAGCAGGGCCGGTTCCGCCAGAACCTGCTGGGCAAGCGGGTCGACTACTCCGGCCGTTCGGTCATCGTCGTCGGTCCGCAGCTCAAGCTGCACCAGTGCGGTCTGCCCAAGCAGATGGCGCTGGAGCTGTTCAAGCCGTTCGTGATGAAGCGCCTGGTGGACCTCAACCACGCGCAGAACATCAAGTCGGCGAAGCGGATGGTCGAGCGGGCCCGCCCGGTCGTGTGGGACGTGCTCGAGGAGGTCATCACCGAGCACCCCGTGCTGCTCAACCGGGCGCCGACCCTGCACCGCCTCGGCATCCAGGCCTTCGAACCGCAGCTCGTCGAGGGCAAGGCCATCCAGATCCACCCGCTGGTCTGCACGGCGTTCAACGCCGACTTCGACGGTGACCAGATGGCGGTGCACCTGCCGCTGTCCGCCGAGGCGCAGGCCGAGGCGCGGATCCTGATGCTGTCGAGCAACAACATTCTCTCGCCCGCATCGGGCCGGCCGCTGGCGATGCCGAGCCTCGACATGGTGACCGGGGTGTTCCACCTGTCCCGCCTGGCCGAGGGGGCGCTCGGCGAGGGGCGGTCGTTCTCCAGCGTCGCCGAGGCGCAGATGGCCTTCGACGCCCGGGAGGTCGCCCTTCAGGCGAAGATCAGGGTGCGGTTGCGGGACACCACCCCGCCGTCGGACTGGGTCCCGCCCGCCGACTGGGTCACCGGGGACGTGTTCACCCTGGAGACCACGTTCGGTCGTTGCCTGCTCAACGAGGCGCTGCCGGAGGGCTACCCCTTCATCAACGCCCAGCTGAACAAGAAGGCCCAGGCCGCGATCGTCAACGACCTGGCCGAGCGATACCCGAAGATCCAGGTAGCGGCGACCCTGGACGCCCTGANGAGCGCCGGTTTCTACTGGGCCACCCGGTCCGGGGTCACCGTCGCGATCGAGGACGTCGTCGCGCCGCCGAACAAGGCCGAGATCCTCGACGACTACGAGCAGCGTGCCGACCGGGTCCAGAAGCAGTTCGACCGCGGCTTCCTGTCCGACGAGGAGCGCCGCAGCGAGCTGGTCCAGATCTGGACCGAGGCGACCAACAAGATCGCCGAGGCGATGGAGGAGAACTTCCCGGAGACCAACCCGGTCTACGTGCTGGTCAACTCCGGAGCCGCTGGAAACATGATGCAGATCCGGCAGCTCGCCGGCATGCGTGGTCTGGTCTCCAACCCGAAAGGTGAGATCATCCCGCGGCCGATCAAGGCGAACTTCCGCGAGGGCCTGACCGTGCTGGAGTACTTCATCTCCACCCACGGTGCCCGTAAGGGACTCGCCGACACCGCCCTGCGCACCGCGGACTCGGGGTACCTGACCCGGCGGCTCGTCGACGTCAGCCAGGATGTCATCGTCCGCGAGGAGGACTGCGGCACCGAGCGCGGCATCCTCACTCGGATCGCCCGCAAGGGCGCCGACGGGGTGCTGGTCCGGGACCGGTATGCCGAGACCTCGGCGTACGCGCGGACGCTGGCCTCCGACGCGATCGACGCGAACGGCGAGGTCATCGTGCCCGCCGGCACCGACGCCGGGGACGTCGCGATCAGCCAGATCATCGAGGCCGGCATCGAGCAGGTGCGGGTCCGCTCGGCGCTGACCTGCGAGTCCCGGATGGGGGTGTGCGCCCAGTGCTACGGGCGCTCGCTCGCCACCGGCAAGCTGGTTGACGTCGGTGAGGCCGTCGGCATCGTCGCCGCGCAGTCCATCGGTGAGCCCGGCACCCAGCTGACGATGCGTACCTTCCACAGCGGTGGCGTCGCCGGCGACGACATCACCCAGGGTCTGCCGCGTGTCGTCGAGCTGTTCGAGGCGCGCAGCCCGAAGGGCAAGGCCCCCATCACCGAGGTCTCCGGCCGGGTGAAGATCGAGGAGACCGAGAAGACCTTCAAGGTCGTGGTGGTGCCGGACGACGGCAGCGACGAGATCGCCTACCCGGTCTCGCGGCGTTCGCGCCTGCGGGTCCGCGAGGGCGACCACATCGAGGTCGGCAGCCAGATTGTCGACGGTGCCGTCGACCCGCACGAGGTGTTGCGCATCCTCGGGCCGCGCCAGGTCCAGCTCCACCTGGTGGACCAGGTCCAGGAGGTCTACCGGTCGCAGGGTGTGTCGATCCACGACAAGCACATCGAAATCATCATCCGCCAGATGCTCAAGCGGGTGAACGTTCTCGAGTCGGGCGACACCACCCTGCTGCCCGGTGAGCTCTGCGAGCGGGCCCGGTTCGAGGCGGAGAACCGTCGGGTGGTGGAAACCGGTGGCCAGCCGGCCTCGGCCCGCCCGGTCCTCATGGGAATCACCAAGGCGTCGCTGGCGACCGAGTCGTGGCTGTCGGCGGCCTCCTTCCAGGAGACGACTCGGGTGCTCACCGACGCGGCGATCAACGCCCGGTCGGACTCGCTCGTCGGCCTGAAGGAGAACGTCATCATCGGAAAGCTCATCCCGGCCGGCACCGGGATCTCCCGGTACCGCAACATCCGGGTCGAGCCGACCGAGGAGGCACGTGCGGCGATGTACTCCGTCGGTGCCTACGAGGACGGCGGCGTCGAGTACGGTGCGTTCGGCACGGGCTCCGGCCAGGCGGTCCCGCTGGACGAGTTCGACTACCGCAGCTCGGGAGACTTCCGCTGAGCAGGCCGCGCGTAAGCAGGTCGCGAGGCTGACCGAGCGGAGCTGACCAGAGCCCGACCGAAGCCCGATCGATCAGGACCGGCCCGGCGCCCTCACCAGGGTGCCGGGCCGGTTGCGCGTCCAGGTCCGAAGCCCGCTGGTGGGACAGCGCGCAGAGGCGAAAATCGGCAGGACAGGGGCAGGTACATGCGGTGGCGGTGGAAGGTGGCGGCGGCGTGATTCTGACCGGCGACCACGACGACCTGAGTCGGTTGGCCGCGCCTTATCGGACAGTGGTCATCGAAGCGCTCCCCGGCAGTGGACGTGACCGGGGCTGACCGCGAGTGGACCGAGATTCGCCGGGAACGAATGATCTACGAGGATGAGGCCATTCTCGTGCTCGACAAACCCGTCGGCATCTCGGTCATGGGAGAGCGGCACGACACCGATCTCGTCACCCTCGCCGGGGATGACGGCGAGGAGCTGTTCCCGGTGCACCGCATCGACAAGGTCACCTCGGGCCTGGTGCTCTTCGCCCGGCAGTTGCGGTTCCACGGTGATCTCACCCGGCAGTTCCAGCGCCGCACGGTGGACAAGCGCTACCTCGTCCTGACCCGCACCCGCGGACTGCCCGCCTCGGGGACCGTCGACCTGCCGCTGAGTGTGGGGCGCAAGAGTCGGGTCCGGGTGGCGGCGAACCGGGCCGACATCATGGCCGACCTGGCGGAGGTGGCCCCCTTGGCGGAGGTGGCCGACCTGGGGGAGGTGGCCCCCTTGGCGGAGGTGGCCCCCTTGGCGGAGGTGGCCGACCTGGGGGAGGCGGCCCCCTTGGCGGAGGTGGCCGACCTGGGGGAGGCGGCCCCCTTGGCGGAGGCGGCCCGGGCAGAGGTTGGCCCGACCGGCGCCGGCGCCGGCGTCGGACGCTGGACGGTTCCGCCCGCCGCGGTGTTTCCCCACGTCCGGACATACCCGTCCGTCACGACCTTCATCCGGGTGTGGGAGGGCGGTGAGTACACCCTGCTCGCGGTCACGCCGGTCAGCGGGCGGCGCCACCAGATCCGGGTGCATCTGGCCTGGATCGGGCACCCGATCGAGGGCGATCCGCTGTTCGGCCGCGATGCCACCGCCCGCACCCTGCTGCACTCGTGGCGGCTCGCCTTCGATGCGGCTTGGGCCGGCGGCTCCCNCATCGAGGNCGAGGCGCCCCCCNGAGCCGACTTCTGGGCCCCGGTACGCACGCATCTGCCGGCCGGCCTGGCGGCGACCCTCCTCGGAAACGTGGCGGGTGGGTCAGGAATAGGCGGTTTCGCGTAGCTCGCCGTAGACCCGGACCAGGTCGGGCAGCTGGTAGTGCGCGTTCAGGCCGCTCGGATTGGGCAGGAGCCAGACGCCGGCGGATCCCAGGGTCTCCGCCTGGCGGCCGACCTTCGCGCCGCGGCGTCCGAACCCGATCCGGTAGGCGGCCAAGCCGAGGAAGGCCACCCACCGGGGTGCGACCCGTTCGACGAGTTCGGTGAGCCGGGGCACGCCGGCGCGGACCTCGTCATCGCTGATCTCGTCGGCGCGCGCGGTGGAGCGGTGGACGAGATTGGTGATGCTGATGCCCCGGCGGACCAGTTCGTCGGTCTCGCTGGGATGCAACCGGCGTGGGGTGAAGCCGGCGAGGTGCAGCACCGGCCACAGCCGGTTGCTCGGCGTGCCGAAGTGAAAGCCGGTGGCCCCGGACTCGAGGGACGGGTTGATCCCGCAGAGCAGCACGACGGTGGCCGGGGCGACCAGGTCCGGGACGGTGGTCCCGTAGGCCGCGAGCAGCGCGTCCCGGCTCGGCCGGCGTCGGGTGGGGGCGGCCGCGAATCGTGCGCCGGCTGCGTCAGACATGTCCTCGCGGGCCCTCCGATGCCGGTATCGTGCTGTCCCGTACAGCGTGCCAGTAGGTACAGCGTGCCAGTACGGGGGGCCGTGCTGGTGCCCGCCTGTGCCGCCCGTCGAGTGCGTACGCCCGTCGAGTGCATAGTGCGCGTGGGGTCTGCGTGGGATTTCGCCGGACACCCCCGTTCGACACCTGGCGCGGGCGTGGAGTACTGTTGAGCCCTGTGGTCGGAGTCCACGTGGCTCCGGCGTGCGTCCTGCACTTCGATGTGGCGCCGTGGTGCTCGCTAGGTTGACGTAAAGTCACTGTTCGGGTATCCGTCGGCGACTGTCGAGCTCGGTTCCGCAAAGCGGACGGGCGGGCTGGCGTGCTCCTCACCGGAACTGGATCATCGCATCGAGGTTTCGGTCGAATGGCGCGACACGCCCGACCGCGTGGGTCGGAGAAGCCGCTCGAGGACACTCCGGTGGATCGGGTGCGGACCACAGCAGCAGGTAGGCCGGCGTACCGGTCTGGTTGCCCAAGGCAGTACGACGAGGCGTGACAGGAACGGGAGCGGCGTTGCCCACGATCCAGCAGCTGGTCCGCAAGGGCCGGCAGGACAAGGTCGAGAAGACCAAGACCCCGGCACTCAAGGGAAGCCCTCAGCGTCGTGGTGTGTGCACCCGCGTCTACACGACCACCCCGAAGAAGCCGAACTCGGCCCTGCGCAAGGTGGCCCGGGTCCGGTTGAACAGCGGGATCGAAGTCACCGCCTACATCCCCGGGGTCGGCCACAACCTGCAGGAGCACTCGATCGTCCTGGTTCGCGGTGGCCGAGTGAAGGATCTTCCGGGTGTCCGGTACAAGATCGTCCGAGGCGCTCTCGACACGCAGGGCGTCCGTAACCGTAAGCAGGCTCGTAGCCGCTACGGCGCGAAGAAGGAGAAGGGCTGATGCCGCGCAAGGGGCCTGCGCCCAAGCACACCGTGGTGGTCGACCCGGTGTACGGGTCGCCGCTGGTGACCGCGCTGGTGAACAAGGTGCTGTTGAGCGGTAAGAAGTCGGTCGCGGAGCGCATCGTGTACGGCGCACTCGAGGGTGCGAAGAACAAGACCGGCAACGACCCGGTCGTCACGCTCAAGCGCGCGCTGGACAACGTCAAGCCGACGCTGGAGGTGCGCAGCCGCCGGGTGGGTGGTGCCACCTACCAGGTTCCGGTCGAGGTTCGCGCCGGCCGGAGCACTACCCTCGCGCTGCGCTGGATCGTCGGCTACTCCCGGGCTCGTCGCGAGAAGACGATGACCGAGCGGCTGATGAACGAGCTCATCGACGCAAGCAACGGCCTCGGCGCCAGCGTGAAGCGCCGGGAGGACACCCACAAGATGGCGGAGTCCAACAAGGCCTTCGCCCACTACCGCTGGTGATCCGACATGCCATCTGACGTACGTTCCTTGCTGGCCGGGACCCGCAACATCGGGATCATGGCCCACATCGACGCGGGCAAGACCACCACCACCGAGCGCATCCTCTTCTACACCGGTGTGAACTACAAGATCGGTGAGGTCCACGAGGGCGGCGCCACGATGGACTGGATGGAGCAGGAGCAGGAGCGGGGGATCACCATCACCTCCGCGGCCACCACCTGTCTCTGGCGCGACCACACCATCAACATCATCGATACCCCCGGCCATGTCGACTTCACCGTCGAGGTGGAGCGCTCGCTGCGGGTCCTTGACGGTGCGGTCGCGGTCTTCGACGCGGTCGCCGGAGTCGAGCCGCAGAGCGAGACGGTCTGGAAGCAGGCCGACCGTTACAACGTCCCGCGTATCGCCTTCGTCAACAAGATGGACCGGGTCGGTGCCGAGTTCCACCGCTGCGTGGAGATGATGATCGACCGGCTCGACGCGACGCCGGCCGTGATCCAGCTCCCGTGGGGCGTGGAGGCCGACTTCCGCGGTGTCATCGACCTGGTCCGCATGAAGGGCCTCCTCTGGAAGACCGAGGACAAGGGCGCCTCTTACGAGACCGTCGACATCCCGCGGGATCACCTTGAGGCCGCGCAGGAGTGGCGCGACAAGCTCCTCGAGACCGTCGCTGAGAACGACGACGAGCTCATGGAGCTCTACCTCGAGGGTGAGGAGCCCTCCACGGAGCAGCTCGTCGCAGCCCTGCGCCGCGCGACCCTGGCGAGCAAGGTCAACCCGGTGCTGTGCGGTTCGGCGTTCAAGAACAAGGGCGTCCAGCCCATGCTCGACGCCGTCGTCGACTTCCTGCCGAACCCGCTGGACATCGGCGCCACCGTCGGCCATGCGGTCGGTGACGAGGAGACCGAGGTCCGCCGGGAGCCGAGCGAGGACGAGCCGTTTTCCGCGCTCGCCTTCAAGATCATGAGTGACCCGTACGTGGGTAAGCTGACCTACATCCGGGTGTACTCCGGCAAGCTGACTGGTGGTTCGCCGGTGCTGAACTCGACGAAGGACCGCAAGGAGCGTGTCGGCCGCATCCTGCAGATGCACGCCAACCACCGGGAGGACCGGGAGGGCGTCGGCGCGGGACAGATCGTGGCCGTGGTGGGGCTGAAGAACACCACCACGGGTGACACGCTCTGCGACCCGAACGCCCCGGTGATCCTGGAGTCGATGACGTTCCCGGCGCCGGTCATCCACGTCGCGATCGAGCCGAAGACCAAGGCCGACCAGCAGAAGCTGGGCACCGCCATCCAGCGGCTCGCCGAGGAGGACCCGACCTTCCAGGTCCGCACCGACGAGGAGACCGGTCAGACGATCATCGCCGGCATGGGCGAGCTGCACTTGGATGTGCTGGTCGACCGGATGCGCCGCGAGTTCGGTGTCGAGGCGAACGTCGGCAAGCCGCAGGTGGCCTACCGGGAGACGATCCGCCGCAAGGTGGAGAAGGTCGACTACACCCACAAGAAGCAGACGGGTGGATCCGGCCAGTACGCCCGGGTGATCATCAACCTGGAGCCCTCCGGCGGCGACGGCGGTGGCTACGAGTTCGAGAACAAGGTCACGGGTGGTCGCATCCCCCGGGAGTACATCCCCTCGGTGGATGCGGGCTGCCAGGAGGCCATGGAGTTCGGCGTGCTCGCCGGCTATCCGCTGGTGGACGTCAAGGTCACCCTGCTCGACGGCCAGTTCCATGACGTCGACTCGTCCGAACTCGCATTCAAGATCGCCGGTTCGATGGCGTTCAAGGACGCGGCCCGCAAGGCCGACCCGGTGCTGCTCGAGCCCCTGATGGCCGTCGAGGTCACCACCCCCGAGGACCACATGGGTGACGTGATCGGCGACCTGAACTCCCGCCGTGGGCAGATCCAGGCGATGGAGGAGCGGGGGGGCTCCCGGATCGTACGGGCGCTGGTGCCACTGTCGGAGATGTTCGGCTACGTTGGTGATCTTCGCTCGAAGACCTCCGGCCGGGCGAGCTACTCCATGCAGTTCGACTCCTACGCCGAGGTTCCCGCGAACGTCGCCAAGGAGATCATCGCCAAGGCCCGGGGAGAGTGAGCGCCCTCACGGCGTGAGCAATACCCCTACCTGACTACACAGCACGACACCACCCGTCCTTGGAGGGACACCCGTGGCGAAGCAGAAGTTCGAGCGGACGAAGCCGCACGTCAATATCGGCACCATTGGTCACATCGACCACGGCAAGACGACCCTGACCGCGGCGATCACCAAGGTCCTGCACGACGCCTACCCAGACCTCAACCCCTTCACGCCGTTCGACCAGATCGACAAGGCGCCGGAGGAGAAGGCCCGCGGCATCACGATCTCGATCGCCCACGTCGAGTACCAGACCGACACCCGGCACTATGCGCACGTCGACTGCCCGGGACACGCTGACTACATCAAGAACATGATCACCGGTGCCGCTCAGATGGACGGCGCGATCCTGGTCGTGTCCGCCACCGACGGCCCGATGCCGCAGACGAAGGAGCACGTGCTCCTCGCCCGCCAGGTCGGCGTGCCCTACATTGTCGTCGCCCTGAACAAGGCCGACATGGTCGACGACGAGGAGATCCTCGAGCTCGTCGAGCTGGAGGTCCGGGAGCTGCTGAGCTCGTACGAGTTCCCGGGCGACGACGTTCCGGTCGTCCGGGTCTCCGCGCTCAAGGCGCTGGAGGGCGACAAGGAGTGGGGCGCCAAGCTCCTCGAGCTCATGGCGGCGGTCGACGAGTCGATCCCCGAGCCGCAGCGTGACATCGACCGGCCGTTCCTCATGCCGATCGAGGACGTCTTCACGATCACCGGTCGTGGCACCGTGGTCACCGGTCGCGTCGAGCGCGGAATCGTCAAGGTCAACGAGACCGTGGAGATCGTCGGTATCAAGCCGGAGACCACCTCCACCACCGTGACCGGTGTCGAGATGTTCCGCAAGCTGCTCGACGAGGGGCGTGCCGGCGACAACGTCGGTCTGCTCCTGCGCGGTATCAAGCGGGAGGACGTCGAGCGCGGCCAGGTCATCGTCAAGCCGAAGTCGATCACCCCGCACACGGTGTTCGAGGCTCGCGTCTACATCCTCAACAAGGATGAGGGCGGACGGCACACGCCGTTCTTCAAGAACTACCGCCCGCAGTTTTACTTCCGCACCACCGACGTGACCGGCGTCGTGACCCTCCCCGAGGGCACGGAGATGGTCATGCCGGGGGACAACACCGAGATGACGGTCGAGCTGATCCAGCCGATCGCCATGGAGGAGGGTCTGCGCTTCGCCATCCGCGAGGGTGGCCGGACCGTCGGCGCGGGCCAGGTTACGAAGGTTCTCAAGTAGTAGCCGTGGGCGGTGGGTCCGGGCGTGTGTACGGACCCACCGCCCACTGCGCTGCCTGACCAGGCAAGGCTCTCGCGAGACTCGGCTGCCGAGGACAACCGGCCGCCGGCAAGGGACGCAGCCCGGTCCCGGTCGACACGTCGAGCGGGACCGGCACGAGACAGCGGTACAACCGGCAGGTTCTTTCCGCCGGCGGCGGGGCGCCAGGCTCGCCGCGCGGCCGGCGGTGAGGATCTACGGGCGGTGACCCGGTAGCGATACCGGCCGGACGAGACAGACAGGACAGGCGAAGCCCACCATGGCGGCACAGAAGATCCGCATCCGGCTCAAGGCCTATGACCACGAGGTCATCGACAGCTCGGCGCGGAAGATCGTCGAGACGGTGACGCGGACGGGCGCGCAGGTCGCGGGACCGGTGCCGCTGCCGACGGAGAAGAACATCTACTGCGTCATCCGGTCGCCGCACAAGTACAAGGACAGCCGCGAGCACTTCGAGATGCGGACGCACAAGCGGCTGATCGACATTCTTGACCCGACGCCCAAGACGGTCGACTCGCTTATGCGCCTCGACCTGCCCGCCGGCGTCGATATCGAGATCAAGCTGTAAGAGGGGCCGGCGCAGTCATGCTCATCCGCAACTACAGAGGGCTCCTGGGCACCAAGCTCGGGATGACCCAGGTATGGGACGCGAACAACCGCGTCGTGCCGGTCACCGTCATCAAGGCCGGACCCAACGTCGTCACGCAGGTCAAGACGCCTGACTCGGACGGCTACTCGGCCGTTCAGCTCGGTTACGGCGAGGTCGACCCGCGTAAGATCAACAANCCCGCCCGCGGCCACTTCGCCACCAGCGGGGTGACGCCCCGGCGCCACCTCGTCGAGCTGCGGACCGCCGATGCCGGCAACTACCGGCCCGGCCAGGAGCTGACCGGCGAGGTGTTCTCCGCCGGGACCGTCGTTGACGTCACCGGCACCTCGAAGGGCAAGGGGTTCGCCGGTGTCATGAAGCGTCACGGGTTCAAGGGTCTGGGCGCGGGGCACGGCGTCGAGCGCAAGCACCGCTCGCCGGGGTCGGTCGGCGGCTGCGCCACGCCCGGTCGCGTGTTCAAGGGCCTGCGCATGGCCGGCCGGATGGGTCACGTGCGCACCACGACCTCGGGGCTGACGATCCACGCCGTCGACACCGAGCNTGGCTATCTGCTGGTCAGGGGTGCGGTGCCCGGCCCGGATGGTGGTCTGGTCCTCGTGCGCAGCGCGGCCAAGCGCCCGGCGCCCGAGGCCATCGCCCCGGCGGCCGAGCTGGCCGGTACCGGTGAGGAGGTCTCGGCATGAGCCGGGTGGCCACATCCGACCCGAGCGTCACCGCGCGCACCGTCGCGGTGCACGCGCCGAACGGGGGCGAAGGCGGCAGCGTCGAGCTGCCCGGTGGCGTGTTCGACGTGCCGCTCAACATCCCGCTGATCCACCAGGTCGTGGTGGCGCAGCTCGCGGCGGCCCGCCAGGGCACGCACGACACGAAGACCCGCGGCGAGGTCCGCGGCGGTGGCCGCAAGCCGTATCGGCAGAAGGGCACCGGCCGGGCCCGGCAGGGATCGCTGCGGGCTCCGCAGTTCACCGGCGGTGGCACCGTACACGGCCCCACACCGCGCAGATACGACCAGCGGACCCCGAAGAAGATGAAGGCCGCCGCGCTGCGCGGCGCGCTGTCCGACCGGGCCCGCAACAACCGGGTGCACGTGGTGTCCTCGCTGGTCTCCGGCGAGACGCCGTCGACGAAGAGCGCGGTCACCGCGCTGCGGACGATCGCCGACACCCGCCGGGTGCTGGTGGTGGCGAGCCGTTCGGACGAGCTGACCTGGAAGAGCCTGCGCAACGTCGCGGCGGTGCACCTGCTCGACCCGGGCCAGCTCAATACCTATGACGTGCTGGTGAGCGACGACGTGGTCTTCATCGAGGATGCGCTGGCCGCGTTCCTTGCTCGTGACACCCGTCCGGCAACCTCCACCGCCGGGACCGAGGCTGCCGCGGGCACCGAAGGTGTGGCCGGGGCGGAGGAGAACAAGTGATTCCCGACCCGCGTGACGTGATCCTGCGGCCGGTCGTCTCCGAGAAGAGCTACGGCCTGCTCGACGAGAACGTCTACACCTTCATCGTGCGTCCGGACGCGAACAAGACCCAGATCAAGCTCGCGGTCCAGCAGATCTTCAATGTGCGGGTCCTGCGGGTGAACACCATCAACCGGCAGGGCAAGCGCAAGCGGACCAAGCACGGCTGGGGACACCGGTCCGCCTCCAAGCGGGCCCTGGTGAGCCTGGCTCCCGGTGACACGATCGAGATCTTCGGAGGCCCCGGTGCCTGAGCGCGTGCGCTCCGCGGCGGCGGTGGGTCCAGGACGGTAGGAAGCCATGGGTATTCGTAGGTACAAGCCGACGACGCCGGGGCGTCGTGGTGCGAGCGTGGCCGACTTCGTCGAGATCACTCGTGACCACCCGGAGAAGTCGCTGGTCCGCCCGCTGCACTCCAAGGGCGGGCGCAACGTCCACGGCCGGATCACCACCCGGCACCAGGGCGGCGGGCACAAGCGGGCGTACCGGGTCATCGACTTCCGGCGGGACAAGGACGGGGTGCCGGCCAAGGTCGCGCACATCGAGTACGACCCCAACCGCACCGCCCGGATCGCGCTGCTGCACTACCTCGACGGCGAGAAGCGCTACATCCTCGCGCCGGTCAAGCTCAGGCAGGGCGACACGGTCAGTTCCGGCGTGGGCGCCGACATCAAGCCCGGCAACGCGCTGCCGCTGCGCAACATCCCGACCGGCACGGTGGTGCACGCCATCGAGCTGCGTCCCGGCGGTGGTGCGAAGATCGCCCGTAGCGCCGGCACGAGTGTGCAGCTCGTCGCGAAGGACGGCCCCTACGCTCAGCTGCGGATGCCCTCCGGTGAGATCCGCAACGTGGATGTGCGCTGCCGCGCGACGGTCGGCGAGGTCGGCAACGCGGAGCAGAGCAACATCAACTGGGGTAAGGCCGGCCGGATGCGCTGGAAGGGTCGCAGACCCACCGTGCGCGGTGTCGCGATGAACCCGGTCGACCACCCGCACGGTGGTGGTGAGGGTAAGACCTCCGGCGGTCGTCACCCCGTCAATCCCAAGGGCCGTCCGGAGGGGCGGACCCGGGCGACCCGCAAGTCGTCCGACGCGCTCATTGTGCGTCGTCGCAAGCAGAACAGGCGGCGGTAATGGTGATCTCCAGGCCCCGGGCCGCGTCGGCCACCAGCGCGCCGCCGACCAGCCGTACCCATCGGATCTGAGCAGGAAGGAGGAGACACAGCCATGCCACGCAGTCTGAAAAAGGGCCCGTTCGTCGACGACCACCTGCTCAAGAAGGTGGATCTGCAGAACTCCAAGGGCACCAAGCACGTCATCAAGACCTGGTCGCGCCGGTCGACCGTGATCCCCGACATGCTGGGGCACACGATCGCCGTGCACGACGGCCGCAAGCACGTCCCGGTCTTCATCACCGAGGGCATGGTCGGGCACAAGCTCGGCGAGTTCGCCCCGACCCGGACCTTCCGTGGCCACGTCAAGGAGGACCGGAGGTCACGCCGTGGCTGACGATCTCGTTGACGGCCTGACCCGGGCCGGTCTTCCCGGGGCGAAGGCCTCGGCCCGCTATGTCCGGGTCTCGCCGACGAAGGCCCGCCGGGTCGTCGACCTGGTGCGCGGGCGCTCGGTCGGCGAGGCGCTGGACATCCTCCGGTTCGCTCCGCAGGCGGCCAGCGAGGACGTGTACAAGGTTGTCGCCAGCGCTGCGGCGAACGCCGAGAACAACCACAGCCTCGATCCGGCCACCCTGTGGGTCGGCGAGGTCTACGTGGACGAGGGGCCGACGCTCAAGCGCATCCGGCCCCGAGCTCAGGGCCGGGCCTACCGGATCCGCAAGCGCACCAGCCACATCACCGTCGTGGTGGAGAGCCGGGAGCCGGTCTCCGCGGCCGGCCGGGGCGCGAAGACGACAAGGAGGGCCCGGTAGTGGGGCAGAAGGTCAACCCGCACGGGTTCCGGCTTGGCATCACCTCGGAGTTCACCTCCCGTTGGTACGCCGACAAGCAGTACAAGGCGTACGTCGGCGAGGACGTGAAGATCCGTAAGATGATGTCGCGGGGCATGGAGCGGGCCGGCATCAGCCGGGTCGACATCGAGCGGACCCAGGGGCGGCTGCGGGTGGACATCCACACCGCGCGCCCGGGCATCGTCATCGGTCGCCGTGGCGCCGAGGCCGACCGCATCCGTGGCGACCTGGAAAAGCTCACCGGCAAGCAGGTGCAGCTCAACATCCTCGAGGTGAAGAACCCCGAGGTCGACGCCCAACTCGTCGCCCAAGGGGTGGCCGAGCAGCTCTCCAGCCGGGTCAGCTTCCGCCGGGCGATGCGCAAGGCCATGCAGACCGCGATGAAGGGCGGCGCGAAGGGGATCCGGGTGCAGTGNTCGGGTCGTCTCGGCGGCGCCGAGATGAGCCGGTCGGAGTTCTACCGCGAGGGTCGGGTGCCGTTGCACACCCTTCGCGCGGACATCGACTACGGCTTCTATGAGGCTCGGACGAACTTCGGCCGCATCGGCGTGAAGGTCTGGATCTACAAGGGCGACATCGTCCAGAGCCGGGCCGAGCGTGAGGCGCAGGAGGCGCTGCAGCGCCAGACCCGCCGGGAGCGCCCGCGCCGCGGGCCGCGTTCCGGCTCGTCCGGCACGACCCAGGGCGGGACCGAAGCGGGCCGGGCGGCGGCCCGCGGCGAGCGCCGGGGCCGTGGTGGTGGCGGCGGGAACGCCCCGGCTGAGACTCCGGCGGGCGAGGCCGCGGCGACCGAGCCGACGGCACCCGTCGCGGAGCCCGCCACCGCGGCGGCGAGTGCGCCGGCCGAGGCGGCCGTGGCGAACACTCCGGAGAAGGCGGAGGAATAGACATGCTGATTCCCCGGAAGGTCGCGCACCGCAAGCAGCACCACCCCGGGCGGACCGGTGCCGCCAAGGGCGGAACCCGGGTCACGTTCGGTGAGTACGGGATCCAGGCCTTGGNGTCGGCCTACGTGACGAACCGGCAGATCGAGTCGGCCCGTATCGCGATGACCCGGCACATCCGTCGTGGTGGAAAGGTCTGGATCAACATCTACCCGGACCGTCCGCTGACCAAGAAGCCGGCCGAGACCCGGATGGGTTCTGGTAAGGGCTCGCCCGAGTGGTGGGTCGCGAACGTCAAGCCGGGCCGGGTCCTGTTCGAGCTGTCCGGGGTCGCGGAGCCGGTGGCCCGCGAGGCGATGCGGCGGGCTATCCACAAGCTGCCGATGAAGTGCCGTTTCGTGGTCCGTGAAGGTGGTGCGTAATGGCTATCGCTACCGCGGACGAGCTGCGGAGCCTGTCGGGCGAGGAGCTCGTCGACAAGCTTCGGGAGGCCAAGGAGGAGCTGTTCAACCTCCGGTTCCAGGCGGCGACCGGGCAGCTGTCGAACAACCGCCGGCTGCAGGCCGTGCGGCGCGATATCGCCCGGATCTACACCGTCATGCGCGAACGGGAGCTGGGTATCACCGACGATCCGGCGGTGGCGGCCGGCGCGGCGGACGATGACGCGACGCAGTCGGAACGGGCGTGAGGACAGTGACAGACGAGACGGCCTCCCAGGAGGCTTCGCAGAGCACGGACGCGGCGGCTCCCGCCCGCGGATTCCGCAAGGTCCGCGAGGGCCTCGTGGTCAGCGACAAGATGACCAAGACCGTCGTGGTCGCGGTCGAGGACCGGGTGCAGCACCCGCTGTACGGCAAGACGATCCGTCGTACCAAGAAGGTCAAGGCGCACGACGAGAGCGGCACCACCGGTGTCGGCGACCGCGTCCTGCTGATGGAAACGCGGCCGTTGTCGGCGACCAAGCGGTGGCGGATCGTTCAGGTCTTGGAGAAGGCGAAGTAGTGAAGTAGTTCTGGCCCGGACGCCGGGGCCGGGCAGGACCGGGTGATCAGTAGTACCGGGTGATCAGGAGCGGAAAGTGATTCAGCAGGAGTCGCGACTTCGGGTCGCCGACAACACCGGAGCGCGGGAGATTCTCTGCATCCGGGTGCTCGGCGGCTCTGGGCGTCGTTACGCGGGGATCGGCGACATCATCGTCGGCACGGTGAAGGACGCCCTGCCCGGCGCCGGCGTGAAGCGCGGCGACGTGGTCAAGGCGGTCGTGGTGCGTACCACCAAGGAGCGCCGGCGGCCGGACGGCTCCTACATCCGCTTCGACGAGAACGCGGCGGTGCTCATCCGGGACGGTGGTGACCCTCGGGGCACCCGCATCTTCGGGCCGGTCGGCCGGGAGCTGCGTGACAAGAAGTTCATGAAGATCATCTCGCTGGCGCCGGAGGTGCTGTGACCGTGGCCACTTTGAAGATCAAGAAAGGCGACACGGTCCAGATCATCACCGGCAAGGACCGTGGGCTCAAGGGTAAGGTCATCCGCGCCTATCCGGAGCAGAACAAGGTCCTCGTCGAGGGCGCGAACCGGATCACCCGGCACACCCGCGTCCAGCAGGGCACACGCGGCTCGCAGTCCGGGGGCATCATCACCCAGGAGGCGCCGATCCACGTGAGCAACGTGATGATCGTCGACCCGTCTGACGGGAAGCCGACCCGGATCGGTTACCGCATCAACGACGACGGCACCAAGGTGCGTGTCTCGCGGCGCACCGGTACCGAGCTGTAGGCCGAGCGAGCAGTCGAGCAGTTGGGAAACGAGATTAGACCATGACTGTGACCACCGAGGGCCGGACCATCGAAGGCCGGCCTATTGGCGCTCGCCCGGTCCCACGGCTCAAGCAGCGGTACCGCGACGAGATCGCCCCGGCGCTGCGGGAGCAGTTCTCCTACCGCAACGTCATGCAGATCCCCGGCGTCGTCAAGGTCGTCGTCAACATGGGGGTCGGAGACGCCGCCCGGGACGCGAAGCTGATCGATGGCGCTGTGCGGGATCTTGCGGCCATCACCGGCCAGAAGCCCGCGGTCCGGCGCGCGAAGAAGTCCATCGCCCAGTTCAAGCTGCGCGAAGGGATGCCGATCGGCGCCAAGGTGACGTTGCGTGGTGACCGGATGTGGGAGTTCCTCGACCGCCTCGTCACCATCGCGCTGCCGCGTATCCGTGACTTCCGCGGGCTGTCGCCGAAGCAGTTCGACGGTGCCGGCAACTACACCTTCGGGGTGACCGAGCAGTCGATCTTCCACGAGATCGACATCGACCGGATCGATCGGGTTCGGGGCATGGACATCACGGTCGTCACCACCGCGACCACCGACGACGAGGGCCGGGCGCTCCTGCGGGCGCTGGGCTTCCCCTTCCGGGAGAACTAGAGAGATGGCCAAGAAAGCACTGATCGAGAAGTCGAACCGTAAGCCGAAGTACGCGGTCCGGGGTTACACCCGATGCCAGCGCTGCGGCCGCTCCCGCTCGGTGTACCGGGGCTTCGGGCTCTGCCGGGTATGCCTGCGGCAGATGGCGCACCGCGGCGAGCTGCCCGGCGTCACCAAGAGCTCCTGGTAGGCCGGTACCGCGCCCCGGACCGGGGCCGGAACGGCGGCACCGGCAGCACGGTTCCACCGCACCACCACCGCACCTCCACCCGATCGCGGTAGGCCCGGCGGCCGAGGACGACCTCGGCACNGGNGGNNANCGCCGTGAGAAAGGCGTCAAGCCATGACGATGACCGATCCGATTGCGGACATGCTCACGCGTGTCCGTAACGCCAGCCGGGCGTACCACGACCGCGTGGTGATGCCCCACAGCAAGATCAAGACGCACATCGCCGAGATCCTCCAGCAGGAGGGATACATCTCCGGCTGGCACGTCGAGGACGCGACCTCGGCTGGCGGCGTCGGCCACACCCTGGTCATCGATCTGAAGTACGGCCCCAACCGGGAACGCTCGATCGCCGGGATCAAGCGCATCAGCAAGCCGGGTCTGCGGGTCTATGCCAAGGCGACGAACCTCCCGAAGGTCCTCGGGGGCCTGGGCGTCGCCATCATCTCCACCTCGTCGGGTTTGCTGACCGACAAGCAGGCGGGCAAGCGGGGCGTGGGCGGGGAAGTCCTCGCCTACATCTGGTAAGGAGGGCGAGCGATGTCACGGATCGGGCGCCTGCCCATTCCCGTCCCCAGCGGTGTCGATATCACCGTCGAGGGAGCCACCATCACCGTCAAGGGGCCCAAAGGGACCCTGAGCCACGTCGTGGCCGAGCCGATCGTGGTGAACACGGAGGACGGTCGGCTCCTCGTGACCCGGCCCGACGATGAGCGTCGCTCCCGGTCGCTGCACGGCCTGACTCGCACCCTGGTCTCCAACATGGTCACCGGCGTCACCGCCGGATACTCGAAGACCCTGGAGATCGTCGGCGTCGGTTACCGTGTCCAGGCCAAGGGCTCCGACCTGGAGTTCGCCCTCGGGTACAGCCACCCGGTGCCGGTCAAGGCCCCGGAGGGCATCCGCTTCGAGGTGCAGACCCCGACCCGCTTCGTGGTCCACGGGATCGACAAGCAGCTGGTCGGTGAGGTCTCCGCGAAGATCCGCGGGCTGCGCAAGCCTGACCCGTACAAGGGCAAGGGCGTGCGCTACCAGGGCGAGGTCGTCCGCCGCAAGGTCGGGAAGACCGGGAAGTAGGAGATAGATCATGGCAGTGAGCCTCGGCGCCAGCTCGCGTCGACGGACCGCGAAGCTCCGTCGGCACGTCCGGGTGCGCAAGAAGGTGGCGGGCACCCCGTCTCGCCCACGGCTCGTCGTCACCCGGTCCTCGCGGCACATCTACGCCCAGGTCATCGACGACGTCGCCGGCCACACGCTGGCGTCGGCGTCCACCCTGGACGTGTCGCTGCGCGGCGGCGAGGGGGACAAGACCGAGCAGGCCCGCAAGGTCGGCGCCCTGGTCGCCGAGCGCGCGAAGGCGGCCGGGATCGCCGCGGTCGTGTTTGACCGCGGCGGGCGGACCTACTCCGGCCGCATCGCCGCGCTCGCGGACGCGGCGCGGGGGAACGGGCTGGACTTCTGATGACTNCCCCCAGCNTTTACAGTCAGTCCAGCNTTTACCGCCAGTACAGCCAGAACAGGGAGATGTTGTAGATGCCAGGCCAGCAGCGCCGCGGCGGCGGCTCCGGCGGCTCGGACCGTCGGGAACGCCGGGACCGGTCGGGCAGCGGCNCGGCGCAGGAGAAGAACGCCTACGTCGAGCGGGTTGTCGCGATCAACCGCGTGGCGAAGGTTGTCAAGGGCGGACGCCGGTTCAGCTTCACGGCGCTCGTTGTGGTCGGTGACGCGGACGGGACCGTGGGCGTCGGCTATGGCAAGGCCAAGGAGGTTCCGGCCGCCATCGCCAAGGGCGTCGAAGAAGCCAAGAAGCACTTCTTCAAGGTGCCCCGGATCGGTTCGACGATTCCGCACCCGGTGCAGGGCGAGGAGGCGGCCGGCGTCGTGCTGCTCAAGCCCGCCTCGCCCGGTACCGGGGTCATCGCCGGTGGTCCGGTCCGTGCCGTGCTGGAGTGCGCCGGTGTGCACGACGTGCTCTCGAAGTCGCTCGGCTCATCGAATCCGATCAACATCGTGCACGCGACGGTCGCCGCTCTGCGTGGCCTGATGCGTCCCGAGGAGATTGCCGCCCGTCGCGGCCTGCCGCTGGAGGATGTCGCTCCGCCGGCCATGCTGCGCGCCCGTGCGGCGGGAGCCAGCGTCTGATGGCCAAGCTGCGCATCACGCAGATCCGGTCGGGGATNGGTGGTACCTCGAACCAGCGGGCCACGCTGCGTACCCTTGGTCTGCGGAAGATCAACGCGACGACCGTCCGTGATGATCGTCCCGAGATTCGCGGGATGATTAGAACTGTGACCCATCTTGTCCGGGTCGAGGAGGTGGACTCCTAGCCATGGCCGAACTGACGAAGACCGACGCCGGTGACGACACCGGCGCCACCGGCGTGGGCACCGAGGCCGGCTCGGCGCCGGTCGTCCGTGGCCGCGGNCTGAAGGNGCACCACCTCCGGCCAGCCCCCGGCGCCCATAAGTCCAAGATCCGCGTCGGTCGCGGNGAGGGNTCCAAGGGCAAGACCGCCGGACGGGGCACCAAGGGCTCGAAGGCCCGCAAGCAGGTGCCCGCCCGGTTCGAGGGTGGCCAGATGCCCCTGCACATGCGCCTGCCCAAGCTGAAGGGCTTCCGCAACCGGTTCCGCGTCGAGTACCAGGTCGTGAACGTCGCCACCCTCGCGGAACTGTTCCCGCAGGGTGGTGAGGTCACCAAGGCCGACCTCGCGGCCAGGGGCGCGGTGCGGGGCAAGTCGCCGGTGAAGGTGCTGGGCAACGGTGACATCAACGTCGCGCTGCACGTGAGCGCGGACGCGTTTTCGGCCTCCGCGAAGGAGAAGATCGCCGCTGCCGGCGGGAGCGTCACACAGAGCTGAGAGCATGGGTGGGGGTGTGGGCCATGTCACCCCGCTCCCACCCCGGCCCCGCCCGTCCGGACCCCTCGCCAGACGGCCGTGCGCCTCGGCGTCAGCCGTCTCTTGCCGTCCACCATCGCTTACCCATGGTGATGTCGGGACGAGTGGGCCGGGTGTCCTGTTACAGTCGCCTAACCGACCTCGGCGACCGGCCGGGGGAGGCGATCCGCACCGGGCAGGATGTCCACTTCCCGTCGGTCCGCAATCCCAGCAGGAGGAGCCGTGCTCACCGCCTTCACGCGGGCATTCCGCACGCCTGACCTGCGCAAGAAGCTGCTGTTCACCGTCGGTATCGTGATGCTGTTCCGGTTCGGCAGCGTCATGCCGTCGCCGGGTGTCTCGACGTCCGCAGTGAACACCTGCCTGGACTCGGCGAGTGCCGACAGCAGCAACGTCTACTCGCTGATCAACCTGTTCAGTGGTGGGGCTCTGCTGCAGCTGTCCATCTTCGCGCTTGGCATCATGCCGTACATCACATCGAGTATCATCATTCAGTTGCTCGTTGTGGTGATCCCTCGGCTGGAGCAGCTGAAGAAGGAGGGCAGCTCGGGCGAGCAGAAGCTTACGCAGTACACCCGGTACCTGACGATCGCCCTCGGTCTTCTGCAGGCCACCGGCATCGTGGCGCTGGCCCGCAGCGGCCGGCTGTTCCCCAGCTGTTCGGCCGCCATCATCCCGGACACGAGCCTGTTCCGGATCGCGACGATTGTCATCACGATGACGGCGGGTACCTCGGTCATCATGTGGATGGGNGAGTTGATCACCACCCGGGGGGNCGGTAACGGCATGTCGCTGCTGATCTTCACCTCGATCGCGGCAAGGCTTCCCTCCGAGGGCGGACNCATCCTCCAGGTCGCCGGCGGTGTGGTGTTTAGCCTGGTGCTCCTGCTCGGTCTCGCGATCGTCGTGTTCGTCGTGTTCGTCGAGCAGTCTCAGCGTCGCATCCCGGTCCAGTACGCCAAACGCCTGATCGGGCGGCGGATGTACGGCGGGACGTCGACCTACCTGCCGATCAAGGTCAACCAGGCCGGGATCATCCCCGTCATCTTCGCGTCCTCGCTGCTGCAGCTCCCTCAACTCGCCGGGCAGGTATGGAGCAACCGGAGCTTCCAGGACTTCGAGCAAAGATATCTCTCCAGGGGAGACCATCCACTCTATCTGGTGACATACTTCGCACTCATCATCTTCTTCACCTATTTTTATGTTGCGATCACCTTCAACCCAACGGAGGTCGCGGACAACATGAAGAAGTATGGTGGGTTCATCCCCGGGATCAGGCCGGGGAACCCGACGGCGGAGTACCTCAAACATGTACTCGACCGGATCACGCTCCCGGGATCGCTGTTCCTTGGCGTGATCACGGTCCTTCCGTTGGCACTGTTGAACCTGACCAAGGACCAGCCGTTCCCCTTCGCGGGCACGTCGGTCCTGATCATGGTGGGGGTTGGGCTGGAAACCGTGAAGCAGATCGAAAGCCAGCTCATGCTCCGCAATTACGAAGGTTTCCTCCGGTAGTGCGCCTCGTACTGGTCGGGCCGCCCGGTGCCGGAAAGGGCACCCAGGCCGCGTTCATTGCCCAGGCGCGGTCGATCCCTAAGATCTCCACCGGGGACATCTTCCGGGCGAACGTGCGACAGGGAACCGAACTGGGCGTCAAGGCCAAGACCTTCATGGATGCCGGTGATCTCGTACCGGACGAGATCACCATCGGTATGGTCCGCAACCGCTTGGCCGAGGACGACGCGGTCAAGGGATTCCTGCTCGATGGTTTTCCTCGTAACGTCCCGCAGGCCGAGGTGCTCGGGCAGATGCTCGATGGCATGGGGACCCGTCTGGACGTGGTGCTCGAGCTCGTCGTCGACGACGACGAGGTGGTGCGCCGGCTGTCCGGTCGGCGCACCTGTCGGAACTGCGGTCACATCTGGCACATCGACTTCGACCCGCCGTCGGTCGAAGGCGTCTGTGACCGGTGTGGTGGCGAGCTGTTCCAGCGCGACGACGATCGGTCGGAGACGGTCCGCCATCGGCTCGAGGTCTACGCGGACCAGACGGCGCCGCTGGTGGCCTACTACGCCGAAAAGGGCATCCTGATCGGTATCGACGCCACCGGACCGGTGGATAACGTCACCGACCGCGCGCTCGACGCCCTGCGGCACTACGGCGACTGAACCCGTCGGCCTGGTCCGGGCGCGGACCAGGCCGAACGTGACTCCCGTGCTTTTCGCGGAAGATCGTTGGAGCACGTCCTGCGGGGTCGGCGGCTAGCATCGGAAACGGACACAACACGAACACGGACCGGGGCGACGAGCGTGGCGCGACGAGAGCACGTCCAGATCAAGACGGCGGCAGAGATTGCCAAGATGCGGGTTGCTGGCCTGCTCGTCGCGAAGACGCTGGCGCGGCTGCGTGAGGCGGTCGTCCCCGGGGTCACCACGGCCGAGCTGGACGCCCTTGCCGAGAAGACGATCCGGGACGACGGCGGTATCCCGTCCTTCAAGGGCTATGCCCAGCCGCCGTATCCGGCCTCGATCTGCAGCTCGGTCAACAACGAGGTAGTGCACGCCATCCCCACCCGCAAGCGGGTGCTGCGCGAGGGCGATATCATCTCGATCGACTGCGGGGCGATCGTGGACGGCTGGCACGGGGACGCCGCGATCACCGTGCCGGTCGGTGAGGTCGCCCCGGAGGTTCTCGCGATGATCGACACGTGCGAGGGTGCGCTGTGGGCGGGCCTCGCCGCAGCCCAGCTCGGCGGAAAGCTCACCGACATCAGCGCCGCCGTCGAGCGGCATGTCCGTCCACATGGCTACGGGATCGTCGACCACTACGGCGGCCACGGCATCGGCAGCGAGATGCACCAGCCCCCCCACGTGCTCAACCACGGCCGGCCTGGCCGTGGCATCCGGCTGATCGAGGGCCTTGCGCTGGCCATCGAGCCTATGATCACTATGGGGTCGCCGGACACGGCCGTGCTCCCCGACGACTGGACCGTCGTGACCCGCGACGGCAGCCTCGCCGCCCACACCGAGCACTCGGTGGCAATCACTCCCCGTGGGCCGTGGGTGCTAACGGCGCCGGACGGCGGAGCGGCGAAACTCGCCGAGCTCGGGGTCGTCTGCGGGCAGCCGGCTGACGCCCCGTCCTGAACCGGCTGAACCGGCTGAGGTCGCGTCGGTCGCGTCGGCCCTTGACGGGGGTCGTGTTGACCCTTGACGGGGGTCGCAGCGTACACTCTTTAGCTGGCGGTCTTCTCACGCCGGTGTGCTCCACCGTGTCGATAGCAGTCCTGTCCATGGCAGTTGCGGTCGGTGGCAGTGTGGTTGGTGGGTTCGGGCTCCTCTCGGGGTAGTTCAAGCCTCTGACCTGGGCTTTTCCGGACATTTCGGGGGGCCGACCGGTCGCGGCCGAGCCGCCGTCCCATAGTCGACGTCAGGACAGCGGAGGACATGCCGAAGAAGGACGGGGCCATCGAGATCGAAGGCCGTGTGGTGGAGCCGCTCCCGAACGCGATGTTCCGGGTGGAGCTCCAGAACGGTCATCGTGTTCTCGCCCACATCAGCGGGAAGATGCGCCAGCACTACATCCGGATCCTGCCGGAGGACCGCGTCGTGGTCGAGCTCTCGCCCTACGACCTGTCCCGCGGCCGCATCGTCTACCGCTACAAGTAGTCGATCTCTTCTCACTCGCCCGTAGCTCCACTCAATCGCCACGCGCGGCCCGCGGCTGCGCAGGAGGTCCGCAACAGCCGTGAAGGTCAAGCCCAGCGTCAAGAAGATCTGCGACAAGTGCAAGGTGATCCGTCGCCACGGGCGAGTCATGGTCATCTGCGACAACCTTCGTCACAAGCAGCGTCAGGGCTGATGTCCTGACGGGTGCGCCTCGTCCCGGCGGGTGGCACAGCACGTGCCGCCCGCCGAGATGCGGCCCACCGCATCCAAGCGATGCCAGGCGTCCTCTTCGGGACGACCCACCCCCGGTCGGAGGCCGGGGCCCGCCCGGCCCGGCGCCGGCCGGGACGGCATCGCCCGAGACCTCCGGCCGCAGGAAGGAAACATCCGTTCATGGCACGCCTCTCCGGCGTCGACCTTCCCCGCGAGAAGCGGGTTGAGATCGCTCTGACCTACATCTTCGGAATCGGCCGCAGCCGCTCCCGAGACACCCTCGCCGCCACCGCGGTCAACCCGGACACGCGTGTTCGTGATCTGAGCGAGGAAGAGATCGTCAGGCTGCGCGACTGGATCGACGCGAACTACCGGGTCGAGGGTGACCTCAACCGGGAGATCAAGCAGGACATCCGCCGCAAGATGGAGATCGGGTGCTACCAGGGGCTCCGTCACCGGCGTAACCTGCCCGTCCACGGCCAGCGCACGCACACCAACGCGCGCACCCGCAAGGGCCCGCGCCGCGCCATCGCCGGCAAGAAGAAGGCTGGCAAGAAGTAGTCAGGGTCCCCGGCGGACCGTTCGGGTCCGCCGCCGACCACTGATCGACGACCTCGTACACGGAGACCACACGCGAATATGCCTCCCAAGACGCGCGCAGCCGGCGCCAAGAAGGTCCGGCGCAAGGAAAAGAAGAACGTCGCCCACGGACACGCTCACATCAAGAGCACGTTCAACAACNCGATCGTCTCCATCACCGACCCGTCCGGGAACGTGATCTCCTGGGCTTCGGCGGGTCATGTCGGCTTCAAGGGCTCCCGCAAGTCCACGCCCTTCGCCGCCCAGATGGCGGCCGAGAACGCGGCCCGCAAGGCGCAGGAGCACGGGATGCGCAAGGTCGACGTCTTCGTGAAGGGCCCGGGTTCCGGCCGGGAGACCGCGATCCGTTCCCTGCAGGCCGCGGGGCTCGAGGTCGGTGCGATCCAGGACGTCACCCCGACCCCGCACAACGGTTGCCGCCCGCCCAAGCGGCGCAGGGTGTGACCATGCGGCGAGGCGGCCGTGGCCGGGGCTCCACGCCGGCCGGTGTCGTGGCGTCGTGTTCGAGTTCGCGCCAGGAAACGAGAGAGAAGGATTAGATGGCCCGTTACACCGGCGCGGACTGCAAGCGTTGCCGCCGCGAGAAGACCAAGCTGTTCCTCAAGGGCAGCAAGTGCGACACCCCGAAGTGCCCGATCGAGATCCGGCCCTACCCGCCGGGCGAGCACGGCCGTGGCCGCACCAAGGACTCCGAGTACCTGCTGCAGAAGCGCGAGAAGCAGAAGTGCGCCCGGATCTACGGCGTGCTGGAGAAGCAGTTCCGGGGCTACTACGACGAGGCGAATCGCCGGGCCGGCAAGACCGGTGACGAGCTGCTGAAGATCCTTGAGTCGCGGCTCGACAACGTCGTGTACCGGGGTGGCTTCGCACCCTCGCGGGACGCCGCCCGTCAGGCTGTCCGGCACGGCCACGTCCAGGTGAACGGCCGCAAGGTCGACATCCCCAGCTATCGGATCAGCGAGAACGACATCGTCGAGATCGCGCCGAAGGCCCGGGAGCTCACCCCGTTCATCGTGGCCCGGGAGACCGCGGGTCAGGGTCGGGCCGTTCCAGCCTGGCTGGAGGTGATCCCGAGCCAGCTGCGGATCCTGGTGCACTCGCTGCCGGCGCGGCAGGTGATCGATACCCAGGTGCAGGAACAGCTGATCGTCGAGCTTTACTCCAAGTAAAATCTACCGGCGTCGTCCCCGCAGCCAGGGGCGGAGCACACTGGAGTCCGGGCGGGCCTCCGCCCGGACACCACCCGTGGGTGGAATGGACCGATGTTCCGCCCACCGGCTCCCGTCAGGGGGCCCGCACCACACGGCGTCATATGGCGGTCGCCGTGGTCGGAAGGACGTTCTCATGCTGATCGCTCAGCGTCCCACCCTCATCGAAGACCCGATCTCCGAGTTCCGTTCACGCTTCGTGATCGAGCCGCTGGAGCCGGGCTTCGGCTACACCCTCGGTAACTCGTTGCGCCGGACCCTGCTGTCCTCCATCCCAGGTGCCTCGGTCACCAGCATCCGCATCGACGGCGTGCTGCACGAGTTCTCCACCGTGCCCGGCGTCAAGGAGGACGTGACCGACCTGATCCTGAACCTCAAGGAACTGGTCGTCAGCTCCGACAACGACGAGCCGACCGTGATGTACCTGCGCAAGCAGGGCCCCGGCGAGGTCACGGCGGCGGACATCGCCCCGCCGGCGGGCGTCGAGGTGCACAACCCCGAGTTGCGGCTCGCCACTCTGAACGACAAGGGCAAGCTTGAGATCGAGCTGACCGTCGAGCGGGGGCGCGGGTATGTCAGCGCGGCCCAGAACAAGCAGGCCGGCCAGGAGATCGGGCGGATCCCGATCGACTCGATCTACTCGCCGGTGCTGAAGGTGACCTACAAGGTCGAGGCGACCCGCGTCGAGCAGCGGACCGACTTCGACCGGCTCATCGTTGACGTCGAGACCAAGCCGTCGATCTCCCCGCGAGACGCGATGGCCAGCGCCGGCAAGACCCTGGTCGGCCTGTTCGGGCTGGCTCAGGAGCTCAACGCCGAGGCGGAGGGCGTCGACATCGGCCCGTCCGCCGCGGACGCGGCGCTGGCGGCCGACCTTGCGCTGCCCATCGAGGAGATGGACCTGACCGTCCGCTCCTACAACTGCCTCAAGCGCGAGGGCATCCACACGATCGGCGAGCTGGTCTCCCGTAGCGAGGCCGACCTGCTCGACATCCGTAACTTCGGGCAGAAGTCGATCGATGAGGTCAAGACGAAGCTGGGCGCGATGGGCCTGCAGCTCAAGGACTCCCCGCCCGGGTTCGACCCGCGCCAGGCGGTGGACACCTACGGCACCGACGCGTACAGCCCGTCGTTCTCCGACCCGTCCGACGACGGCGCGGAGTTCATCGAGACCGAGCAGTACTGATCTCCACGAGGGCCTCCGCTTCCGGCGGGGGCCCTCGGCGACCCTCCGGTGGCGAGAGCCGCGTCCTTCGGGCGGGCAGCCTGGCTAGGCCGGTGACCAGCAGGACAGTGAAAGGAACGAGGAGCACTCATCATGCCCACGCCAACCAAGGGCGCCCGGCTCGGCGGCAGCCCCGCACATGAGCGGCTGCTGCTGGCCAACCTCGCCACCGCGCTGTTCGAGCACGGCGGCATCACCACCACCGAGGCGAAGGCCAAGCGGCTGCGTCCGTACGCCGAGCGTTTGGTGACCTTCGCCAAGCGGGGGGACCTGCACGCCCGCCGGCGTGTCATGCGCCAGGTACGCGACAACTCGGTCGTGCACACCCTGTTCACCGAGATCGGTCCGCGCTACGCGAACCGGAACGGTGGCTACACCCGGATCGTCAAGATCGGCAACCGGAAGGGTGACAACGCCCCGCTGGCCCGGATCGAGCTGGTCGAGGCGCTGACCGTCGGCCAGCAGGCCGTCAGTGAGGCCGAGCGGGCGCGGGGCACCCGTTTCGAGGCTCGTCGCAAGCCCACCGGTGCCACCGTGGAGGCTGCGGAGGAGCTGGCCCAGGAGTCGCCAACCGCGGCTGCTGTGGCAGTCGAGGCCGCGGAGCCGGCGGAGACCCCCGCCGAAGGGGCCGCCGGCAAGCCGACGACCGCGCAGACGGACGACTCCGGCATCGGGGACGACTCCGGCGCCGGGGAGCAGAACTCCGCAAACTGAGATCCGGGCCGAAGGCCGAAATCTTTGGCCGAATCTCGCGTCCTGGAGTAGATCCGCGCAGGCCCGCCGCCCATCATGGGCGGCGGGCTTTCGTTTTAGTGCCGCCGCACCGCCGCGTCGTCGCTTGCACGGGGGAGAGGCAGATGTCCGATCCGGGAGTTTCCGCGGGACGTCGTCCCGCGGGTCGCGAGGCGGCTGCCCGCCGGTGATGATGATGACCGACGGGCTGGTTCGGCTGCGGCTGGACCTCTCTTATGACGGGACGCCGTTCGCGGGATGGGCCCGCCAGCCCGGCCAACGCACCGTGCAGGGCGATGTGGAGGACGCCCTCATGCGGGTGGCGCGGTTGCCGGCGGTACGGCTCACCGTCGCCGGACGGACCGATTCGGGTGTCCACGCCGTCGGTCAGGTAGCGCACGTTGATCTCCCGGACGACGTGCCGCTCGGCGGCCTCGCGCGGCGGCTGAACGGTGTCCTGGACCGGGCCGTGCGGATCATCGGGCTCGCCCCGGCNCCGCCCGGCTTCGACGCCAGATTCNCCGCGCTCTCCCGCCGCTACGTCTATCGGATCACCGACGCTCCGTATGGAGCCGAACCCCTGCGGCGCTTCGACACCCTGGCCTGGCCTCGTCCGCTCGACGTGCCCGCGATGGCGGCGGCGGCGCTGTTCCTGGTCGGCGAGCATGACTTCGCCGCGTTCTGCCGGCGCCGGGAAGGCGCGACGACCGTCCGTACGCTGCTGCGCCTCGATGTGCTCCGCCGGCCTGAGGGGGTCGTCGTGGCCGACGTCGAGGCCGACGCCTTCTGCCACTCCATGGTCCGGGCGCTGGTCGGCGCCCTGCTCGCCGTCGGGGAGGGCCGCAAGCCGCCCCAATGGCCCGCGGCGGTGCTGCACCGAGGTGTCCGGGACCCCGCCGTCACCGTGGCGCCGGCACACGGCCTGACGCTGGTGGACGTGCGTTACCCGCCCGATCCTGAGCTGGCCGCCCGGGCCGAGGTCACCCGGGCCGTCCGGATTCCCCCCACGCCGTCCGGTTGAGGGGGCCCCGGTCGCCGGTGAGTCAGTGGTCGCCGGTGAGTCAGTGGTCGCCGGTGAGTCAGTGGTCGCCGGTGAGTCAGTGGCGCGGACCGTGGCCGAGTACTGCTCGGTCTCCGATGGGCTCGGTCGCGAGCGTGCTCAGATCGGTCTGGGCGTTCCGCAGCGCGGGATCGATCCCCGCACCCTGGGTGCCGTCGGTGTAGGCGACCTGCGTGTAGATGAGGTAGTGCCCGCGGGTGATCGCGCCCCGCCACGAGTTGTTCCCACCCGGGCCGGTGATCCGCGCGTTCGGAATCGAGTTGGCCGGGACGGGGAGGGGCACGATGCCACCGCGTCCCTGGTTGAGGATGTCCGCGGTGGCGGTGGCGGTGGCGAGCTTGTCGAGGACGAAGACGGTGACGCCGGCCAACACCTGGCGTTCGCCGTCCCTCGGGGTGCTGAGGAACAGCGTCCGCACCACCTGCCGGCAGCGCCGGTCCTTGAGCTGTGTGACCAGATCACCAGTGAGATCCGGGCAGCTGTTGTCCAGTTTGCGGGCGAGCCGTCGGTAGTTCCGTCCTTCGGCCTCGACCTGCTCGTCGGAGAAGAACTCGTTGGCGGTCACCGGATCGGAGTCGAGGGTCGCGCTGTCGAGGAAGCCTGCCGGGATCGGTGGGAGCGTCTGCCGGGTGGTGGGCGTCTTGTTCCCGTTGNCCCCGCTGCNCCCGTTGNCCCCGCTGCGCACCGCCACGACCGCGACCGCCGCGATGAGGACGAGGACGGCCCCGGCGACGCCGGCCAGCAGCCGCCGAGCGCTGCGGACCCCACGGTCCCCGGCCTGGTCCTGAGTGCTCCGCCCCCACCTCGGCGGGTACGCGCCACGGGCGCTCGATGCGGCGGTGGCGGACGGTGCCGACCCGTTGATCGGATCGCCGTCGACCGGATCGCCGTCGCCGAATCCGCTGTCAGCCGCGGGGGGNGGGNGGGATTCGCCGGTTTCACCGATGAGGGTGGGACCGCCGGTAACGGCATCCGTGTCGGGGAAGACACCCGGGCGTGGGGAGACACCCGGATAGGCCGGCGTGTCCGAGTCCCGTGGACGGGATGCCGGGCGCTCATAGCGGGTCGGACCGGACGGCGGCACGGATGCGGCGCCGGTCCCGGCTGGCCCCGTGCTCAAGCTCGTGGTGGTCGGGGACGGTGTTACGTCGGGCGGCGTGGTGTCGGGCGGCGTGATCCGCAGGGAGGTCGGCTTCGGCGAGAACGAGTACGTCCGGGACCCCCCGAACAGGGGATCGTCGGCCGGGGGAGTCCAGTCGTCGAGGTCGGGGTGCGCGCCACCCGGGCGGGGAATCGTCGCCGCTGTCGGGCCCGTGGTGCCTCCCCGGCAGGCCGGACCGCCGCCCTCCGACGCGCCCTTCGACGCGCCGGCCGACCGACGGCCCTCGGCAGGCGCGGGAGACGCCCGATCATGGCAGGCGCCTCCGGACAGCGGGGTCGGCCCCTCGTGCCCGGGGGCCCCGGGCCCCTCGCGCCCGTCAGATCGCCCGCTGCCCATCTCCGTCATCCTGGTGAGAATAGCCAGGTTGTCGGCGGGATTCAGCGCGGTCAGGTGTCCATGGTCGGTGGCCGGACCGACTGCATGTCCGTACTCCCGGTGCTCTCCCGTACTCCCGTACTCCCGATACTCCAGCCTTCCGTGCCCCCCCGGTGGACCGCTCCGATCGCCTGGTAACCTCAAAGACTGCTGCGCGTGACACGTCCCGTCTGCGCGCTCCACATTCTTGACGAGATCCGCGAGAGGCCCCTTGGGAGTCTCCTGGCGGGATCGTCCGAACGAGAAGGCAGACCTGTGCGCACGTACCAGCCCAAGCCCGCGGATGTCCAGCGTGTGTGGCACGTCATCGATGCCACCGACGTGGTGCTCGGTCGGCTGGCGACCCAGGCCGCCACGCNCCTGCGTGGAAAGCACAAGCCGTACTTCGCTCCGCATATCGACACCGGCGACTTCGTCGTCGTGATCAACGCGGGTAAGGTCGCCCTGAGCGGGAACAAGCGGGAGCAGGCCCAGTACCACCGGCACTCCGGCTTCCCGGGCGGTCTGCGCAGCACCTCCTACGGGGAGCTGCTCGACACCCGTCCGCAGATCATCGTCGAGAAGGCGATCAAGGGCATGCTGCCGAAGAACAAGCTCGGCCGAGCCCAGGGGACCAAGCTGAAGGTCTATGCGGGTCCGACTCACCCGCACCAGGCGCAGCAGCCCACCCCGTTCGAGATCATCCAGGTCGCGCAGTAGCCGNGGACCTCCTGAGCCGGTCGCCGGGCGGGCTCTTCCCGCCCGGCGGTATCGGCCCCGGGAACCACGCATCAACCGAGGAAGGAACGCGACGTGGCTGTCGTGACCGACGTACAGGGCAATCCCCGCGCCACCGGGCGGCGCAAGGAGGCGGTCGTCCGGGTGCGTCTGCTCCCGGGGACCGGGCAGTGGACGCTCAACGGGCGCACGCTTGAGCAGTATTTCCCGAACAAGGTGCACCAGCAGCTCGTCAACGAGCCGCTCAAGGCACTGGATCGGATGGAGTCGTACGACATCGTCGCCCGGCTGCACGGCGGCGGCGTCTCCGGGCAGGCCGGTGCGCTGCGGCTCGCCCTCGCCCGCGCGTTGACGCTGGCGGAGGAGGAGTCCCGGCCTACCCTGAAGAAGGCCGGCTTCCTGACCCGTGACGCTCGGGTCAAGGAGCGTAAGAAGTACGGGCTCAAGAAGGCCCGCAAGGCTCCGCAGTACAGCAAGCGCTGACCTTGGATCCCCTTCGCGGGCGTGCCCCCGGAGGCGTGCTCCCGGAGGGGATCGGTGCCACCGGTGCCCCCCTCGGTCTCCGCCACGATCTTCGACGAGGGAGACCTCAATGGTGAGGCTCTTTGGCACCGACGGCGTCCGAGGTGTCGCCAACATCGATCTGACCGCGGAGCAGGCGTTGTCGCTGGCTTTCGCGGCGGTCGAGGTCCTCGCTGGGCCGAACCGGACCAGCGGGCCCTCCGGCCGCGGTAAGCCGGTAGTGGTCGTCGGCCGGGACACGCGGCCCTCCGGGGAGTTCCTGGAGGCCGCGGTGGTCGCCGGGCTCGCGGCCTCCGGTGCCGACGTGGCCCGGATCGGGGTGGCACCCACGCCCGCGGTGGCTCACGCCGTCGCGGCCAGCGGCGCGATGTTCGGCGTCATGCTCTCCGCCAGCCATAACCCGATGCCGGACAACGGCATCAAGCTGTTCGCCGCCGGCGGCCTCAAACTGCCCGACGAGGTCGAGGATGCCATCGAGCGGCGGATGGCCCTACCTCCCAGCCGCCGTCCCGTCGGCGCCGACGTCGGTCGGGTCCGCGACGAACCGGTTCTCCTCGACCGGTATGCGGCGCATCTGCTGGCCACGCTGCCGGTGCCGCTCGACGGCCTGCGGGTCGTCGTCGACTGTGCCCAGGGCGCCGCCTCCACCTTGGCCCCTCGGGTGCTGCGGGCGGCCGGAGCCGACGTCGTCGCGCTGCACGCCGACGGCGACGGGATAGCGATCAACGACGGCAGCGGTGCCACCCATCTCGACAGCCTGCGTGCCGCGGTCGTGGCGCACGGCGCCGACGTCGGCATCGCCCATGACGGCGACGCGGACCGTTGCCTCGCCGTGGACGCGACCGGTGAGGTCGTCGACGGCGACCAGATCCTGGCGATGTGTGCTCTGGCGCTGGCCGAGCGGGGTGAGCTGGTCGACGACACGGTGGTGGTCACCGTGATGTCGAATCTGGGCTTTCACCACGCGATGCGGGAGGCCGGTATCACCGTCGTCACTACACCCGTCGGAGATCGGTACGTGCTGGAGACGATGCGCGCCGGAGGCTACGTGCTCGGCGGTGAGCAGAGCGGGCACGTGGTGTTCCTGGACCACGCGACGACCGGCGATGGGTTGTTGACGGCGTTGCGGATCCTGGGCCGGGTCGCCGAGACCGGACAACCGCTCGGCGAGCTCACCAAGGCGATGACCCGGCTGCCCCAGGTGTTGGTGAACGTGCGTGGCGTCGACCGGACACAGGTGGACACCAATGAGGAACTGCTGCGGGCCGTCGCCCTGGCCAAGGCGGAACTCGGTGACGAGGGTCGGGTGCTGCTGCGGTCGTCCGGCACCGAACCCCTCGTGCGGGTGATGGTCGAGGCGGGCACCGACGCCGCCGCGCGGGCGGTCGCACAGCGGCTCGCCGCCGTCGTGCGCACCGCGTTGCCGCCGGCGCGCTGACCGATCCCGCCGCTGACCGATCCCGCCGCTGACTGGTCCCGCCGCTGACTGGTCCCGCCGCTGACCGGTCCCGCCGCTGACCGGTCCCGCCGCTGACCGGTCCCGCCGCGGCCACAAGCGGACACCTTGCCCCGAGCCTCCCCCGGTACGCTCTCACCCCCGGGAACCTGCGTACGCTGAGCCGCATGTGCGGGATCATCGGTTACGTCGGCGACCAGGCGGCCCTGGATGTCGCGTTGAACGGTCTGCGGCGGTTGGAGNACCGCGGTTACGACTCGTCGGGTGTCGCCGTGGTCGGCGCCGGGGCACTGCGGACGGCGCGTCGTGCCGGCAAGCTGTCCAACCTCGAGAAGCTGCTCGCCGAGAATCCGGATTCCAGGCCGATGCCCGGCACCACAGGCATGGGGCATACCCGGTGGGCCACGCATGGTGGACCAACCGACGCGAATGCCCATCCGCACACCGACTGCACCGGCGCCATCGCCGTCATCCACAACGGGATCATCGAGAACTTCGCCGCGTTGCGGGTCGAGCTGGAGACGGTCGGCCACGAGCTCGCCAGTGAGACCGACACGGAGGTCGTCGCCCATCTCCTCGAAGTCGAGCTTGCCGGCACCGGCACCGGCACCGGCACCGGTGCCGGTGCCGACCGCGGGTACGACGGGGGCGCGCATCCGCTGACCGTCGCGCTGCGACGGGTCTGCCGGCGGCTGGAAGGCGCGTTCACCCTGGTCGTGCTGCACCGCGACTTCCCGGAGGTGGTTGTCGGGGCCCGGCGTAACAGCCCGCTGGTCGTGGGGCTCGGTCAGGGGGAGACCTTCCTCGCCAGCGACGTCTCGGCCTTCATCGCCCACACCCGGGAGGCGCTGGAGATCGGGCAGGATCAGGTGGTCGAGGCCCGCCGGGACGGTGCGACGGTGACCGACTTCGGCGGCCAGATCATCGAGGGTCGGCGCTACCACGTCGACTGGGATGCCAGCGCCGCCGAGAAGGGCGGCTACCCGTACTTCATGCTCAAGGAGATCAGCGAGCAGCCGACCGCCCTGGCAGACACGCTGCGCGGTCGGCTTTCCGCCGACGGTGCGATCGTGCTCGACGAGGAGCGGCTGTCTGGCCAGGATTTCCGGGACGTGGACAAGGTCTTCATCGTCGCCTGCGGCACCGCCTACCACGCCGGCCTCATCGCGAAGTACGCAATCGAGCACTGGACCAGGCTGCCCTGCGAGGTCGAGATGGCTTCGGAGTTTCGCTACCGCGACCCGGTGCTCGACCGGTCCACCCTCGTCATCGCGATCAGCCAGAGCGGCGAGACGCTGGACACGCTGATGGCGGTCAAACACGCGCGCGAGCAGAAGGCGCGGGTGCTGGCCATCTGCAACACCAACGGTTCTACGATCCCTCGGGAGTCCGATGCGGTGCTGTACACTCGCTGCGGCCCGGAGGTGGGGGTCGCGTCCACCAAGACCTTCCTCGGGCAGGTCGCCGCGTGCCTTCTCGTCGGCCTGTTCTTGGCCCAGGTGCGCGGCGTGCTCTACGGCGACGAGGTCGCCGCGTACGTCGAGCGGCTCCAGCGCATGCCCGAGCTGATCGAACGGACGCTGGGAACGGTCGAGCCGGTGCGGGAGCTCGCCCGCGCCCTGGCCGACGCGAAGGCGGTGCTATTCCTCGGTCGTCATGTGGGGTACCCGGTGGCCCTGGAAGGGGCCCTCAAGCTCAAGGAACTCGCCTACATGCACGCCGAGGGGTTCCCGGCGGGGGAGCTCAAGCACGGGCCGATCGCGCTCATCGAGCCCGGCCTGCCGGTGTTCGTCGTTGTGCCGTCCCCGCGGGGTCGTGCCAACCTGCACGGAAAGATCGTTTCCAACATCCAGGAGGTCCGGGCGCGTGGCGCCCGCACGATCGTGATCGCGGAAGAGAGCGACACCGCCGTCGAACCGTTCGCCGATCATCTCATCCGCGTGCCCGCGACCGCGTCGCTGTTCGCGCCCCTGGTCACGACGCTACCGCTGCAGGTCTTCGCGTGCGAGCTGGCGCTTGCGCGCGGCCTCGATGTCGATCAGCCGCGTAACCTGGCGAAGTCGGTGACAGTCGAGTAAGCCCTTCCCCACACGGCGCCTTCCCCACACGGCGCCTTCGGCGCAGTGTGGGGGCCCCTGGCATCGGGCGCCGTTCGGGGTTTCTGTCAGCTCGCCTTCGGCGAGCTTCCTGGGGTAGTCGACGGCGCCTTCGGCGCAGTGTGGGGCCCCTGGCATCGGGCTGCGGGGGCTCGGGCCTGCGGGTCAGGGGCCTGCCGGTCAGGTGGACGGCGTCGCTCCGTGCTGACGGCCGTGCCAGGCGACCGTCGCCTCCCACAGCGCATCGGCGACGGCGTCGTTGTCGTCGGCGGCGTCGAGCAGGGTCTCGACAAGTTCGGCGCGAGGGGCGCGGCTGAGGAAGACGCGCATCGCGGCGTGGACCGGGTCGTCGGTGAAGAGGGTCTCCTCGCCGAGGATCGTGCCGTCCNNNNC